>CAYZHO010000276.1:0-2521 GCA_964478045.1 uncultured Myxococcales bacterium | reverse complement strand
CTCGCCCGCAACCTGTACGCGGGTCTAGCCTACGACTTCGCCGAAGACCCTCTCGATCCCTCGGCCGACCGCTGGCAGCTCGAACCGTACCTGACCTGGTGGCAGAGCGAGTACGTGCGACTGCGGGCCGCTTATCGGCTCGCGCGCGATCAGGCTCGCCGAGACTACGACCACCGCCTGGCCGTGCAGCTCACCTGGGCCGCCGGCCCTCACAAGCACGAACGCTATTGACGGGGGACCATCATGAGGCGACTTAGGAGAACGACTCTGCACGAAATCATAGCGCCGAACATACCTGTCCGGCCGAGCGCACCTACCAGGCGCGAGTTCCGCCGAGAGCAGTCGCGCCGGTGCAAAGCGCGTCTCGCGGCGGCCGCCGTCGTGCTTTTTTCTTGCCTGCTCGTCCCCAGGCCAGCCGGTGCCACTGTAAAGGTGGTAACCACCCTGCCGTGCTACGCGGCGATCGCCCGCGAGGTCGGGGGCGAGCGGGTGACGGTTCAGGCCATTTCGCAACCAAACGAGGACGCCCACTTCGTCAAGCCCAAGCCTTCCCTGGCGCTAATGCTCCAGGACGCGGATCTGTTCGTCACCACCGGCCTCGATCTCGAACTTTGGGCGCCCACTCTGGTGGACAAGTCGGGAAACGCGCGCATTCGCGACGGCCAGCCCGGCTTCGTAGCCGCGGCCGCCGGCGTCCACATGCTCGACGTGCCCTCGAACCCGAGCCGGGCGGCCGGCGACGTGCACATCTACGGTAACCCGCACATCCACACGAGCCCGATCAATGCGAAGGTAATCGCCGCCAACATCGCTGCCGGCCTCGAACGCATCGATCCGGCTGGCGCCGCCTATTACCGGGCCAAGCTTGCCGACTTCAAGCGCCGGATCGACGAGGCGCTCTACGGCAAGGAGCTGGCCGGCTTGCTCGGCAGTGATGTGCTCGACCCACTGGCCGAGCAGGGACGTCTGGTCGATTTCCTGGAGAGCAAGACGTACCAGGGCAAACCGCTCGCCACCCTGCTCGGCGGCTGGTTGGCAAAGGCCCGGCCGCTGCGCGGAAAGAAGATCATCGCCTACCATAAAAATTGGATCTACTTCACGACGCTCTTTGGACTGAAGATCGTCGACTACGTGGAGCCCAAACCCGGCATTCCGCCATCGGCGCGCCACGTCCACGAGTTGATCGATCGCATTGAGCGCGAGCACGTCCGCGTGCTGCTATCGGCCGATTACTTTGCGCCAAGCAAACCCCGCATGATCGCCGAGCGAACCGGCTGCCGGGTGGTGCGAGTCACGCTGGAGCCGGGAACGCCCGAGGCTCCCGATTACTTCTCGCTGATCGATCTGTGGATCGACCGCTTGCTGGCAGCCTTCGCCGAGGAGCCGACCCATGAGTGAAGCTCTGTCGTTTCTAGCCGCTCCGCTCATCGCCTCCTGCCTACTGGCGGGAATTCTCGGTTACTTCGGCCTCCACGTGATCCTGCGCAGGGTCATCTTCGTCGACCTCGCGCTGGCTCAGATCGCGGCCCTCGGAACGCTGGTTGGATTTCTGGCTGGCCATCCCCCGGGCAGCCGGCCGTCGCTGGCCTACTCGCTCGGGGCGGCGCTGGCCGGGGCTGCCGTTCTTAGTTGGACGCGCGCGCGCCGCGAGCGGGTTCCTCAGGAAGCCATCATCGGCATCACGTACGTCGTTGCTTCGGCCCTGGCCATCGTGATTGCCGACCGAGCGCCTGAAGGCGCCGAACACATCAAGGAGCTTTTGGCCGGTGCCGTGCTTTGGGTGACTTGGCCGACGATCGCCCGCGACGCACTCGTCTACGCGGCGGTCGGAGCACTTCACTACGCGCTGCGCGAGCGCTTCACGCTGATCACCGAAGACCCCGAGGCGGCTTTCGAGCGGGGCCTCAGCGTTCGCTTGTGGGACTTCGTTTTTTACGGGTCGTTTGCGGTGGTGATCACCTTCGCGGTGGGAATCGGCGGTATTTTGATGGTGTTCACCTATTTGGTCGGACCAGCAATTCTCGCGGTGGGAATCTGCGACGGCTGGCCCCAGCGTCTCGCCGTAGCCTGGAGCGCCGGTCTGCTCGGCTCGGTGGTCGGACTTGGCGCATCCTACCGCTGGGACCTACCGAGCGGCCCGGCGGTGGTCTGCGTGATCGGCGCCTTCCTCGTCGCCTACGGCTTGATCACCTCGGCCGCGCGCAGCTCCCCACGCTAGCCCGCGAGACTGCCAGCCGAGGCTCCGCCGAGCCGGTCGCCTCAGCCGGAAAAGAAGTGAAACCCGAGATCCAGCGCACCGCTGTCGCCCGTCTGTCCGGCAACCGCACTGCGGGCACGCAGGTCCTGCAGGTTGGGAATCGGATCGCCCGCAGGCATGGCCGACAAATCCTCGGTTCCCGCATCAATTGCGGGGCTTCCCAGCGATAGGTGAAAGTCGGCCGTGAGGAGCGCATCGACGTTGAGGTCGTGGGCGCGCGGGAGGTTGGGCGGATTGTAAGTGGCGGGAAAGACGAGGTTGAAC
>CAYZHO010000275.1:0-2524 GCA_964478045.1 uncultured Myxococcales bacterium | reverse complement strand
CGCTACCCCACGAGGGTTTCGCGCGGCCCCTTCCACCCGCCCGGCCGGAGGGGACGGCCCTCCCACTCAAGCGGCAGGGCGACCCTACTGATCGCTCTCGTTCTTGCCGCGACCGCGCTGCTCGTCTGGGCGGCAATAGCCTTGCGCTCTCCGCGGCCCGTCGCGCGGGTGCGGTTGGATTCTCCGCCGGTACCGCCCCGGCAGTACGACGAAGCCACCGTGCGCTTCGCCGTTGCACCGGTGTGGTCGCCGGAGCGAACGATTGCTGCCTACCAAGAGCTGGCAAGTTTGCTAGCCAAGCGCCTCGACCGGCCGGTTCGGCTGGTTCAGCGCAAGACGTACAACGAAGTTAACGAACTGCTTCGCCTTGGCCAAGTGCACGTCGCCATCATCTGCACCGGCGCGTACGTGCACGCCCTGCTCGACCGGCGAGTCGCGCTCGAAGTCGTGGCCGTGCCGGTTCACGCCGAAGGTGCCACTTATCGCTCCTACTTCATTGTCCGAGCGGACATCCCTGTCTCTTCCATCGAAGAACTCGCCGGAAGGTCGTTTGCCTTCAGTGACCCGCTCTCGCTAAGCGGCCATTACTATCCCCTGTACTTCCTGCTCGAACGGGGCTTCGACCCGCAAACCTTCTTCGCCCAAACGACGTTCACCTATAGCCACGACGGCAGCATTCGCGCGGTTCTCGACGGGCTGGCCGACGGCGCGGCGGTCGACAGCCTCGTGTACGACTACGAGATCCGGCACAATCCGGTGCTTCGCGGCAAGCTGCGCGTCCTCCACCGCTCGCCCCCGTTCGGCGCCAACCCCGTGGTGACGCCGGCCGCTCTTTCTGCCCGCCTGCGAGACGCGATCGCGAGCGCGTTTCTCGACCTAGAAGACTCCGAGGACGGCCGGCGGATTCTCGAGGAGCTCGGCATTCGCCGCTTCGAACGGCCGCGGCCCGACATGTACGGGGACGTGATTCGCATGGTCACGCGCGTGCGCCGCTACCTTGCGGAGCGGCGGCCATGACTCCCCGAGGGAGCCCCGCATGGCGCGGCTGGCGCCCGATGCGGCTGCGCACGCGCATCGCCATTTCCTTCATCGCTCTACTGGCACTGTGGACCGCCCTGAGCATGGCCACTCTGGAGTACCTGCTCTCGCGTACCGCCTATCGCTTCGTCCGCGAGCGCGGGGTGGAAACCACCCGCGCACTGACCGTCGAATGCGTCCCGCTGGTCTATTATGAAGACTTTACGGGCTTGGCCGAGCTCTTGGCCAAGCAGATGCGGTCGGTCCCCGACATCCGCTACGTCCTCGTCCTCGGAGAGTCCGGCAACCTAATCTGGTCGACGTTTCGTGCCGGCGTACCGTCGGACCTGCTCAAAGTTCACCATCCGCAAGCCGCCCTCGGAGAAGTCACCTCCGTCTTGATCCGCTTCGGCGACGAACTCGTCTACGACTACCAGGCCCGCGAGCGGGGCGTGCGGGTCCGGCTCGGGCTCAGTCTGGTTCCCGCCCGGCGATTGATCGAGCAAACCTTCGGCATGGTGCTCCGGTGGGGCGCGCTACTCGGGCTGGCGGCGGTCTTCGGGATTGCGTTTTACATCAGCCGCCCAGTCGAGCAGCTGTCGCGCAGCGTCGAAGCAGCGGTCACGCTCGAACGCAAGCTCGACGGCACGGCTGCAACAGGCGCAATACTTGCGGCCGAAACCGCCGAGACCACGCTCATCGCCGATCGCTTCACCGAACTCCTGGCCCGCCTCGAAGAGCGCACCCGGCAACTCGACGCCTCGAAGAAACTCGCCTACGTGGGCGAAGTCGCCACGAGCATTGCGCACGAGATCAACAACCCACTCAGCATCATCGTGATGAACGCCGGATTCCTAGCAAAGCGAGCGCGCCGGGGGGAGCTTCCACCGGGGGCAGTCGCCGAAGTCGAACGCCTTGCCCAAGCGGCCGAACGCTCCACTCTAGCTGTCCAGAAAATGCTCGACTTTGCCCGCTACTCCACTGGACGGCTGCCGTCCGCAAAAGTCGAGACCGACTTGCGGCGGCTGCTCGAAGACACGATCTCCTTGCTGCGCGATCGGCTCGAGGCCGCGCAATGCACCGTAGCGGTTCACCTGCCCGACGATCTCGGGCCCGTGGTGTGCGACGAACAGGGGTTGCATCAAGTGCTGTTCAATCTGCTCGCCAACGCCATCGATGCCAGTCCACCCGGGAGCGAGATCAAGGTCGCATTAGCCGCGAACGAAAGCAGCCTGTCGATCGAGGTCACCGACCAGGGAGCCGGCATGGACGCGCAAGTGCTGGCCCGCGCGCGCGAGCCGTTCTTCACGACGAAGGAACCCGGGAAAGGCACCGGTCTGGGATTGTCCATCTCCGAGTCGATCGTCCAGCGCCACGGCGGAACCATGCAGATCGAGAGCGCACCCGCGCGCGGCACGAGGGTTCGGATCGTGCTGCCCCGCGAAGGACGAGGGCACGCCCATGGAACGCACCATCTTGCTGGTTGAGGACGACGAGGCCTTGCGGG
>CAYZHO010000274.1:0-2555 GCA_964478045.1 uncultured Myxococcales bacterium | reverse complement strand
CGCGACCGCAAGCACAAAGGATCGAGGTGAAAAACCTACCCCATCGGTGCCCCTTTCTTACGTCGACGAAGAAGCCTGCGCGCGCTGCCATCCCGTCGAATATCGCCTCTGGCACGGCTCGCACCACGAGCTCGCCATGCAGGAGGCAACCGTAACGACGGTACTCGCCCCGTTCGATGGAGCGAGCGTACGCTACGGCCAAGAACAAGTACGCTTCGTGCGCCGGGGCAATCTGCTGTTCGTCGAAGCACCCGCAGACAGCGGCCGCCGCGACGTTTTCCCCATCGCCTACACCATCGGGGTGTTCCCAATCCAGCAATACTTGGTGCGCATGCCGAAAGGCCGGCTACAGAGCCTTCCCTTGGGCTGGGACGTGGTCGGGCGCCGCTGGCTCGAGCTTCAACCCAAAGCCGCGCGCGGCCCCGGCGATCCGTTTTTCTGGACTGGCGTGTATCAGTGCGCCAATGCAATGTGCATCGAATGCCACACGACCGGGTTCCGCAAGAACTACGATCCGCAGGCCGACACGTATGAAAGCCACTGGGCTCGCCTCGGCGTGGGGTGCCAGGCCTGTCACGGGCCGGGATCGCGCCACGTTGCTTGGGCCGACGCCCCTTCGCCCGGCGCGCGCCCGCGCGAGAGCGCGCGCGGCCTCACCGTTCGCTTCGAACCGCATTCGGCGGTCCTGTGGCGGCTTGATCCGAAGACTCTGCGCTACCACAGGTCTCCACCCCCGCGCCGCCGGGTCGAAGTCGAAGTGTGCGCGCGGTGTCACAGCCACCGGCGCCGCCTGGCCGCCCTGCCCCTGCCTGGGACGCCATTTCTCGACGGCCACGAACCCGACCTGTTGTCCGAGCCGCTTTACTATCGCGACGGCCAGATTCGCGAGGAAGTCTACGTGTACGGTTCGTTCGCCGCCTCGAAGATGTACCAGCAGGGCGTACGTTGCAGCGACTGCCACGACCCTCATAGCCTCAGGCTTCGCTACCCGGACGGCAACGTGTGCCTCTCTTGCCACTTGTCCAATGTCTACGCGGACGAGCGCCACCACCACCACGAACCTGCAAGCCCAGGAGCCGACTGCTTGGGCTGTCACATGCCGGCTCGCACGTACATGAGGATCGACCGGCGGCGCGATCACTGGTTTCGCGCTCCGCGCCCGGCTCTTTCGGTTACGCTCGGTACACCCGACCCGTGCCGGGCTTGCCACAGCGACCGGCCGAAAGAGTGGACCGCCGAGTGGGCCGCCCGCTGGTGGGGCGGGCAGACTAGCCCGCGCAACGAGGGTGGGTGGCTGCTCGCGCGCTCGGCCGCAGCGGCCGAGGGGGGCACGGCCGCCGGCGAGCTCGCCGAGCTTGCTCTCGACGAGGCAACGCCGCCAATCCTGCGCGCCACCTTGCTCGTAACTCTGGCCGGCAACCAAGAAGCGGCAAAAGTCCTGCCGGCGGCGGCGCGCAGCCCTTCGGCCCTTGTGCGCCTCGGCGCCGCACGTGCCCTGGCCCGTTGGTCTCGAGCCGGCCGGATGGAGCTTCTCGCTGCGCTGGCCGCCGATCCGATCCGCGCGGTGCGGCTGGAAGCCGCGCGAGCGCTCGCTGCCAGCGCCGGGGTTATGGCTGCCCCGATTCCTCCCGAAGCGGATCGCGCCATCGACGAGCTCGAGCACGCCGAGCGGCTGGCAGCAGACCTGCCCGCCGGTCTTTACAACCTCGGCCTGATCGCCGAAGCCCGTGGCCGCTGGATCGAGGCCGAACGTGCCTTCGCCCGGGCCCTTACCCGCGATCCGGCCTTTCACAGCGCGCGCCTCAAGCTTGCCGCCCTCTACCAGCAAAGAGGCCAACCTGAGCGTGCCGAGGCGATTCTGCGCGAGGGCTTGGAAGTCGCCCCTCAGAGTGCCGACCTTCACTACTGGCTCGGCCTGCTCCTAGCCGAGCGCAACCGCTGGGAACAAGCTGCCGCCGAGCTGTCTGCATCGGTCGATCTAGACCCGCAGAGCGCTCGCCGCCGCTACAACTACGCACTCGCGCTCGAACGGTTGGGGCGGGCGGATGCCGCCATCGAACAGCTGCTGGCAGCGCGCCAAGCTGATCCCGCCGACGTCGAGGTAGTCGCTACGCTAGCCTTACTGGCCGCGCGCTACGGCCGCCGGGACTTGGCCCTGAAGACCGCCCGCGCCTGGTTGCAGCTTGCGCCTGCCGATCCACGCCCGAGCCAGATGCTGGAGCTGCTCGCCGATGCCCCCGGGTTTTCGAAGCACCGCTGACGCCCGCAAGCTCGGCCACCGGCTCAGCCGACTCGGCTCTGCCGCGGGCCAGCTGGCCCGGAGGAGAGCGCGCCCCCGCAACGTCGCTCAGGAAGCGCCGGAGGCTTTGGCCTTTTCGGCCTTCTCGCGGTCCTTTTCTCCCGGCACCGGAAAGCGCTCGAGCGGCTCGATGTCGGTCAACTCGGCGTAGATCGAACCGACGAAAGTCTTGCTCTTGGCCTTGAGCAGCCGGCGGGGACGCTCGGCCGACACCCACAGGTACGTTTCCTTGTGCTTGCCGCTGTCCTCGGGATCC
>CAYZHO010000273.1:0-2620 GCA_964478045.1 uncultured Myxococcales bacterium | reverse complement strand
CTCAGGGCCATGCGCAAGGCTCTCGTGAGCTTGATGAGCCAATGCCAGGGAAAGGCGCCAGCAAGCGAGTGCCCGATTCTCGACGCCCTTGAGTTCGAGGAGGAGATCAAATGAGCGAGTGTTGCTCGAAAGGCGCACCCCCTGGCGAGCGGCCGGCGAGTGACTCCAGTGGCAGGGTTTCGCGGCGGCCGCGGTGTCCGCTCTGCGGGCTGGCGGGACGTCCCGTGTCGGCGCGGACTGTGCGCTCTCTGGTAAGGCCGGAGATCGCCGAGTCGCTGTGGGATTTCGGCGGCTTCTTTTACTGCGACAGCCCTGGGTGCGACGCCGTCTATTTCTGTCCGGGAGGAGACCGAGTACTCGGTCGCTCGGCTTTGAAGGTACGCGTGGGCCGCAAGGAGTCTGCGCCGCCGCGGCCGATCTGCTACTGCTTCGGTTTTACCTACGAGGATATCGAAGCCGAGGTCGAGGCAACGGGACAGTCGGCGATTGTGGGTGAGATCACCGATCGATGCCGCAAGGGACTTGACCGCTGCGAAGAAACGAATCCACGCGGCGCTTGCTGTCTCGGTGAGGTTCGCGCCGCGGTGGCGCAAGCGGTTAAGCGCAAGGGGCAGGCCGAGCACTCGGCGTCCCGGGGTGAGGTAAGGCTCGGCGTTCTTGCGCAAGTCGGTGCTATTGCTGCTGCGGTCCTGGCGTCGGCCTGCTGCTGGCTGCCCTTGGCGTTGGTCGCCGCCGGGGCTTCAGTGGGCACGCTCGCCGGCCGCCTTGAGGCGTGGCGGCCGGTTTTTCTGCCAGCGACCTTCGTGTTTCTTGCGGCTGCGTTCTACTTCGCCTACCGGCGGCCTGCCACGGACGGCCAGGGCGCCTGCGGTGAGGCCGGTGCCTGCTGCCCGGAGAGTTCGACCAAGGCGAGGTCCGCCCGGCGGTTGTTGCTTTGGGTGGTCGCTGCGCTGGCCGTTGGTTTTGCACTGTTTCCCGAGTTCGGACCGGCTTTGCTTGGCAGTAACTTGGATTCCGCTGCGGCCACGAGTGGCGCAGGTGGTGGGCCCGGTTCGAAAGCGCGTGTGTTCGTTTTGACGATCGAAGGAATGACGTGTCCGGTGTGCGCCGCACCGATCGAAAAAAGCTTGCGAGGAGTCGAGGGCGTCT
Source organism: uncultured Myxococcales bacterium (assembly GCA_964478045.1). Classification (GTDB taxonomy): domain Bacteria; phylum Desulfobacterota; class Binatia; order UBA1149; family SPBQ01; genus CAZQYE01. The sequence goes on along the minus strand of CAYZHO010000273.1, from coordinate 1,471 downwards.
CGTCGGCCGAGGTGGACTACGAAAGCGGGCAAGCACGGGTGGTTGCCCGCGCGCGGGTGCGCCGGGAGGATCTGCGCGCGGCGGTCGAGAAGGCCGGCTACCGGCTGGCGGCCCTGCGCGAGCAAGCGCGTTAATCTGAGAAGCTGGCGGGCGAGCGCGGGCTTGGGGCGGCCGCAACGGCCGCTGGCCAAGGCCCTGCAGCCGGTGGCATTGGCCGGTCGGCCGTTCTATGGAACGGGCCGTGGCTGGGACGGTCATTGCTAGTGCTGTTCGAACGCCGATCGGTGCCTTCGGTGGGGCGCTGTCGCTCGTGCCCGCGCCGAAACTTGCGGCAGTTGCGGTGCGCGCCGCGGTCGAGCGGGCCGGCGTTGCGCCCGATCGGGTTGACGAAGTTTTCATGGGATGCGTTCTCACGGCCGGGCTCGGGCAGGCTCCTGCCAGGCAAGCTGCGCTGTACGCCGGACTTCCCGAATCCGTGCGGTGCACGACTGTCGGGAAGGTCTGCGGGTCGGGGCTTGAGAGCGTCATACTTGGCGACCGGGCGATTCGCTGCGGCGACGCCGACGTAGTGGTAGCCGGCGGGATGGAGAGCATGAGCCGAGCGCCGTACCTGTTGCCGGAGGTCCGCCGGGGGCAGCGAATGGGACACGGCCGGCTGATCGATTCGATGATCGGCGACGGACTGTGGGATCCCTACAACGACTTCCACATGGGCAGTGCCGCCGAGTTGTGTGCCCGCGAGAAAGGAATCTCGCGCGAGGAGCAAGACGCGCACGCTGCTGAAAGCTACCGGCGGGCGCTGGCGGCGATCGAGGCAGGTACGTTTGCGGCCGAGATCGTGCCCGTGGAGGTCAAGGACGGAAAAGGGCGCGTGACGATCGTGGATACGGACGAGGAGCCCGCGCGGGGAAGGCTCGATCGCATCCCGACTCTGAGGCCGGCCTTCGAGCGTGACGGCACGGTGACGGCGGCCAATGCGTCCTCGATCAGCGACGGTGCGGCTGCGTTACTGTTGCTATCGAGCGAGCGGGCCGAGGAGCTCGGGGTGCGGCCGCTTGCGCGGATTGTTGCGCACGCGGGACACGCGCAGGATCCGGCTTGGTTTACGACGGCCCCCGCCTACGCGATCGAAAAAGCGCTCGCTCGGGCGGGGCTTTCTGTCGGCGATATCGATTTGTTCGAAATCAACGAGGCGTTCTCAGTAGTTTCGTGCGCGGTCGTGCGCCAGCTCGGGCTTGATCCTGATCGCGTCAACGTGCACGGGGGTGCTGTTGCGCTCGGGCACCCGATCGGAGCGTCGGGCGCGCGGATCCTCGTGACACTGATTCACGCTCTCCGCCGGCGCGGCGGTGGCCGCGGGGTGGCGTCACTCTGCATCGGCGGGGGTGAAGCCTTGGCCGTAGTCGTAGAGGCGGAGGCTTGACGGGGATAAGTACAATTTGCAAGTGCCTGAAAACATTAGGGATTGGGG
>CAYZHO010000272.1:0-2626 GCA_964478045.1 uncultured Myxococcales bacterium | reverse complement strand
CGAGTTCGCCCTGATCGAGGAGATTCTCCAGATTGCCGGGCGCGGCGCTCCCGGCGTGCGCGTGGGGATCGGCGACGATGCGGCCGTGCTCGCACTCGGGCCGCACGTGGCCGTCAGCACGGACACGCTGACCGAACACGTGCACTTTGAACGGCAGTGGCTGCGCCCGGTGGCGCTCGGACGCCGGGCCTTTCGGGTTGCCGTCTCGGACCTGGCCGCCATGGGAGCGCGGCCGCGCTACGCGTTGCTTTCGCTTAGCCTGCCCCCGGATATGGCGCTTGCCGATGCGCGCGCGATCGTTCGCGGCTTCGATCGCGACGCGCGCGGGGAGTCGGTCGCCCTCGTCGGCGGCAACGTCTCGCGCGGGAGCGAGATTTCCCTCACAGTCACCGTGATCGGTGTCGTCGCCGAGCGCCCCGTTCTGCGCCGGGGGGCAATGCCCAACCAACCGATCGCGGTGACCGGTACGCTCGGCGGGGCCGCGGCCGGCGTCGATTTGCTCGCGGCCGGCCGCCGCGGCGGGCGGCTAGCCGAGGCGTACTGCCTGCCCCCGTTGCGCGTGGGAGTAGGACAAGAACTCGCGCGCGCCGGCCTGGCTGCGGCGATGATCGATGTGTCCGACGGCCTTGTCCAAGACCTCGGTCACTTGTGCAGGGCTTCTCGAGTGGGAGCCGAGATCGATCTCGAGGCGGTTCCGGTGGCGCCGGGCCTCAGGCGCGTCCGCTCGGGCGTGCTGCGCCGGACTCCGCTCGAATATGCGCTCCACGGTGGCGAGGACTACGAGCTTTTGGTCGTCTTGCGCGACGAGGAGGCGCTTGCCGGGGCCATCCGGCTCTGCCGGCGGCACGACTGCAAGCTTACCCGTATCGGCAAGATTACCGCTCGGGAAGGAGTAGCCGCCAAAGGTGGAACGCTTCTCGAGGGCGGGTACGACCACTTCGGGATGCGCGCATGAGCCCGGAGGCCCTGCGACGACTGCTGGGGGACGTAGCCGCTGGCCGGAAGAGTCCCGAAGCCGCTCTCGCAGAGCTTCGGCGCCTGCCGTTTTCCGACCTTGGATTCGCGCGAGTGGACGCGCACCGCGAGCTCAGGACGGGGATTCCCGAGGTCATCTACGGTGGCGAGAAGACGGCGGAACAAATCGTTGCGATCGCGCGCGAGATCGTCGCGGCCCGGCAAAATCTGCTCGTCACTCGCTTGAGCCCCGGCAAGGCCGAGCGCCTGCAGCAGGCGATCACTGGAGTCCGCTACAACCCCACCGCGCGCCTTGCAGTCCGCAAGCACCGTGCCGAGTCGGTTCCGGTTGCTGGACCGGTCGCCGTGCTGTCGGCCGGGACGGCGGACGGACCGGTTGCAGAGGAAGCCGTCGAGACGTTGCGGTTTCTCGACGTGCCCGTCGTCGAGCTGCGAGACGTCGGCGTCTCGGGCCTCCACCGGCTGCTAGCGTGCCGGGATCAGCTCGACGACGCAGTGCTCGCGATCGTCGTGGCGGGCATGGAAGGGGCACTGCCGAGCGTCGTCGGCGGTATGGCAGCCACTCCGGTGATCGCCGTTCCAACTAGTGTCGGATACGGTGCTAGCTTCGGCGGCCTGGCAGCACTGCTGGCGATGCTGAACTCGTGCGCGGCCGGCGTGACCGTCGTGAACATCGACAACGGCTTTGGCGCCGCTGTGGCAGCAGCCATGATCGTGCGCTCGCTCGCCCGGCGGGGCCCGCAAGCGCCTGGCGAGTGACAAAACGCTCTCCTGTTTTACTAAGCGGTCTCGAGCTTGCGATGGCCGGCGCTTTCTACGGCGCCGCGCCCGATTCGGACCAAGTCAAAGGCACCGTTGCGAACTTGGCTTCGTCGAGCAAGCCCTCGGGAAGCTCGGGTTCCGCCTGCCATTTGAGCTCGATGCGGCAATGGCGGTTTTCCGCGAAGTCGTCGATCTCGATGGCAGCCGGACGCGGGCGCGATCCCACCATGACAAAGCCGCTGTTGCGCCGCAGGCGCACCAGGTTGCTCATCGATTCTTCGTAGTACTTGATCTCGAGCGGCGTGAGCTTGGTTTTGTCGAATGTGATAACGAACAGCTCGTAGGGAGTCTTTTTCGCCGTATAGAGCATTACGGTCTTTTCGTTCGTGGTTTCGTCGGAGACGAACGCCGACTCGTAGTTGCCCCTCCAAAACGGGAAGAACTCCATCGGCCGCAACTCGGTTCCCGGGGCCGGCTGGTTGGCGTCCCAAGTCACGACGCGACCCTTGTGGAGGGCTTTCCCCTTACCCCAATCGAGCGGCATCAGAGCGCGCCACGGCGGCTTCTGCAGTGCCAGCAGCAGCTTGCCCGCTTTCGGATCGACGACGAGAAGGCCGCGGGTGGTGCTACCATCGCTGCGCCGAATGACGAGGTCGGCACGGGCGGCCTGAGGGTAGCCGGCCATCCGCTCGGTCCGTTCGAGGAACGCCACCAGGTCCGAGGGCATTGCGGCCGCGTTCGGCGCGGCGGCTAAGGCAATGACGAATCCCGCGCAGGGGAGCAAAACCGAGCCTTTCATCGAGGGCATGGTGAATCGCGCAGAGGCCGAGCGCAACTACGAGCGCGGCGGGCCGGCTTCGGCCCGCCGCTTGCCGCGACCAACAAAGCC
>CAYZHO010000271.1:0-2629 GCA_964478045.1 uncultured Myxococcales bacterium | reverse complement strand
GCCAGATGCTGATTCCATAGAGCGAGAGTTTCGCGCTCGCTAGGAAATCGAGCGCCCCCAAGTAAAAAGCGATCGCACACACACCGACGCCGCCCCACCAAAAAGCCGTCCACAAGAGAAATCGCCGCCTTACGTGCTGCGAAAGCGAGCGTTGGGGAACTTGCTCTCGCATACGGGCCTCCTTTTCTCAGACCAAGCTACCGTCCTGTCCCAAGAGTGCACTGCGCCTGCCGGCGAGTCGTAGCCGCGCTTGGCAAGGGCCGAGGAGGCATTGCGCGAAAAAGTGGCGGCGCAGCGTAAACCTCTTATTGGCCCTCGCATCGGCAGCAGAGCACAAGCCGCTCTCGTAAGCTCGAAGCGCCGAAAACCGAGCCGACCGACCCATCGCTCGAGGCACCATAAGAGGCAAGACCGCAAGGCCGCAACAAAACGGCCTAGGGGCGGAGATCGAGCGGCTCGTCTCAAGTGCCACTTAGTCACCCGCCGCCACCAGCGGAGGTTTAGGTGCGTGAATAACGACGCTCACGGCGTCGGGTCTTGCATAGTGACCGGCTCCATCGACCATGTACTTGGCGCGCAGGCGCTCGGCTGGATCGAGGTCGGCATAGACGATTTGCTCTCCTGCAGCAGCCGGGCCGGCAATGTGCTTCCCGTTCGGTCCGACCACCCCGGTCATTCCAGCCATGAGCGGCGCCATGGCCCGCACTACCGGCGCTGCCGCCTCGCCGCCGTGCGCCGCCAGAAGCGCCTGCGTAAACTCCTCGGACTGCCACGTCGTCGCGTGCACGACGAAAGTCTGCGTCTCCCAGGCGTAGTTGCGCATTGCGATCGCAATCGTCTCCGTGGAAAAGAGCTCGCCTTGCGCCGGCATTGCCGGCCACATTGCAATGTGGATTTCCTCACCGAGGCCGGCCAGTGCGGCCTTGACCGGGGTCATCGTATGCTCGTAGCAAATGAGGGCGCCAAGCCTGCCGAGCGGCGTGTGCCAAACTCGCACGTCCCGGGCGTCGCCCCATCCCCACACGGTGCGTTCGGCCACGGTCGGCATGAGCTTGCGGCGGTAGCCGAGCACCTCACCGCCCGCGTCGATCAGCACCTGGGAGTTGTAGAGCGTAGCACCGTCGCGTTCGTTGATTCCGCACGCAACGATCGCACCCGCCTCTCGGGCGGCCTGCTGAAGCAGAGCGATCGTCTCGCTGCCCCGCTCGACCGACTGCTCGCACAGCCGGGCGTAAAGCTCCGGGCCCACCACTACCGAGTCGGACGTCCAAATCCACGTGGGGTAGCATGGGATCAGCGCTTCGGGCAGGACCACCAGTTCGGCACCGTTTCGCCCAGCCTCGAGAATCGCTGCCACCGCCTTTTCCGCCGTCGCCTCGCGATCGAGAAAGACCGGCGCTAGCTGAACCGCGGCAACGCGGACTTTCCGTGTCATGCTCATCGTCGCACCCCCACGTGTCGGGCAGAAGCCGCACCCACCGTTTACCGCAAAGCCAAAGCTCCCGCGAGAACCGCTGTGGCTCAGGCAGTAGCCCGGAAGCTCTGCCCTGCGCCCGCGGCCGGCAGGCAGCCTGAAGCGCCGGGCCCGTGGATCGGCGGAGACACAAAGCGCGCAGGAAAGCGTGGTGTGCTGAGGATCCACGCTACCCTCTGCGCCTGACCCACAGCCCGCTGCCGAAGCCGGCCGAGGAAGTCCTTCCAATCCGACTTGCTCTCTGCGAACCGCGCCACACCCGTTGACTGGGACGACGAGCACGCAGCTTTCCAGACACTACCGCTCGAACCGCCCCGAAATGCTTTTGAAGCGCGAGGCGCCAGCAGAACGGCGCGCGCTGCAGCGCGGTTGCTCCCGCACGCAAACGCCCGCGCAGAGCCTTGCCGAAGCGTTGCGGTCTTGACCTAACCTTCTTCGCACGCGCTCGCGTCGCGCGATGACACGAGCATCGGCGCATGGGCCGCAAAGTGCGTTTGACCGCAGGAGGAAACTTGCGAAACGGCTTTTGCTCCGACTGTCGTTCGCCGGCGGGATTGGCTGCGGCCGGCTTTGCCGTTGGGCACCAATGAAGCTAGAACACCAGCAGGTCGAAAGGAGACCGAAACATGGACAAGCAAGAGCTGATCAAAAGACTGAACGAAGATCTAGCAGGAGAACTGGCGGCGATCATCCAGTACCTGACGTACGCCGCCAAGACTACGGGCCCCTATCGGCCGCAGTTGGTTCAGTTCTTCCTGGCGGAAATCGCCGACGAACAGCAGCACGCGCAGTTCCTGGCGAACAAGATTGCTGCACTAGGAGGCGAGCCGACGACCCAGCCCAGGGTGGTTGCCAGCGCCAGAACGAATCGCGAGATGCTCCAAGCGATCCTCGAGGCAGAGCAGCGGGCCGTTGCAGACTATACTCAGCGCGCCAAAGACGCCGAGGCGTTCGGTGACAAAGGCCTGGCGGTACAGTTAGAGGACATGGTCCGCGACGAGAGCACGCACGCCGAAGAGACAGAACGCATCCTGCGCGACTGGCCGCTTTGATCGATCGCATGCCGCCGCCCCCTCTTGCGGCGGCGGCTCGCCATCCCGAGGAAGACCAAGGACAACAGAGCCTGCCCCTGCCCGCGGCGCCGGCGCCTGCCGC
>CAYZHO010000270.1:664-2638 GCA_964478045.1 uncultured Myxococcales bacterium | reverse complement strand
GGGTACTTGCCGGTCTTACGGTCGTAAAGAGCGCAGACCTCCGTTGTGATGGTAAAGCCCGGCGGGACCGGCAGCCCGATGTTCGCCATTTCGGCGAGATTGGCGCCTTTGCCGCCGAGAAGATCGCGCATCTCGGCGCTTCCCTCGGCTCCTTCTCCCGAGAAGAAGTACACGTACTTGGGGGCGCGCTTGCCGCCCCGGACTGCACCCCTCTTCCTTCCTTTTGCGCTTGCCGATTTCTTCTGCCTCGTGCTCATCGTTCCCCGCTTGTTGCTCCCTGTGAGTGATCCGTTTCGGTCGGCCCCGGCGAGTCCGAATCCCCGGGTGCACTAGCTGTTCGGGCCGAGGCCCGGGCGTGGAGGTGGCGGCGCCGTTCGCTCGGCGACGATGTCGACGAGGTCCGCGATCGCCACCCGTTCTTGCTCCATCGAGTCCCGGTCTCTGAGCGTGACGGTATCGTCTTCGAGCGTTTGGTAGTCGACCGTAACGCACAGCGGCGTGCCGATCTCGTCCTGGCGGCGATAGCGGCGGCCGATCGACCCGGCCTGATCGTAGGCCACCGCGAAATGAGGCCGCAACATTTCGACGATTTCCTGGGCTTTCTCGGGATGTCCTGCCTTGCGCATGAGCGGAAAGACCGCGACCTTGATCGGGGCGAGCGCAGGGTGGAGGCGCAGCACGACGCGCCGATCCTCTTCCGGGCCCTCTTCGTCGTAGGCGTCGACCAGGAAGGCCAAGGTCGAGCGGTCGGCACCTGCCGACGGCTCGATGACGTAGGGAACGTACCGCTCTTTGGCTATGTCGTCGTAGTAGCTGAGATCCTTGCCCGAATATTCCATGTGAGCGCGAAGATCGAAGTCGGTGCGGTTGGCGATTCCCTCGAGTTCTTGCCAGCCGATGGGAAACTCGTACTCGACGTCCGAGCAGCTCTTGGCGTAGTGCGCGAGCTCCTCGGGACCGTGAGGGCGCAGCCGCAGGTTCTCGGGGCGAATGCCGTAGTCGATGTACCAGGCCATGCGGCGTTCGAGCCAGTAGCGGAACCACGGTTCGTCCTGGCCCGGCTTGACGAAGTATTCGAGTTCCATCTGCTCGAACTCGCGGGTGCGAAACAAGAAGTTGCCCGGCGTGATCTCGTTGCGAAACGATTTGCCGATCTGGGCGATGCCGAAGGGGGGGCGAAGGCGCATCGTGTTCACTACGTTGGCGAAGTTCACGAAGATGCCCTGAGCCGTTTCCGGCCGCAGGTAGACCTGGGCAGCGGTGTCCTCGACCGGTCCCATAAAGGTCTTAAACATGAGGTTGAATTGCCGCGGTTCGGTCAGTTCGCCCCCGCACTTGGGACAGCAGTCGCCTTCGACGTGGTCCGCTCGGAAGCGCTCCTTGCATTGCTTGCAGTCGACCAGCGGATCCGTGAAGTTGGCGACGTGGCCGGATGCTTCCCACACGCGCGGATGCATCAGGATCGAACAGTCGAGGCCGACAACGTCCGGCCGCGTCGTTACCGTGTCTCGCCACCAGGCTTCCTTGACGTTGCGCTTGAGTTCGACTCCGAGCGGTCCGTAGTCCCAGCAACTGCCGAGACCGCCGTAGATCTCGGAGGAAGGAAACACGAAACCCCTGCGCTTGGCGAGGTTGACGATCTTTTCCATCGTGACGGCGGTATTCGCCATGGATTGCTGCCTTCTCCAGCGAGACTCGTATCCTGGGCTCGCGCGCTTGGGACGGAACACGCACCACTAGCGCGCCCCACGTCGTTTCTCAAACGAGTTCGCACCGGCCAGCCGCGGCCTGCTAGCAGCGGCACGGGCGCGCGGCTGCTTCGGCGCTGCGCCGGGGCACCCGAACTAGGGCAGCGGCTGTGACCGGCGCGGATGCAGCGCAGGTCCTCGTTACCGGAGGGACCGGGCTGGTCGGCCGGCGGCTGGTCCGCGAACTGCTTGCGGCCGGCGCGAGCGTGCGTGTGGTTTCTCGCTC
>CAYZHO010000270.1:0-654 GCA_964478045.1 uncultured Myxococcales bacterium | reverse complement strand
AGCGAGCGCGGGTCGTGTTGCCGGCTGGTGCCGAAGTGGCCGAGTGGCACGCTGGCGGCAGACTCGATGCCGCCGCCGTGGCCGGATCGGCTGCGGTGGTCCACCTGGCGGGAGCCGGCATTGCCGACGCGCGCTGGAGCAAGCAGCGCAAGCTCGAAATCCTGCGCTCGCGTACCGAGCCGCTGCGGGCACTGCTTCGGGCCGCACAGGAGCTCCCGCCAAGCGAGCGCCCTAGCGTGCTCGTGTCGGCTTCAGCGGTTGGAGTCTACGGCGACCGGGGCGACGAACTGCTCGACGAGACGAGCGAACCGGGCCGAGGCTTTCTCGCCGAGGTTTGCCGGCAATGGGAAGCGGCTGCTCTCGAAGGGGGGGCGGCAGGCTTGCGCGTCGTCATCTTGCGCTTTGGACTGGTGCTCGATCCGAGCGGGGGGGCCTTGGGGCGATTGCTGCCGGTGTTTCGACTGGGGCTGGGCGGCCGGCTCGGAAGCGGGCGCCAGTGGCTGAGCTGGATTCACGTCGGCGACCTGGCAGCAATGATCCGCTGGACCCTTGAGACGGCCGATCTGTGCGGGGTTGTGAACGCTGTGGCCCCCGAGCCCGTGCGCAACGCCGATTTTACCCGCGTGCTGGCGGCTGCTGTGGGGCGGCCGGCCT
>CAYZHO010000269.1:0-2639 GCA_964478045.1 uncultured Myxococcales bacterium | reverse complement strand
GTTCCGTAGGTCATACGCTGGGTCTTTGCGATCGGGGCCCAAGGGCTTGGGTCTGCTGGCCTTCGGGGAACAGGGCCGCCACAGCCAAGACGATCAAGGCCGCTAGGGAAGCTGCCTGGTAGGCGCGCTCGCGCGGGCGCCGGCCGAAGCGCAAGTCGAGTCGATGCCTGCCAGGTGGAATGCGGGCAACCATCAGCCAGTCGCGCGTGCGCTCGAGCACTAGGGGACGCCCATCGAGGCGAGCCTCCCAGTTGGGATGGTACGTGATGGAAAGCAGAAGCGGCCGCGGGAGCCGCGAGCGGTTGGCTACCTGCCACGAAAAGCGAGTGCGCCCGCCCCACGGGCGCTCGGCAGGGGCTTTCTCGTTTTCGACGCTAGCGATGTCGAGGCCGGGCCCGGTGGCCACGTGCGGCTCCAAACGAGATTGGTAGGCGGTTACCCCACCCAGCGAGTACACGCGGCGGAGGGCAGGTACTGCCGCCAGAACCCTTTCGAGCTGCGGCGAGCGCACGAGGACGTACTCGATGCGGTACCGTTCAATCCAACGGGCGACCTGCGCTGCGCTGGCATGGGCGAGATACTGGGCGGCAAAGACGTGGCGGGGACCTAGCGATAGTTCGGCTTGATCGCCAGTCAGGGTCGCCAGCCGAGCGCGCAGGTTGATGAGACTTGCGATGGATGTCGTCCCGCACGCAGTAGGCGGTAGCACGCGCGGCTCGTAGGCAACGACCGCTCCCTGATATCCGCGAGTGGCGAGCCAAGACAGAACCGCCGAGCACTGCCGGCTTGCAGGAGTCGCCCAAGTCTCTTCAGTGCGCACCCAGGCGCGCAGCCGGCCGAGCTCGCCCGCACAAACTGCAGCTAGATAAACTCCGAGGACAGCCGCGCTCAGCTTCAGGAACGGGCCGCGGGCGCGAGCCAGGCGCGCGCCCTCTTCCAGAGCTGCTCCGGCAAGCACGGGCATCAGCATGCAAGTGAGAGCAAGCGCCCGCGGCTGCACGGCAGCCGCAAGCGCTCGCCCCGCCGCTGGCAACTGCAGTGCGACCGGCGGGAGTAGAGCAAGGACGGCGCTTGCGGCCACTAGCCACAGCAAACTCTGCGCGCGCTTGGTTGTGGCGAGAACCCCCGCGCCTGCAAGCGCCAGAACAAAAAGCGGGCGCGGGCCGAAGTAAGTGCCCGAAAGCACCGCCGAGGCGATGCGCTTCCAACCCCAGGCGGGTGTCGGGCCCATGGCCGAGCCGAGCTCGAGGGCCGGAAGCAAGACGTGGGCTGCTAGTGCGATGGCGCCGGCCGAGAGAATCGCGACCCGAAGCATTGCCGCATGGCGATTGCGGCTCGTAGCAGCGAGGACGAAGGCGCACAGAACGAGGTGGAGGGCGGAAATGAAATGAACGACGAATGTCGCGCCCGTCAGGAGCGTTGCGGCGGCCAAGCGTCGGCGGCCGAGGCGGGATGGGTCGAGCAGCAGCGGCAGAGTCCAAGCAAGCAGTACGATGCCGAGTGTGTGTGGCTGAAGTCCGACGCCGAAGGCGGCGATCATTCCGTAGCCGGTTTCGGTCCCGAAGACGAGAGAGAGCAGCGCGGCGGCGGCCCCAGCGCACCGGCCGAGACCGGCCCGGCGCGCCAGCCGGTACAAAAGTGGCGGCATCGCGATGATCGGTGTGACGGCCGCCAGCTTGTCCGTCAGGGCTTGGGCGTGCGCGAGCGGGATGCCCGAAAGACGGGCTGCGCATGCTGCGAAGACGGCCTGCAACAGGTACGAGCCGTAGGAGTGAAACAAGAACAGCGGGGCGCCGAGCTGCCAAGCCCACGACCAGCCGTCCACCCGTCCTTGGGCGCGCAGCATCGCGAGCATCTCGCGGGCGCGCAGCGCATGGCGCGGGCTGTCGCGATTCAGTAGCAGGCCGCGATGCCAGGCCGGCCAGGTGAGCCACAGGGCAAGCGCTACCGCGGCGGCAACCGCGGCGCGGGTAAGCAGGCGGCTGCGGTCCGCGTCCGGTCGATCCGGGGAAAGCTCCGCGCAACTGCACCGCCTGTCGAGCCGGCGAGCCAACGCGAAAATGGTCAAGCGGCCGGGGGCGCGCCTGCGGCCGGGCCGTTTCCTTGCTCCACCGCGCCAGCCGCCGGTGCGTTCGTCACTGCGTGATGATGTACTGCGACATCGGGTGAGACTCGACGCGATTGATGTCGAGGAAAGCCTGGACGCTTTCCATCATCCGCGCCATGTTCTCCTGCATTTTCTTTTCGTCCCCGTCGGCGCAGTACCAGATCATCGGGTCCGTCAGTGCCTCGGCCGGAAATCCTTCTTCGACGATTCCCGCCCAAGGCGGTGCGCCCTCGGTGAGCGGATGGACGACGACGTTGCGGATATACAAGTACGTGCACTGCGTTTCGATGGCGACCTTGCGGTGGTGGCCCCTCCAGTGCTTGATCCACTCCAAGTAGTCCATCGATTCAGGGCGCTCGATGAGGGAGACCATGTTGACGCCGGGAACCCGCTGGCCCAGTGGAGCCTGGTGGGTCGTGTTTGCCACCGGCACCGACTCGGCGACCAGGTAGCCGGCCATCCGCGGGCACACTTCGGCGAGCGCCCGCTCGTGCGGCTCGCGCAAGTCGGCGTCGTCGAGCCAAAACGAAAT
>CAYZHO010000268.1:0-2648 GCA_964478045.1 uncultured Myxococcales bacterium | reverse complement strand
TCGTAGAGGGAGGCCGGGTCGTGGGCGTGGTGGCCGTGCGGGGCGGGCGCGATCTGCGCATCCAGGCCCGCCGCGGCGTCATCCTGGCAAGCGGCGGATTCGAGAGCAGCCAGGCGCTGCGCGAGCGATTCCTGCCCCACCCGACGCGCGCCGAGTGGACCTGCGGCAGCCCTTCCAACACTGGAGACGGGATCACGATGGGCGAGCGCGCCGGCGCCGCACTAGGCTTTACGAACGACGCGTGGTGGGGGCCGGTAACCGTTGTGCCGGGCGAGGAGCGCGCGCGCATGCTCGTCATCGAGAAGGGCTTGCCCAGGTGTATCCTCGTCGACAAGACCGGCCAGCGTTTCGTCAACGAGGCCGCTCCGTACATCGACGTGGTCAACGCGATGTACGCGCGCAACAGCCAGGAAACGCCAGCGGTTCCCTGTTACCTCGTCTTCGATGCCGAGTTTCGGCGCCGCTATCCGTGCGGTCCGTTCCTGCAGTCCACCCAGCAGCCAGATTGGGCGCTGCCGCGCAGGCTGCGCAGCGGCTACCTGAAGAAGGCCGACACGCTCGAGGACCTAGCGCGCCAGCTCGGGGTGGATCCGCAGGGACTGCGGGAGACCGTGGCGCGTTTCAACGAGCACGCCCGAGAGGGCCGGGATCCGGAGTTCGGCCGGGGCGAGACCGTCTTCGACCGCTATTACGGGGATTTTTCCGTGCAGCCGAACCCGTGTTTGGGGCCGATTGAAAGAGCCCCGTTCTACGGTCTCGAAATTTACCCCGGCGATCTCGGTACCAAAGGCGGGCTGGCAACGGACGAACGCGCCCGGGTGCTCGACCGCGACGGAAAAGTAATCGAGGGGCTTTATGCCACCGGCAACTGTTCCGCGTCCGTCATGGGCCCGACTTATGCCGGAGCCGGTGCTACGATCGGGCCAGCGATGACGTTCGGCTACGTGGCCGCAGAGGATGCCGCCGGCGCCTGACGGCGGCGCTCAGGTTCCTTCGAACTTGGGCGGTCGTTTCTCGATGAAGGCCTGCATCGCTTCGGTCAGATCGTTGCTGTAGAGGAACGAAGAGTTCCACTGGGCGACGTATTCGAGTCCTTCCTCGGTCGTGTGCTCGTCCGAGTAGTTGAGGACGAGCTTGGCTCCTTGAACGGCCAGCGGCGAGTTCGCAGCGATTTCCGCGGCCATCTCGCGGGCTCCTGCAAGCAGGCTGTCGCGGTCGGGATAGACGGCGTTGACGAGCCCGCACGCCAGAGCGCGCTGCGCGTCGACGAACTTGCCGGTGAAGGCCATTTCTCGAGCCATGCCTTTGCCGACGATTGCCGTGATCCGCTGCAGAGTGCCGACGTCGGCAACGATCGCGATCTTGGTCTCGTAGATCGAGAAGCTCGCGTCGGCCGAGGCCAGGCGAATGTCGCACGCCGTGATCAGATCGAGTCCCCCGCCGATGCACTTGCCGTGGACCGCGGCGATCACCGGCTTGGGACACCGCTCGATTGCCGTGAAACAGTCTTGAAGATCGCGGATCGATCGGTAGAGCTCGAAGTTTCGCCGCGCTTGGCTAGCTTGCCCGGCTCCTGAACCACCCGAGAACAGGCTGGCAGCCGACTTCAGGTCGAGCCCCGCCGTGAACATCCGGCCCTCGGCCCACACGACGATGGCCCGCACGGACTCGTCGCGCGCTAACTCGCCGAAGGCGTCGCGCACTTCGTAAAAGAAATCGGGGAGGGCCATCACGTTGAGGCGGTCCGGGTTGTCGAGAACGACTTCGGCCACGTGGCCGTTGCGGTCGATGCGGATGCTTTTCTTGCTCATCTTCGCTTCCTCGCGCTGGCAGGGCAGTGGCAGGGCGCGCAATTGTCGGGGCTTGCCGGGCCGTAGTCAACCTGGTTGCTCTCGACCCGCGGGGCACGCCGGCCTATCATGCGCGCATGAACGATCCGATGAGCGCCATCGATTGGACGGCCGTGCGCGAGGAGGCAACCGAGCTCCTGCAGGCCTATATCCGCGTCGATACCACGAATCCCCCGGGGCGAGAGCTCGAGGGCGCGCGGTTCCTAGCCGCTCGGCTCGAACGCGAGGGCATTGCTGCCGTCTTGTACGAGGCGGCGCCCGAGCGCGTTTCGCTGGCTGCCACACTCAAGGCCACGCGCGAGGGCGGGCTCGATCCGATTGTACTGCTCTCGCACATCGACGTGGTTCCGGCCGAGCGCGAGCACTGGCGAGTCGACCCGTTCGCCGGCGAGTTGATCGACGGGGAGATTTGGGGCCGCGGAGCGCTCGACATGAAGGGAATGGCCGTGATGCAACTGCTCACCGTCTTTCTCCTGCGGCGGCTGGGTATCGAGCTCAAGCGGGACGTGGTGCTGCTGGCCGTTGCAGACGAGGAAGGAGGCGGCCACTACGGCATCCGTTACCTGGCGCGCGAGCATCCCGAGCTTTTGAGGGCCGGGGTGGTATTGAACGAAGGAGCGTACGGCTTTCGGTCGTTCTTTGGACGCGAGACGACAATGTTCGCGCTGGGCTTGAGCGAGAAGGGCCCTTGCTGGCTGCGACTGCGGGCGCGCGGGCGTCCTGGCCACGCTTCGGTTCCGCACGAAGACAACGCCGTGGTTCGCCTCGTCCGCGCCCTGGCACGCCTTGACGGGTACC
>CAYZHO010000267.1:415-2662 GCA_964478045.1 uncultured Myxococcales bacterium | reverse complement strand
GGCCGCCGGTGCCAGCTTCGTGGTATCGCCCGTCCTGGTGCGCGACGTCGTCGAAGAGTGCGTGCAACTCGGACTGCCCGTGTTTCCGGGCGCACTCACGCCGCAAGAGATCCACGAGGCGTGGCGCGCGGGCGCGACCATGGTGAAGGTCTTTCCAGTGCGGTTCTTCGGACCGCGTTACATTGCCGAGGTTGCGGCGCCGCTCGACGAGGTCGAGCTGTTGGCTTGCGGCGGTGTGACGGCTGCCAACGCGGCAGAATACCTGGCTGCCGGGGCAGCGGCGGTAGCCTTCGGCGCGAGCATCTTTCGGCCCGATTGGCTGGCCGCAGGCGACTTCGCCTCGATCGCCGCGGAGGTTCGGGCGATGGTCGAGGCAGTGCGCCGCGCGGTGGGACCGCAGTCTTGAAACGCTGGAAGACGTACCAGACGAACCGGCGCTGATAGCACTCGCCGGGCGCAAAGCAGAGTGTGTAAGACGATGGCAATGACCGACAAGAGCAAGAAACAACGCGACAAGGGAACGTGGCTGACTTACCGGCCGGACATCAAGGTGCTCGACTGCACCATTCGGGACGGCGGCCTGATGAACGACCACAAGTTTTCGGACGAGGTGGTGCGGGCCGTCTACGAGACGTGCGTCGCAGCCGGTATCGACTATATGGAGATCGGCTACAAGAACTCCAAGAAGCTGTTTCCCAAGGACAAGTACGGTCCGTGGAAGCACTGCGACGAGGAAGACCTGCGCCGCATCGTCGGGGACAATCCCACCGACCTCAAACTGTCGGCCATGGCGGACGCCGAAAAGAGCGACTACCGCGAAGACATTTTGCCGGCCGACCAGAGCGTCCTCGATTTGATCCGGGTGGCTACGTACATCCACCAGATTCCGGTTGCGGTGGACATGATCTACGACGCCCACGAAAAAGGATACGAGGTCACGGTCAACCTAATGGCCGTCTCGACCGTGCACGAGCACGACCTCGACGAGGGCCTGCAGGTGCTCGCGGAAACCCCCGTCAGCACGATCTATCTGGTCGACAGCTTCGGCGCGCTTTACTCCGAGGAGATCCAGGCGCTGATGGACAAGTACATGCGGGCCTGCGAGCAGAGCGGAAAGAAAGTCGGCATCCACGCTCACAACAACCAGCAGCTTGCCTACGCGAACACGATCGAGGCGATCATTCGCGGGGCGGACCGCCTCGACGCGACGATGGCCGGTCTCGGCCGCGGCGCCGGCAACTGCCGGCTCGAACTGCTTATAGGCTTCCTCAAGAACCCCAAGTATCGGCTGCGGCCGATTCTCGAGTGCATCGAGAAGTATATCGAGCCGCTACGGGCGACGATGAACTGGGGGTTCGATCTGCCCTACATGATCACGGGGCTTTTGAACCAGCACCCGCGCGACGCGATGGCCTACCTCGATACGCCCCCATCGGAGCGCAAGAGCATCGTCGAGTTCTACGATGCGCTGATGGAGCAGGTGTAGGCGCGCGCCGGGCCGGCCGCGCTCAGCTACGCTGGCGCTCGATCACGAGGTCGGGATGCTCGCGGCGAAAGCGCTCGGCCACGTGGCAGCTCCAGCACACCGGCTGAGCGTGGCGCAGCTCTTCGGGCAAAACCTCGGGCGGCAGCTCGGTCCACTGAACGGTTTCCTGGTCGGCGGCTAGCAGAGCCGGCGTGTGGTCGAGCCAGTAGTCGAGCCACTCGTCTGCCTTGATCGGGCGGCCGCAGTAGACACACGTCTTGTCGGCATACCAGCGCTGGACGATCCGCCAGACCAGGCAACCCTCGGGATCCTGCTCGATCTGCGAGACGCAACCCTGGGGACAGTCGGCCCGCTCGGGCCAGCGCGTGCAGTCGCGCAAGCGGATGTGGGCTTTGCCGCTAGCAGCTTCACGAGCCGCTTTGGCCGCATCGACCTCGACGGCCACCGTGGACTGCGTCTCCGGGCAAGTCACCAGCCGGGTCCCGCGCATCCGCCAGTATGTCCTGAGCGCTCGCAAGAGCCGGGGAACGACCAAAACGAGCAAGACCGCGGCGAGTGCAACAGCAGCAGCCGTGAAAATCCAAGCGCTGGCGCCCATCGGTTACCTCCCGGCGGCCCGCAGGACTCGCCCGGCGCAAAGCGAGCAGGCCGCCTCTCGAATCTATGTCCGTAGGCTGCGGCTTGTCAACGCGCGCAGCGCCTCTTACCTGCGCGCGGCCGAGGTGATCAGGCCGTAGGCGACGAGGAAGGCGCCGATCACG
>CAYZHO010000267.1:0-405 GCA_964478045.1 uncultured Myxococcales bacterium | reverse complement strand
CGCGCGCGGCGGGCCGCCTGCCCAGGCTGCGCGAGCGGCAAGGGCCGGCTTGCGCCCGCGGCAGCAAATGCCCAGTGCCCGCTCGGGCCTGCCCCGCGCCTCCATCTAGCACCGGCGCCCGCTGCAGCCGCGGGCTTCTATCCGTTGCGCTTGGCCGGTCGTTGTGGGCCGGTTGCTGGCAGGTGCGAGGCGCGGCAAGCTCGTTAGGGTGATGAGGGTTGGTGAGAAGAGGCTTGCGGTCGTCTTCACCCTCGCTGTCCTCGCGGGGTGTGGAGGAGGAGGGGGCGGCGGCAGCCGGCCGGATGTCTTTTACGTGCGAGGCGCGGTTGGGAACGACGCCAACCTGGGAACGTCGCCCGATCAGGCGTTGCGTACGATCCAGGCGGCGCTCGACCGGGCAACCGA
>CAYZHO010000266.1:0-2685 GCA_964478045.1 uncultured Myxococcales bacterium | reverse complement strand
TCCTTCGCGAGGCTCGCGGCGCGCGCGAGGAGGCCGACGCGTGCAAGCGCGCGCTGGCCTTGCTCGAGGCCCGGCGCAAGCTGGCAGCCTGCCAAGCCGAACTCGCCGGGTTTCCGCCAGGCATGGACCGGCTCGGCGGCGGCGAGGGCGAAGAGCTGCGCCGGCTTCGGGCCGAGCGCGAGGGCGCCGCGACCGAGTTGGCCGAGCTCGACGAGACCGCTTCTGCGCTCGAAACCGAGCGCGAGGGCCTTGGCCTCGGCGATTATCGGGCGGAGCCGGCCGATCTGGCCGCTGTGCGCAAGTCTCTAGCCGAGCTGCGTGACCTCGAGCGCGAGGAGTTGAGGGTAGCAGCCGACCTTGACCGGGCCGAGGGTGCGCTGCGGGCGGCGCTCGAGGAACTCGGAGGCCGAAAGCCGGCGGCCGAGGTATCGATCACTCCCGCGCTTCTTTCGGAAGCCGAACAAGACTTGGTGCGCATGCGCGAGGTTGGGGCGCGCACTGCAGTGATCGAGGCCGAACTGCGACTGCTTCCCGGGGAGCCGCCGGACCGCGCGCGCCTTGGCCGACTCGAGGCGGCGCGCGGTGAACTCATGCGCTGGCTTTCTGCTCCGGCGCCGCGCGCTGCCCTAGGGCTGAAAGCCGCGGTGGTCGCCTTGGCGGCCGCTGCAGCGGCCGCATTCGGCGTGGCGGCCGAGACGGTTCACCGGGGTCTGTGGCTCGGCGCGGTCCTGGTGCTTGCAGCCGCAGCGGCCGCGCTCAGGGAGATCGGGAGCCGAAGCGGCGAGCGCGAGCAGGCACGGCGCCGCTTCGAGGACTGTGGGATCGAAGGACCCGAGCGGTGGACCGAGGAGAGCGTGCGGCAGTGCCTCGGGCGCCTCGACGCCGAGGTGCTCGAGCTGCGCGAGGCGCTGGAAAAAGCGGGGCGGCGCCAAGGCCTGGAGAGAGAGCTCGAAGATCTCCGGCGCCAAGCGGAGCTGTGTCGCGGCAGCCTCGAAGCGCTGGCCGATCGGGCGGGTTACGATCCGGCTCGCATCGATGCGGGCTTCGATCGGTGG
Source organism: uncultured Myxococcales bacterium (assembly GCA_964478045.1). Lineage (GTDB taxonomy): Bacteria > Desulfobacterota > Binatia > UBA1149 > SPBQ01 > CAZQYE01. The sequence goes on along the minus strand of CAYZHO010000266.1, from coordinate 1,630 downwards.
CTGCGCCTTGTCGAGCGCTACGACGGCGCGCGCAACGAGGTTCGCGAGCTGCGCGGCCGCCTCGAGGGAATCAAAGCGCGACGCGCGGAGCTTGCTGCCCGAATCGGCGAGTTTCTCGAGTGCTGTCCGGCCGACCCAGGCGGAGGCGAGACGGACTACACCGCGCTCGAGACTCGGCTTGCTCAAGTCGAAGAGCGGCTCGAGCAGAGGGAGCGCCTTGACGCTCGGCTCGACGAGCTCCGTAGGGCTGGAGCCTCGGCTGGCGAGCGGATCCGGCGGCTCGACGAGCAAATCGCGGGCTTGTTCGAGCGGCTCGGCCTGCCGGTTGGGGCCGACGAGGAGCTCCGGCGCCGCTTGGATCTTTTGGAAGCCTGGCGCAAGGCTCGCGACGAGGAGCACCAGGCGCGCGGCAGGGTTGCCCAGGCCGAGGCGCAGCTCGGCCCGCGCCCCGAACTGTTGGCTCTCGTCGAGCGGGGTGACGAAGCAGCGCTGCGCAAGCGGCTCGACGAGGCGGAAAGGGTTGCCGGAGCCTACGAGGAAGTCACTCGCGAAATCGCGGCGATCGAGAAGGAAGTAGCCGACGCGCGCCGCGGCAGCGACCTCGAACAAGCCAGGGCGGCCCGGCAGAAAGCGGCCGACCGCTTGCGCGACCGCCTCGAAGAAGAATGGCTGGCAAAAGCTGCCGAGGTCGTCCTTGGAGAAGTTAAACGCGAACACGCCGACGAAAGCCGGCCGCCGGTCCTGGCGCGAGCGGCCGAGTGGTTCGGCCGCTTTACGCGCCATGCCTTCAAGCTCGAGTTCGACCGCGATCGGGGGCTTCATGCGATCGAGACCGCAACGGGAGAGCGGCGCGGTCTCGGGCAACTCTCGAGCGGCACGCGCATGCAGCTCCTTTTGGCCGCGCGCCTAGCCTTCACGATGCAGGCCGAGCGCGGGCGCGAGCCCTTGCCGCTGTTCCTTGACGAGGCGCTGACGACGACCGACCCCGAGCGCTTTCGGGCAGTGGCCGCCGCTTTGGCCGAGCTTGCGCAAGAAGGAGACCGCCAAGTCTTCTACTTGACCGCCCAGCCGGCAGACGTCGAGCTGCTGGCAGCCAGCGGCGTGGCTCCAGCGGTAATCGACCTTGGGGCCGTGCGCCGGGCCGAAGTGGCCATCCGCCACCCGGCCGAGCTCAAGCCGCCGGTGCTGCCCGAAGTGCCTTCGCCCGAGGGCATGACACCCGAGCAGTATGCCGCCCGCATCGGCGCAGGCCACGTGCGCCCGTTCGATCCGGTCGAGAGCGTCCACGTCGTGCACCTACTGCGCGACGATCTCGAACTCGTATCGCGGCTCCTCGGCTTTGGCATCGAGCGCGCCGGCCAGCTTGCGAACTTGCTCGAATCGCAGGCTGCAAGCGTCGTGTGCGCGGGCCGCTCGCCGCAAGAGCTTGCCCTCAGGATCGAAATCGCCCGAGCCGTCCTCGGCGCGTGGCGCCAGGGTCGCGGCCGGCCCGTGGATCGCTCGGTGCTCGAGGAAGCTGGCGTGAGCCAAGTGTGGCTCGATCGGCTGGCAAGCCTTTGTTCCTCGCTCGGCGGCGACGCGGCCGCTCTCGTTGCCGCTCTCGAAGAGCGCACCGACGAGCGGGCCAAGG
>CAYZHO010000265.1:0-2689 GCA_964478045.1 uncultured Myxococcales bacterium | reverse complement strand
AGGAGAGATTAAAGTGGGCAACGTACTCATCTACGCAGAACACGCGCACGGTCAGATTCCAAAGGCTACGGCAGTGGCCGTAGGCGCCGGCAAGGAGATCGCCTCGCGCTCCGGCGGCGAGACGATCGTTGCCGTGCTCGGCAACGACGTCGGCCAAGTTGCCGAACAGGCGGCCAAGCTCGGCCCCTCCAAGGTGGTCACCGTCACATCGCCCGAACTCGAGCACCACACCGCCGACGTCGTAGCCAACACGCTGGCCAAAGTGGCCGAGGCGACCGGCTCGGACACCGTTGTGTTCGCCTCCACGAGCAAGGGCAAAGACATCGCCCCGCGCCTGGCGGGCGTACTCGATGCCGCCATTGCGACCGACGTAACGGCCGTCAACGACGACGGCACGTTCGTGCGCCCGATGTATGCGGGAAACGCCTTTGCGACCGTGGAACTCGAAGGCGCCAAGCGGGTGATCACGGTTCGTACCACCGCTTTCGAAGCGGCAGCGGCCGACGGCTCGGCCCCAATCGAAGAGGCTAGCGTCGAGGTGGCGGTTCCGGCCAACCGAATCGAGTTCGTTGGCCTCGAAGAGGTCAAGTCGGATCGCCCCGCTCTGACGGAAGCCGACCGGGTCGTCTCCGGCGGCCGCGGACTCAAGTCGGCGGAGAACTTCAAGAACGTCCTCGAGCCCCTGGTCGACGCTCTCGGTGCTGCAATGGGAGCGAGCCGTGCGGCGGTCGACGCGGGTTACGTGCCGAACGACTTGCAGGTGGGCCAGACGGGCAAGGTCGTTGCTCCCACCCTATACATCGCGGTCGGCATCTCGGGTGCCATCCAGCACCTGGCGGGCATGAAGGACTCCAAGGTGATTGTAGCAATCAACAAGGATCCCGAGGCGCCGATCTTCAGCGTGGCCGACTACGGACTCGTAGCGGACCTCTTCCAAGCCGTTCCCGAGCTCACCGAAAAGATCAAAGCGCTCGGTTAACCAGCAACCAAAGCCGGAAGGGGCCCTCGCTCAGGCCCCTTCCGGCTCGGCCCGGCTGGAGAAAGAACTTCCTCCTTCAATAAGCCGCGCTGGCCGGCTCGGGCGCGGTGCTGCCGTTGCCGCTGCCGGCCAGCACCGGTGTCAGCACCGCCGAGACCCATGTCGCCGCGTCGTCGCCGTCTTCCCGGATGAGCTCGTACTTGCGGATGATCCCGATGACGCCGAGCTCGCGCAGGCGATCCTCGGTCACCGGATCGTCGAGCGAGGTCAGCACCACTGTCGGGATGGCAAGCCCGCGCCGGTCGAGGTGCTCGAGGACGCCGACGCCGTCGAGCTGCGGCAATGCCACGTCGAGAATCATGGCGTCGGGAGAACCCGAGACCACCGCGTCGATCGCCTCAACCCCATTGGCAGCCTTGGAAACCGAATAGCCGGCCTGAGCAAGTTCGAATTCGAGCACGCCGCTGTAGTCTTCGTCGTCCTCGACCACCAGGATATGGGAACCGGGCGCCAGGCGTTCGGCCAACAACAGCAGGAGGGGTTCGGTGTGGGCCGGCGGACTGAGTTCGCGCAGCTCCCCGGTCGGACAGCGCACGAGCACGTGCGAGACTCCGGCCTCGCGAATTCGTTCCTCGGTGCCGTCGTTAAGCTGGCGAGCGAAAGCCGTGTCCATCACCACCACGTCGGGACGCCACTGGCCGAGTAACGCCAGAAAACCCGGCATGTGCGAGGACGCCCGGGCTTCGATCTCCTCAAGTCGCAGGGCGCGCACGCAACAGTCGGAAAGCACGGGGTTCTTCATGAGCAGTCCGACGCGCAGTCGGCGAGCGCTCTCGACTTGCCCAACTGCATTGCGGTAGACGGGAACGCTCGGCACGGTGAACGAAAACTCGCTGCCACCGCCGCGAGCCGCGGCCACCGCCAGGCGCCCGCCGTGGCGAGCGACAATCTCGCGGCACAGGAGCAGGCCCAACCCCGCGCCGGCCACACCGGCCTCGGCCAAGCGCGCCGAGCTCAGTGAGCCGTTTCCCTCGATCAAGCTTGCCATTTGCGCACTGACCCCTCCGCCCCCGCCATCGGTGACCGAAAACCGCACCTTGCCCTCTTCTTCGCATACGGTGACGTCGATCTGTGCGCCGCGAGGGCTTAACTTGATCGCATGGCGCAGTAGCGTCTCGAGCGCCTGAGCCAAGCGCTCGGGGTCTCCCCACACGCACGGTAGTCTCTTCGACGTGTTCACCCGAACCGTCACGCGGTGGCTGCGCACGAGGTCCTGCGCGCGGTCGACCGCCACTCCCACCAGGCGGCCGGGCCGAATCTCGGTGTCGTGCCACTCGAGGCGGCTCGACTCGACCTTGACGAGATCGGTCATGTCCGAAACCAACTTGGCCAAGCGCGTCCCCTCGGAGACGATCGTGCTGGTGAACTGGTCGATCACCTCTGGCTTGCGCTCGCTGTAACGCTGAATGATCCGAGCGGAAGAAACGATGGCACTAAGGGGCGTGCGAATCTCATGCGCGATGGCCGAGAACAGCGCTGCTTGCTGGTCGGCCGCCCGCTCGAGCCGCGCGTTGGCGGTCTCGAGCTCGCGAATTCGCGCAATCGCCATACGCCGTCCCTCGGCGAGCTCCGCCTCGATGCGCTCGAAACGGCGACTGAGATCCTCGAGCTCGCCGCCGGCCGGCGAGCAGTCGCCCCGATCCCCAGAGG
>CAYZHO010000264.1:0-2689 GCA_964478045.1 uncultured Myxococcales bacterium | reverse complement strand
TCGTGACCGCCGCCGACGGCAGTTTCTTCGAGGTTCTGCGGTCGAAGCTGCACTGGGGTGCGCGCGGGGATTCGCCGAACGGGCGCCGGCCAGGGCGGTCGCGCTAGGAGGTCGGCCGAGCGGATCGCTGAACGACCGCATCGAGTCACCCTGCCCGCGTGGCGCACGTCGCGCGGGGTAGCCCGGCAAGTGCAGAAGAGGGCTCTGGCGACCCCGTTGTCAGTGGCAACCCCGAGCCGCGCGGGGACGTGCACGGTTGCGAGTACGCGACCCGCGCGCCTGGCAAATTGCGCGCTTAGGCCCGATCGCTCAGGGCCTCGCGCGTGAGGCGGCCGACGCCGACGCCGACCAAGGGCAAAGCGACGAGTCCTTGGGCGATCAGCGTGAAGAATTGGATGGCGTTGAGGACGAGGCCGTAGGCTAGGGCTTCGGCCTTGGCGATGCCGAACAGTTCGAGTGCCACCACGGCGGCGATTTGAAAGACGCCGAACATTCCCGGCGGGTGGGGCAGGGCGGTTCCCAGGCCGATGGCGACGAACACGACGAACGCTGCCGAGAATGGCAGATCGAAGCCGAAGCCGAGCATGACGACGTAGCTCGAAAGGACCGGCAGGAACCACAGTCCCAACGTGGCGGCGAACACGAGGGCGACCAGACGCCGGTCCGGCAAGATCTCGAGGCCGGCGCGTGCCGAACGCAGAATACCGAGGAGCCAGTCGCGCGCGCCGCCAGGAAGCACGCGGCCGATCGTTGCGGTAACCACTTGTTCTCCGCGCAGCCAGAAGCCGATGACGAGCGTGGCAAGCAGCGCGAACCCGATCAGGCTTCCTTCGGCCGCCCGGTAGGCCCAATCGGGAAGGTCATTGGTGAGGAGGGCGAGATGGATGAACACAACCAGCGCGGCGGTGTCCATCGTTTTCTCGAACACCCAGTTGCCGACGATCGGCGGGACGCCCAGCCCGGACTTCCAGGACAACAGTAGGGGGCGCACCGGTTCCCCGAGTCGCGCCGGAAGTACGTTGATCATCATGTAGGCGACGGCGATGACCTGCCACAACAAAAACAGGGGAAGGCGCGCCAGCGGCCTCAGCTCGAGCTGCCAGCGGATGGCGCGAGCTACTTGGATCGCAAGGCTGATTGCGACGGCAACGGCGAGGTAGAAGGGGTCGAAGCGCGCGAGCGCGGCCGTCAAATCCCCGGCCTCCACCCGCCGCGCCGCAAGGTACAAGCATACGCCGCCGACGACGATGCTGACGGTGAGGCTGCGAGCGAGCGCGGTGCGTTTTACGGGTTTAGGATTTTTTTCGATAGGACTTTCCCGCCGGGACCCATTTCGTAGACGATCGGGATTCCGGTACCGATTTCGAGCGCGACGACTTCGTCTTTGCTCAAGTTGTCGAGCGCCATGACGATCGACCGCAAGCTGTTTCCGTGCGCCGAGACGAGCACCGTCTCGCCGGCGTCGAGGTCGGGAACGATGTGCTCGCGGAAGTACGGCAGCGTGCGTTCGGCCGTGTCTTTGAGGCTTTCGCCTCCCGGCGGCGCGATGTCGTAACTGCGGCGCCACAGATGGACTTGCTCCTTGCCGTATTTCTCCGCTGTTGCCTGTTTGTTCAGGCCCTGCAGGTCCCCGTAGTGGCGTTCGTTGAGCGCCTGGTCCTTGATGACGGGCAGGTCTTTCTGCCCGAGCACGTCGAGAATGATGTCGAGCGTTTCCTGGGCGCGCTTTAGGTCCGACGTGTAGGCCTTGGTGAACCGAAGGCCCGCCTGTGCGAGCAGCTCACCGGCGCGGCGCGCTTCGGCTCGTCCCTGGTCCGTCAGGTCCACGTCGGTCCAGCCGGTGAACCGGTTTTCCAAGTTCCACTGCGATTGTCCATGTCGAACGAGTACTAAAGTTGCCATAATCCCCGCAGTTTACTCACCCCACTCCCCCCGCTCAACCGCTTGACAGGGATAAGCACCTTTTCCAAGGGCGCGAAACTGCTGCACTTTGCCTCGCGTTTCGCCGGGTTTCGCGGCCGAATGCCTGCGCCTTGGCTACCGAGATCGCTTATTTTCAACCACTTGCGAAAGGTGCTTATCCCTGTCAAGCAGTTGAGGGTTGGGCGGGTTTTAAGTAGCATACTCGCCCGGTAGCCGCTTCGTGGGGCCGTAGCTCAGCTGGGAGAGCGCTTGACTGGCAGTCAAGAGGTCGGGAGTTCGATCCTCCTCGGCTCCACCAACACTTCCTCTTTCCTTCATTTTCGTCATCACCCGGTTGCGGGCATGGGGAAATCGGTCCCCCAGACGGGTGATCGCCGCGCATTCATCTGATTGCGGCCGTATCGGCCGAGTGAGCCCGCGCGCGTCGGTCCGGTGGGCCGTAACCTATCTTTTTCGTTGACAGCGACGGGGTCGGCGTCCTATGCTCCCCCGGCGGCTCGGCCGGCGCAGGCGGCGTGTGGCTGCGTGCGGGGCCGGGCTGCTGTGTGAGTGTGGCTCCTGCTTTGGGGGGAGGGGCCTAGACCCGGGGAGACGAAAGAAAATGAGGAAACACTTGCGGTATTGCTTGTCTTCGTCGTTGTTTGCCGCGGCGCTGCTCGTGCTCATGGCGCCGCAGCCGGCTGGGGCCGCGGCCGTTACGATTCGCGAGCCCGCCTTCGGCCTTCCCCACGTGTGTGCGGACACGGATCTCAACGCCGCGCGCCAG
>CAYZHO010000263.1:0-2722 GCA_964478045.1 uncultured Myxococcales bacterium | reverse complement strand
AGCCCCAATCCCTAATGTTTTCAGGCACTTGCAAATTGTACTTATCCCCGTCAAGGGAGCGGGGTGCGGATTGGGGTGTCGGCCTGTCTCGTCGGCGAGCAAGTGCGCTACGACGGGCGACACAAGCGTCATGCGATGGTCGTGGGACCGCTCGCGCGCATTGCCGAGCTGGTCCCGGTTTGCCCAGAGGCCGAAGCAGGCCTCGGCATCCCTCGCGAGCCCGTCCATCTCGTGAGGGCGGCCGGGCGGCCGCGCTTGGTGGGAAACGAAAGCGGTCGTGACTATACGCCGGCCCTCGAGCGCTGGCTGGCCGCGCGGCTTGCGGACCTGGCACGGGCGGAGCTCGACGGTTTCCTGCTAAAGTCGGCATCGCCGAGCTGCGCGCTCGCTCCGGTTCCACTCTACGACGCTAGAGGCCGGCGCAGGGGCGCGGCCAAGGGACTTTTTGCCCAAGCGCTAAGAGAGCGCCTTCCGCTTCTTCCCGTTGAGGAAGAAAGGAGCCTCGAGCGCCCCGGCGGGCTCGAGCACTTTCTGGTTCGGGCGGCCGCCTACCGCCGGCTGCGCGCCCTGGCGGCCGACCGGTGGCGCGCCGGAAAGTTGGCCGAGTTTCACCGCCGCGAGAGACTGCTTGTCTTCTGCCACGATCCCGAAGCCGCGGGCCGGCTCGAGCGAATCGCCGGCGCTGCGCAAAAGCGTTCGGCGCTGCGGTCGTACGAGCACGAGTTCATGCAGGCACTGGCCAAGCGGCCGGCAAAAGCCCGGCGCTTGCGGGCGCTCGGCCTGGCAGCCGCTCAAGTCTCGCCGCACCTGTCCGCGCAAGAACAGCGCCTTGTCCGATCGCTGCTCGGCGACGTTCGCCGGGGCAAAGCTCCGTGGACCGGCGCGGCCGCCGTAATTCGCGCACTCGCCGAACTGCACGGCGACGCGGATTTGGCAGAACAAACGCTGTTCATACCCGCTTCTTGGCCGCTTTGCTGAAGCCCTGTGGTAGCGATCCCGCGAGCGCAGGGTGCAGGTCCTGGCCCCGTGCCGCCGCTTCGGGCAGCCAAGGCCGGTGCAGCAGCGATCCGGCCTCATGTGGCGGGCGGGCGCCAGCGGACTCGCACGAGCGCGGGCAGCAGCACCACGTCGGCGACCCAGGCAAGGACGACGATCGCGGCCATCGCAGCGCCGAAGTCGCGGTTCGCGCGAAACGCCGAGAGCCTCATCATCAGCAGCCCGCCGGCCAGGAGCAGCGACGTTAAGGTGACGGGAAGCCCGGTGCGGTCGATCGCGGCTTGCAAGGCGCGGCCGGCGGGTTCGTGTTGCCAGGCTTGGCGGCACGCGTGAAGCAGATGGATCGTGTCGTCCACTACTACGCCAAGGGCGAATCCGGGTGCCAGCAGTAAGCCGGAGGTGAAGCCATGCCCGCTCCACCCGAGCGCCCCGAGTACCAGTACGATTGGAATGAGGTTTACCGCGACGGCCCGCAGCCACCAAGCGGGTGAGCGAGCGGCAATGAGCAAGAGGAGCCCTACGAGAGCGAACGCCAGGGTGGCGCTTTTCAGCATCTCGCGCAGTAGCTCGGTTTCGAGATTCTTGAACAGCAGGGGCCAGCCGCTCAGGCGCACGTCGAAAAGCTTGGAAAGCGTCTTGCGAAAGCCCTCGAGGTCACGCACCAGGGCTGGGAATTTCTCGGGCTGCATCACCCGGACGCGCGTGATGATCCGCAGCCAGTTGCCATCGCGACTGATCCACGGACTGAGCGCCTCGCTCAGTGCTTCGTCTTCTTGCTGCGAGATAAACGGGGACAGTATCTCGGCCGGCTCGGCTTCCTCGCGGCCGGAGGCTGGTTCGCGGGCATCCGATGCGGCACCCTCCGACCGTCGGACGGATTCCTTGATGTAGCGCAAGACGGCGACCGGGCTGGTTACGGCCGTAACCAGCGGACGGGCGGCCAGCAGCCGCGTAAAGTTGTCCATCCACGTGATGACGTCGATCGATTCATCCGGCGGCTCGGATCGCTTTCCGAGCAGGAAAGAGACGCGCTCCAAGCCTCCCCACAGCGCTTCCTCCCGGTCGAGTTCGGCGGTGAGCGGGTGGTCATCGGCCAGCAGGCGCGGATACTCCAGAACTACGCGCAAGCGGGCAAGACCGGGCACGGCCACTGCAAGGGCGACCGCGGCAAGTCCGGTGGTCCAGCCCGGCGGCAACCGGTATACGGCCCGGCCCAGGCGCGAGCTGATCTGCGACGGGCGCTTAAGGTCAAAGCGGCGCAGCAGCGGTGGCAGCAGGGCCAGCGAACTGGCCAGGGCGACGACCGTACCGGTAGCCGCCAGTGCTCCGAACTGGCGTACCTGGGGAAGTCGGCTGGACAGCAACGCCAGGAACCCCGCGGCTGTGGTAGCGGAGGTGAGGGTGCACGGGAGCAGCATCTCCGTGACGGCCATGCGCGCCGCCTCGGTGTTGGCCGAGGCGAACTCGCGCGCGCGGGCGTAGGCGTGGGTAATGTGAACGTTGTCGAGCAAGCTGACGGTCAGGACCACCGGCGCCACGTAGTAGTTGAACTGGCTGAGGCCCGAGGAGAAAAACCCGGCCAGGCCAAAAGTCGTGCCTACGTTGACGGCCCCCACCCCTAGGACGGCCAGCGCCGCGGCTGCCGAACGAAAAGCCAGTGCCAGTAGCAGCAGCGAAAAGCCGCACACACCGGTAAGAATCCAGCCGCCCTCGCGTCGCGCCAGAG
>CAYZHO010000262.1:0-2746 GCA_964478045.1 uncultured Myxococcales bacterium | reverse complement strand
ACTCGGTGCGGCCGCGACCACCTGGCACCCTCCCCCCAACTGTTCAGCTTCAACAGCCCCCTGGGCGCTTGCCCCGAGTGCGAAGGATTCGGGAGGGTTGTCGACATCGACCTGGACAAAGTGATCCCCAACAAGCGGCTTTCCCTCAAGGACGGAGCAATCGCGCCATGGAGCACCCCGGCATACCAGGACTTTCAAGAAGAGTTCCTGCGGGCCGCCGAGCGCCGCGGATACTCGACCGAGCTGCCGTATTCGCAACTTCCTGACGAGGCCAAGCGATGGATTCTGGAAGGCGATCGCGAGACGCCGGGAATTCGGGGGTTTTTCGACTGGCTCGAGTCGCGGCGCTACAAGACGCACGTCCGCATTCTGCTCGCCCGCTATCGCACTTACCGCACTTGCCCCGCCTGCCACGGCGCCCGGTTGCGTCCCGAAGCTCTTGCGGTTCGGGTCGGCCGCTGGAACATAGCCGAGCTCGCGGCGCTCAGCATCTCCAAGCTTCGCCGAGTGATCGCGCGCCTTCCTCTCGATGATTCCGCGCGCGCTCGTTGCCAGCCAGTACTGCGGGAGTTGAAAAACCGCCTTGCCTACCTTGACGAGGTTGGTCTCGGATACCTCACGCTGGACCGGCAAGCCCGCACGCTGTCCGGCGGAGAGGCTCAGCGGATCCATTTGGCGGCAGCCCTAGGCAGCGCGTTGACCGACACGCTCTACGCCCTCGACGAACCTACGGTCGGGCTGCACCCGCGAGACAGCGGCCGCCTGCTGTCCGTACTGCGCAAACTCACCCGGGCGGGCAACACGGTGGTTCTCGTCGAACACGACCCGACCATCATCGCAGGAGCCGATCACGTGATCGACCTCGGACCAGGCGGCGGCGCGCGCGGCGGCGAGGTGCTTTACCAGGGGCCCCCTTCCGAACTGCCGCGCCAGCGGACGGCGACCGGGCGCTTGCTGCTCATTCGCACGTTGCACCGACAAGAACGCCGCGAGGTCAAAGCGGACGGGCCCGCGCTCGTCGTGCGCGGCGCGCGCGAACACAATCTCGCCATCGACCGCCTCGTGATTCCCCTCCGGCGGCTCGTCTGCGTTACGGGCGTGTCCGGGTCTGGCAAATCCACCCTGGTCGAGAACGTGATCTACGAAAACTATCTCCGCGAGCGTGGCCTCGGCGGGCACGAAGCAGGCGCCTGCGACGGAATTGACGGGTTCGAGCAACTCGAAGACGTGCTCATGATGCGCCAGACCCCGATCGGGCGGTCCCTGCGCTCTAACCCGGTCACGTACATCAAGTGCTACGACGAGATTCGAAAGATTTTTGCAGCCACAGCAGCCGCCCGCCGCAGCAAGTTGGGAAGCGCCGCTTTCTCGTTCAACAGCCCGGGCGGCCGGTGCGAGCGGTGCCAGGGCACAGGCCGCATCACGATCGAGATGCACTTCATGGCGGACATTGACGTGGTGTGCGACGAGTGCGGAGGCAAACGTTTCAAGGAGCGCGTTCTCGAGGTCCGCTATCGCGATCGCAACATCAACGACGTGCTCGAGATGACGGTAGACGAAGCGCGCGAGTTCTTTGCAGATCGGCCTGCACTGCGCACCCGGCTAGACTGCCTGGCCGCGGTGGGACTGGGATACCTCAAGCTAGGGCAGCCCACCTCCACGCTTTCCGGAGGCGAAGCCCAGCGCCTCAAGCTAGCCTCGTTCCTGGCCGAAGAACGCAAATCCCGAGGGACGCTGTTCATCTTCGACGAGCCAACCACCGGGCTGCACCTGGCCGATGTGCACACGTTGATCGGCGTACTCGACGGGCTCGTCGAGCGGGGGCACTCGGTCTTGGTGGTCGAACACCACACGGACTTCATCTCGCACGCGGACTACGTGATCGATCTCGGGCCGGAAGGTGGCGACGCCGGCGGACGCGTGGTCGTAGCAGGTCCGCCGCTCGCCGTGGCCGAGTGCCGCGAGTCGTACACCGGTCGCGAGTTGCGCAAGCTCTTGGGTCTCGATGGGGCGCGCCGCCGCTCGGGGGCAGGGCCTCGCTGACAACTCAAGAACGCTCAAGCGGAACCTCGATCAGTTCGACGCCCGAACGCTCGCGAAGCTCCGCAATCGTTTCGATCTTGTACGGCCTTTCGTAGAAGATCCGCCGCACTCCGGTATTGATCAGCACCTTCAGGCAGTGGATGCACGGCGTGTGGGTGACGTAAATGTCGGCTCCTTCTATCCGACTGCCGTTGCGAGCGGCTTGGGCAATCGCATTGATCTCGGCGTGGATCGTACGGAAGCAGTTCTCTTCGACGTCCCCCGCCGGGTTCGTCGAGCGGTAGAGCAGGCAACCGACGTCGAGGCAATGCGGCATGCCGGCCGGCGCGCCGTTGTAGCCGGTAGCCAGGATACTGCGGTCGCGCACGATCACCGCGCCCACCTTCGCCCGCAGGCACGTGGATCGCTCGGCTACCTGCCGGGTAATCGTCATGAAGTACTCGTCCCAACTCGGTCGCTGGCTCAAGCCTTCCGCCCTCCTGCTCGCGGCGTGCCCGAGCGGAGCCCGGGACGCACTGGCGTGCTAGCGCGGGACTTTATCTATAAGGAGTCGAGCGCCCGCGCCACCCCGACCCGTGGCGGGCCGGGCAGCATCACCGTGCTAGGAGTTGACAAAACCAGACCACGTGCCCCAAATAATCAAGCACGTGCGGGTGTAATTCAGTGGTAGAATGCCAGCTTCCCAAGCTGGACGTCGCCGGTT
>CAYZHO010000261.1:0-2754 GCA_964478045.1 uncultured Myxococcales bacterium | reverse complement strand
CGGTTCCCTGCTGCCGACTTCAGGATCAGGCGCCCGCCATCTACCGATACGCACGACGCAACAGCCGCTTGCGCCAAAAGCACAGTGATCGCCGCGGCGGCAAGCGAACGCCAAAGCAGCCTGGAACGAAGGGAAAGCTGCGGCTGCACACTCAAGCTCATCGGCAAAGCTCCTTTCCTTGCGAGAGGAAGAGAGGCGGGCAGCAGCTAGGAACGTACATTCCTCTAGAGTGCTTCGTCAACCGTTTTTTTCTGCGGCGTTACGCCAGGCCGGATGGCGGGCGGCTTAAAGCTCGGCGATGAGGCCAGCGGGGGGCCGGCGGGTGTAGCAATCGGCAGCATTAGCTGGTAGCGTTTGCCCTGTAGTGATCGCCGACGTCTGGCGTTTCAAAGTTCCCTTCGGTTGACCGCGCCCCGATCGCATGCGGCCGTCAGCGGGCCTGTGCGGGATGCGGGAGAGCCGGTCGACTCTCTGAGATCGAAGCACAGGCCCATCGCGCACAACAAGGTCACCGCGGAGCAGCGGCCTGAAGCCGCCGCTCCCAAGTCGTGACGATTCAGTGGAGGCAACGAATGTCGAGAAACAGCAAGATGGGTTTGCCGTTCGTCCTTGCTGCAGTTCTTGCGCTCGCCGCCTGTGCGAGCCCCGAGCAGATCGCGGATCTAAAAGCCCAGGTCAAGGAAATCCAGGCCCAGCAAAAGGACATCCTGGCCAAGCTCGACGCCCTGGCCAAGGGTCAAAAGCAGATCCTGGCCCGCGCCGGCAGCGCCGCGCGCAGGCCGGCCGAAGACCCGAACAAGGTCTACAAGCTGACGATCGGAAAGTCGTACACCAAGGGGCCGAAAGACGCGCCGGTGGTCATCGTTGAGTTCTCGGACTTCCAGTGCCCCTTCTGCGCGCAGGCCTCCGGGCTCGTCAAGCAGATCCTTGAGGCCTACCCGAACGACGTCTTGTTCGTCTACAAGAACTTCCCCCTGCCCTTCCACCGCGAAGCGATGTCGGCGGCCAAGGCGGCTCTTGCGGCAGGGCGTCAAGGGAAGTTCTGGGAGATGCACGACAAGCTCTTTGCCAACCAGCGCAATCTCGGCCGCGACTTTTACCTGAAGGCCGCCGAAGAGCTCGGCCTAGACGTCGAGCAGTTCAAGAAGGACATGGAGGATCCGGCGATCGCCCAGCAGATCGCAGACGAAATGAAAGAGGGGCGCGAGGCGAACGTGCGCGGGACGCCGACTTTCTACATCAACGGCAAGAAGCCCCAAGGCCGTTCGTTCGCCCTGTTCAAGAGCATCATCGACGGCATCCTGAAAGAAAAGAAAAAGGCCGCCTCGTAAGCCGAAAGGACGGGCGGGCCGGATGCCCGCCCGTCCTTTCTGTGGCTTCACAGAAGGTTCGCTTCAACCGGCAAGCAGAGCTCGCTTTCGCGCTTGGTGTCGAGCTGGGTTGTCCCCAACCCGCTGGCGACCGCCACCCCCAAGCGAACAGTGTGGCGAGGGCTAAACTCGTCCGGCCGAACCGGATAGCAGGCCAGATAGCGCTCGGGGTGAACCGGATCCCCGCTGCCGACCGTTGCCGGCGCGCACAGATGCCGCGGCTTCTTGATCCGGTAACGCCGCCTCTCGAACGCATCGGCAAACTCACTGGCCGCTCCCGCCGGGAAGTACTTCGGCAGTTCGCGGCTGAGCTTGACGCGGTAGCACTTATAGGAATCCATGTCGTAAGAACCGGGATCCGGGGGACTCACGGGACCACCCATTGCATGCGCGGCCGGCACGAGCAGCAAATCTTCCCGCCCTGTGTCGACATACGCCGGTCCAAACGCTCCGCGCAGCAACAGGCGCGCATTCGGTCGCGGCTGATCGGTGGCCGCGCGCACCTGGTAGGCAAGCATGTCCACCGCCTGCGCCGCGGGAGCCTCGCCCGAGCGCGTGCCCGGCAGGCAGAGCGCAAAGGGCCGGCGCACCGTGTATTGCCCGGTGCCTCCTAGGGTGTCCGTGATCACCGTCTCCATGCGCTCCCAGAGGGCCTGGCTCTCGCGACCCACGTAACACATCAAAGGGTCGAACCACGCCGCCTGCTCCGTGGTGCCCGAGGAACCTTGGCAACCCGGGTCGGCCAGGTCGACTACGCCGTCCCGATCGTTGTCGCGGCCGTCGTCGCAGGCCGGCGCTTCCGTGTCCGCACCAGGCCCGTCGCACCCGGGATCGGAAACGTCGATCAAGCCGTCCCCGTCGTCATCGACTCCGTTCGAGCAAAGCGAGGGCTCGGCCGCACCCGGCGAGCCGCCAATCCATCCGCTCGGCCTCCACCCTTCCTTGCGGCCGAAGAGCGCGACTGGCTGAGCCGGGTCGCGGGCCACGAGCGAGCGGCCGGCGCCATCGGCTTCCGGGTACCAAAAGTCTTCGTAGCGAAAGTCAACAAACGCATTGCCGGCAGGGTCCACCAGCCGAATCCTTTCTCCGCCGTTGGCCAAGTTGCCGGCGTACTGTCCCGCGACCGGGAGACCGGGGCCATAACGCGCTTCGAAAGCGGTCGGGTCGGCCACCACGAGCACCGCCTCGCCCGGTGCGACGACCGTTCCCGGTGCGAAAGTGAAGGTAACCCCGTCGGTGAATGCGAACCCACCGAGGTCGAGCGGTTCGGCTCCAATGTTCGTCACCTCGACGTAGTCCTCGCTCGAACCGCCAGGAGCGTGAAACATGAGCTCGGTGACTCGCAGGGGCGTATCCTCGACGAAATCGGCCTCTGTCAGCGCAC
>CAYZHO010000260.1:2128-2794 GCA_964478045.1 uncultured Myxococcales bacterium | reverse complement strand
TGAACAGCTCTCGAACTTCGTGTGTGGGCCAGTCGCGACCTCCCCCTCGCGCAATAGCCTCGCGCGCCCGCCGACCGCTGTCCAAACGGTCGCGCGCGCCGACCCCTTCCGGAGTGGCACTGCGAGCTCGCCTTGCCTGGCCGGATCGCACCACGGAATGGCCGCGCTCTGTCACAATGGCGTCGCCCGCCCGCCGACCCTTCCGGAGTGGCATTGCGAGCTCGCCTTGCCGTACCCGGATCGCATCGCGGAATGGCCGCGCTCTGCCCCAATGGCGTCGCCCGCCCGCCTCGCCCTGCCCGCAGCGCATCGCGAGATCGCTCCGCTCTGCCGGCAATGGCGTCACGCGCCCGCGAGCGTTATCGTCGCAGCAGCCGAAGCCCGTAAACCTTTCACTCAGTTTGAGGAAACGGCCGGTGCCAGAACTACGCCGAGACGTAACGACGGGACGCTGGGTGGTAGTCGCCAGCAAGCGCGCCCGCCGCCCGCACGACGTGATTCCGAAGCCGCGGCCACCCCGCGCGGCTGCGCCGAACCGGCGCGTGTGTCCGTTTTGCCCGGGAAACGAAGAACTAACCCCGCCGCCGGTGCGGGTGGTGGGAGCCACAACTCGATCCTGGCTGCTTCGCGTGTGCCCGAATCGCTTTCCGGCGCTCGAGCCCGGGG
>CAYZHO010000260.1:0-2118 GCA_964478045.1 uncultured Myxococcales bacterium | reverse complement strand
CATTTTTCGAACGCGCGGGCGCCAGAGGATACCACGAAGTCATCATCGAAACCCCGCAGCACGATACCGACCTGTGCCGGCTCGACCAGGCTTCCGTGGAGCGCGTGGTGGCAGCTTACGCCGAGCGTGACCGGGATCTGCGCGCAAGGCCGGGTATCGCTTACGTAGTCGTCTTTCGTAATCACGGCCCCGAAGCTGGCGCCTCGCTCGAACACCCTCACTCGCAAGTTGCGGCAATGCCGGCGGTGCCCCCGGAAGCAGGGCTGCGTTTCGAGACGGCAAAGCGTTACTTCGAGGAAAACGGCGGCTCTCTTTACTCACACCTGGTCGAAGCGGAAACGAAGGCAGGAGAAAGAATCGTCGAGGCGACCGAAGATCTTCTGGTACTGTGCCCGTTCGCCTCTCGCCTTCCGTTCGAAACCTGGATCGTACCTCGCCGGCCAGCACCAACCCTAGGCCGCGAGCGCGACAGTGTGCTCGCCGCCCTTGCCGGCGCGCTGGCAAGAACTCTGCGGCGAATCGATCGAGCGGCAGCCGACCCGCCTTACAATCTAATCGTCTACTCGGCTCCGGCACAGCTCGAAACGGTCCCCTGGTTTTCCTGGCACATCCAAATCGTGCCGCGCGTGGCGACCCCGGCCGGCTTCGAGCTCGCAACGGGCCTTTCGATCAACGTGGTCCGCCCCGAAGAGGCGGCCGAGTTCCTGCGCAGGACGCAAGCAGACAACGATTCCTAGCGGGCGCGCCCGGCGCCCTTTCCTCTCTCGAGCGACCCTTGCTCGGCGGGTAGCGCCGTCCCTTGCACGGCGTCTGCGGCCGGGGCGGGACCCCAGCGCCTTGTGGATCTAAAGGCTTTCGCCGGCGAATGCGATGCTCGGAAAGGCAGCCTGGGCGTCCCCAACGATGCCGCCCCAGCACCACCGGGCTTTGCGCGGGTTGCGATCGCAGCTAGACTCGCCGCCCATGAGCAAACCCTACACGCTTTACACGATGGACAACAGCCCGTACTCGGACAAGATCCGGGCCTTGCTTCGCTACAAGCGCCTCGAGGTTGTCGAGCACACGGAAAACGTCGAGACGCGCTTTTCCGTCCTGCAGGCTCGCACCGGCAAGACGATGGTGCCCGTGGTGATCACGCCGGACGACGAAGCGCTAAACGACTCCACGCGGATTGCTGCACGCATCGAACAGCTCGCACCGAATCCGCCCCTTGAGTGGCCCGACCCGGTCATGGAAACCGCGGCGATGATCCTTGAGGACTACGCGGACGAGTGGATCGTGCGCATCATGCTCTGCTCGCGCTGGTATCACGAGGCCGATGCGGCACAGAACCGCGCGATCATCGCCTGCGGAATGACGCACGGAATCTACGGGATCGACTTTCAGCAAGCCGCGCGCGAGTTTCCCAACGCAATCATTGCAACGCTGCCGAAGATGGGCGCAACGCCCGAAAATGCCCCTGGCTGGTACGCGATGGTTCCGCGGATCCTTGCCGCTATGGCTTCGGCGTTGGAAGCGTCGCCTTTTCTGACCGGAAGCCGCCCGCACCTTGCCGACTTCGCTTTTTACGGCCAACTCAACCAACTGCGGCGCGACCCGACTGGGCACGAGTGGGTCTGCGAGGGCCCCGCCCAGGTTCGACAGTGGCTGGACCGGATCGAGCAGCCGTGCACCAGCGCCGCGCCCCCCCAAGCGGGACCGGCGAGGGCGGATGCGGCTGCACTCGCCCCACTGCTTCGGGAAGCCGCGCAAACCTACTACCGGATGGCCGTTGCCAACGCGCTCGCACTCGAACAAGGCGCGCCGGCAGTGCGCGTGGAGCTGGTCGAAGGATTCGATTTCGAGGCTCCGCCGGCACGCTACAACCGCAAAGTGTTCGCCGACGTGCTCGCCCGAATCGATGCGCTCTACGCGGGCGGCAACCGCCTGCCCGAAGAGCTCGAGGCAATCCTGCTGCCCGAGCTAAAGCCTCTTCGCGATACAGAGCTGATCGGCGAGTTTCCCGCGCTCGGCGAGCAGCTGGCAGCAGCCTGAAACCGCTCCGCAGAGGGTCGCTGGGCTCGTGGCTTGCCTCCTAGGCTCGTGCGGCCGGGGTCGGCTTGCAGCCTACGGCTTTTG
>CAYZHO010000259.1:0-2813 GCA_964478045.1 uncultured Myxococcales bacterium | reverse complement strand
ACGATGGACGACGATTTCCAGCACCCGCCTCGCGAGGTTCCGCGGCTGCTCGAGGAACTCGAGCGCACCGGCGCCGACGTCGTCTATGGGGTCCCGAAGGCGGCGCAGCACAGCTCCGTTCGTAATCTACTGACGCAGCTCACCAAGCGCACGGCGGCCTACTTGAGCGGCCTGCCCCGCATTGCCACGCAGAGTCCGTTTCGGGCTTTTCGCACACGGCTGCGGCAGGCTTTCGCCGATTACATGGGGCCCGACGTCCTCCTCGACGCGCTGCTCGGTTGGGGAACGACTCGGTTCACCACCGTGCCTGTCGACCACGAGCCGCGCCGGCACGGCCGCAGCAACTACACGGTGGGCCGGCTCTTCAATATGGCCGTGCTTACCCTGACCGCCTACAGCACCGTGCCCCTTCGCTTGATTAGTTGGCTCGGTCTCGGACTGACCGTCTTCGGTGTCGGTGTGCTCGTCTACGTCGTCACGATCCGCTTCCTATACGGGTCGGTCCCGGGATTTCCCTTCCTAGCATCGCTGATCGCCATCTTCGGCGGCGCGCAGCTTTTCGCTCTAGGCCTGTTCGGGGAGTATTTGACGCGCATTTTCAACCACGCGCTCGGCCGGCCGACCTACGTAGTCAAGGAAACGATACCGTGACAGCCTCGTCGAGCTGCCGGCCCCTTCCTGAAGCGATGCCTGGCAAGCGCGGACTCATCACCCAGTCGAACTACATTCCGTGGAAGGGCTATTTCGATGCCATCCACATGGTGGATCACTTGATCCTGCTCGACGACGTGCAGTACACGCGCCGGGATTGGCGCAACCGTAACCGGATTAAAACGCCCCAGGGGGTGCGCTGGCTTACCATTCCGATCGATTGCCGCGGCAAGCGCGCGCAGACAATCGCCGAAGCCCGCGTAGCCGACCCGACCTGGCACGTGCGCCACTGGAAAACGCTGCACCACGCCTACCGGCGGGCACCGTACTTCGAGTGGTGCGCCCGCTTTCTCGAGCCACTTTACGCCGAGCAGCCGAGCCCGTTTCTTACGGAGATCAACGAGCGCTTCATCCGAGCCATCTGCAAGGAGCTTGGAATCGAAACGCCGATCTCGCGCTCTAGCGACTACGAGCTGCAGGAAGGGGCAAACGAGCGACTCGTGAGCATTTGCCTGCAGGCCGGGATTACCGACTATTACACGGGTCCGGCCGCCCGGGCCTACCTAGACGAGCGACTCTTCGAGGAAAACGGCATCCGCGTCCACTGGCTCGATTTCTCCGGCTACCCGCAGTACCCGCAACTGTACGGGCCGTTCGAACACGCTGTTTCGATCGTCGACCTCCTTTTCAACACCGGGCCGCACGCGCACCGCTACATGAAATCCTTCTCTTCGTAAGGCCGGCGGGTGAAGAGCGCATCAGGCAGTACAGCGAGCGTGCTTGCCGCACTGGTTGTGCTGGCCGCCGGCCTGCGTCTTTACCGCCTCGGCCATCAGTCCCTGTGGCTCGACGAGGCGGACATTTACTTGCGCGCCTTGCAGCCGACTTGGCGCAAGGCACTGGGCGCCAACCCGTGGGTGCCCGACCCGCCCCTCCATCATCTCCTTCTACACTTTTGGCTGAAGCTCTCGGCTGGCGACTGGTGGGCGCGCCTGCTGAGTGCCGTATTCGGCACGGCCGCCGTGCCAGCAGCATACGGCCTGGTACGCTCGACTATAGGCCGGCGCGAGGCACTGCTGGCAGCCTACCTGGCCTCAATAAGCCCGTTTGCCGTCTGGTACAGCCAAGAAGTGCGCATGTATGCCCTTTTCTTGCTCGCCACCACGGCAATGACGTGGTGCGCTTGGCGGGTTCACGTAACCCAAGGGGCCTGGCGGGGTTGGGTGGCGTATGGCGTTGCCGCGCTCGTGTCCGCGTGGACGCACATCAGCACTGCCTTCATCCTGGCCGGCCATGCCGTCTTTTTTCTGGCCTCGGCTCGCAGGCAGCCACGCAGCCGCCGGTTCTTGGCGCGCGGTCTAGTCACCGCTGTACTGCTCGGACTGGCCCTCTTGCCCATGGCACGCGCGTGGATGGTGGCGCTGGCCACAGATGCCTACCACCAGGTCGACAAACCGTTCTCGCCGCTGAACGTGGCCTACGTCGTGTTCGCGCATAGCGTGGGGCGCACGCTCGGGCCGTCGATTTACGAGCTCAAGGCGGGACCCGCCGGCTCCGTTCTCTTTCGCCACGCGATCGCGATCCTAGCGGTGGCGGCCGTCTTCGGTTCGGCTGCGGCTGCCGGAGCAAAGGCCGCTTTCTTGCGGCTGCGCCGCGGCGACCTCGGCCTGGCGCTTCTTGCCCTAACGGCGTTCGTTCCGGCTGTGTGTTTGTTCAGCCTCGATGCTGTCACGAGCTTTACCGCCAACCCGCGTCACCTAACGGCTGCCTTCGTTCCCTGGCTTGCGCTTCTAAGCCTCGGCCTGGCAGGGATGCAGCGGCCGCTATACCTTTCTACTCTGGCGGGCATTACGGTTCTTTGCGCTTACTCCCTGGCGAATCTCTACTGGAACCCTGCCTACGCTCGCGAGGACGCGCGGAGTGCTAGCCGCTATCTTGCGCAAGTGGAAAGCCCCAGCGGTGTGGTCCTTGCGATCACGTATCGCCGTCCCTTCGAACGGTACTACCGCGGTGTTATGCCGCTAGAGGGCCCGTGGGCCGTGGGTCTCGGCAGCCACCAGCGGCCGCACCGCCCGAAAGTGCGCCGCGCCCTGAAGCGGTTGGTCAACGGCCGGACCGACCTTTTCCTGGCGGAGCTACGGGCAAGTGCGAGCGATCCCGGC
>CAYZHO010000258.1:0-2826 GCA_964478045.1 uncultured Myxococcales bacterium | reverse complement strand
GCGGTACGATCGGTTGCATGGCTGGATCGGCCGCGTCGAGCACCGTGACCGTGAAGTCGGATGGGGATGGCGGAGTGGCGGCCGTCAGGCTGCACTCGATGATGTCGATCGGTCCGGTAACGCCAGTCAGATCGATCAGTGCGGAGGCCAGCGTGCCTGCATCGTCGTCGTCGAAGTTGCCGAGGGCGGCCGCCAGCGAGGTACATGCCGCGGAAGCACCCGAACCGTCGATGGCCACGGTTGCTGCCGGGTAGCCAACCGTCAGTTGCATGGAACCGAACGTCACGGCGCTGTCGAGCCGGACGGTCATCGTGCACGCTAGTGCCAGTGCCTCAGCAGGAAAAAGGAAGCACGACAAAAGCACCGCGCACAACGCTCTTCGCAGAACCCGTCTTTGCACCGCCTACCTCGTACGCCGGGGCACTTGCGCCCTGGCGTTGCTGCCTACGCGCAGGGAAGCAAACGGCGGGCCAAAACGCTCTGCTTGCGGTGCGATAGGCGGGCGAGCGAAGCGCTGCGGGCTGCTCGGTTGATTCGGCCGGCGCTCGCGACAGCGCCGCCCCTTGCTTGGGACCTCAGTCGGGTTCGCATGCGCGGCGGCGGTGGCAAGACCGGTTCAACCCAGCGGCATCCATTCTCGGCACCTCAGCCGGTCCCCGCACAATTCCAGCCGCTAAGGGCCGCCGTCGTATCGAGTGATCGCCGCACGGAGCGTTGGAGGCTGCAATTCCGGCACTTGCGCTCGCGCGGTATCGCGCGGCCACCGCCCGCGGGGCCGATGGCTCGAACGCCTGCGCCGCCAGCGCAGTGAAGGCTCGGGGTGTCACGCGATTGCCGCTGCGCCGGCCCGCCGTCACCCAGCCGGCGCAGCTGCGTGCGTGGCGTTCGTCAAAACACAGGTCTAGGCACAGCGGCTGCTGCTAGATGCTGTCAGGACTCTCCGCTAGTCGCCTGAACGACGACCGGGCCCTGCCCGGGACAATCGCTGTGGCGGCCATCGCAAAGCGGGTATTTCTCCGATGCGTTGCACCGGCACAGAGCGATCTTTTCCCCTGGACGCAAGATGACGGTCGTTACCGGGTGATCGCCTTCTTTGGTTTCGACGTGCGGCATCGTCGGCCTCCTCGGACTGTGCAATTTTCGAGGGCAGCAAATCTAGCCGAGAGCGACTGTCGGGCCAACCCCAACTGTGGCGGCTGTTATCGGGACATCAAGGCGGCCGCTCGTTTTGATCAGTGAAGGCTCGGCCCGACAGTCGTTCGCCAACTCGCCTTTGCTGTTTCCGCCTGTGTCCGGGGACTGCGGGTCTGCCCGAGCGCTTGTGCCCCACGAGCCGGTGACGGGTCCGCCGAGATGCTCTCGAACGGTCGCCCGTAGCATCGGACCGGTTGCTCGGTCTCTCTCGTCGACCTGCACGGCCGCACAGGATCGTGCGCGGCGCGGTCCTCGGCCGCGATGCCCTTGCTTTCCGGGCAAATACTTGCCGCGGTCGATTCCCGCACCGGTGCCAAATCCGCTATCCGCGCTTTTTGGTGCAACCGCAGACAGGTCGTTGTGCCGGGTTAAGCGGCACTCCCCGAAGTAGCGGTTGCCCGCTTCCAAGCCATCGATACGAGCCTTGGCGGCTCGCGCGCCACGCGCACTCGCTGGGCTCGGTTTAGCCGCTTGCGGCTGACTCTACCGCCGGGCTTGGGAGCGTGAAAAACAGGTTTTCATGTCCCGCTCCACGGCGAGCCGCCGGCTCCACGCGATCCCTGGACCCCCTGGGCGGGCTCAACCGCGTCGCCGCTCGAAAGCGGACGCTTCACCGGTCAGCCCGACCCGGCAGGTCACTTCTTCTATGCGAATGTCTGCTGTGCGAACGAGCGCGGAACTTAGAGCAGACTGAAACGGGGCGCGACCCTCGAGGGATCTTGCGCGCGGCCGGAAGACTCTCGGCCGGCAAGCGGGCGCACAGGGGAAGATCAGCGGCCGGGTGAAACGCTAGAACGGCACGGCGCCTAGAGCACACCGGCTCGGCTCGGCCGGCTAGAGGAAGCCAATACCCGCCATACAGCGCGGCGCCCGCTTGCGTCGGCGAACGGGTGAAAAGCCTGCCAAACGACCAGCCAAGTTCCGCGGCCGTCGGTGCTGACGGCCGGTAGCAAGTCGTCCACCAAGTCGGTGCGCGCGTTCGGATTGACCGGAACGGGACGCGTCCAAGTCGCGCCGTTGTCCCGCGAGGTCGATGCCACGATGTCCGCATCGCTTCCGTCCCCATACCCGATCGCGCCCCAGGCATGCCAGGCCACCACCCACTTGCCCCTCCCATCTGTAGCGATACTAGGAGCCGAATCTTCTCGCGCGTCGCGAGGCGCCGACCGATTGAGCGGCACGGCCTCGGACCACGTCGTACCGTCGTCCAAAGAGCGCGAGACGAGAACGTCGCGGTCTACGCCAATGGCCTCGTCGAGGCTGTCGGCCGAGGTCCAGACGGCAACCCAGTGCCCGAGACCGTCCGTGGCAAGCCTCGGCGTCCAGTCCGAGTTCCGGTCGCTTGCGGCGTTGCTATTTAGCGGCGCAGGCGGCGTCCACGTAGCGCCGTCATCGTCCGAGAGTGAAAACAAAATGTCGCGGTCGGCACCGAGCGGGGCGCCGCGGGCCGCTCCGGACGACCACACGGCGATCCAACGCCCGCGGCCGTTCGTCACCAAATCGGGGCTCGAGTCGAATGCCACATCCGAAACCGCATTCTCGTTGAGCGGCATCGGGTGTGTCCAGGTCGCGCCGCCGTCCGTCGCGCGAGCCACCAACAAGTCGCTGTCGCCGCCGATGCGGCCCAACAGG
>CAYZHO010000257.1:0-2841 GCA_964478045.1 uncultured Myxococcales bacterium | reverse complement strand
GGTGCTTTACGTACTCGGCGGCTTCCTTGGTGAACACGGAGCTTGTCAAGAATACCCCCTTTTTTGCTCGCTTACCGTGGAGTGCCCCGACAAATTTTTGCACCTCCGGCCGCCCGACGGGATTCGACCACTGTTTGGCTTGAACGTAGATAACGTCGAGACCCAGCTTGTCTTCGTTGATCACGCCGTCGATACCCTCGTCTCCGCTGCCCCCGACGACCGTGGCGGCTTCGCTCAGGCCCCCACCGTAGCCCATCTTCACAAGGAGCCGGATCACGAGGCGTTCGAAAAACGCAGGGGACGCGGTGCGAGTCTGTCCCAACAGCTCATCGACCAATGTGTCTTGATAGTCGTTGAAAGCCTCCTCGATTCGCTCCACTGGATCGGCGTTCTTGCCGCCGGCTTTCCCGCGCAAGTCTGCTCTCCTTGCTTGGGAGCGGCACCGGAAGTCACGGAATTCCTCAAACTGCATGAGGAAGTTCACGTCGAGCCGTGGGCCTGCTTGCTCGACGGCCTTTCGGCCGCGTGGCGTGATGCGCACCAAGCCACGCCCGGGACTTTCGAGCAGGCCGGCTTTCTTCAGGTAGGTCCGCGCCCAACCGACACGATTGTCGAACACAGGTTGCTGGCCGCTCGGCAAGAGCTGCGAGCGCTCTTGTCGCGTAAGTCCAAAATGGCTGGAGAGCAGCTCGATGCACTCGCGCAGCGAGCGCGTCTGCCCGTCGCGAAGCAGCTCGAGAAGGGGATACATGATCGACTGGTAGTCGGGAATGCTCATCGCTCCGGGCCTGGCTGTAGAAAATAGCCGAAAGCCGTGCCGTCTGCACAGTAGAGGCCCTTCTCGCTCGCTTGCGATCACTTGTGAGAACCCATGGAACCGGTTAGCTTGCGCCGATGAAACACGTTTCACCGAGGCGCCGGCGTGGGGTGGCGCCGGGGACGGCAAGTGGCGGCCGGTGAGGGCAAGGGCGGCGGCCTGCCAGTGCGCAGTGGGTTCGAGCCCGCGGTGGCAGGCAAGCGGGCCGAGTGCGACGGTGGGGGGCCGGTTCCCGGAACGCTGTGGGCCGCGCGCCTTGAGTTTCGCGGAACTTTGACCGGCGAGTACATCGACCACGGCGATCCGCCGTGGCGCTGGTATCGGATGGTGGACCTGACGCTCAAGCCCGAGGGCTACGAGCACGACTCGGTCTGGTGCGAGTCGGAAAACATCTTCTTGATCGACGAGGCCGGCGGCGAAGGACGTCCTCCCGGACCTGGGCGCCGGCCGCCGGCAGAGGGCGAGGAGTGAGCGATCGATGGCGGTGAGGAAGAAGGGCGCAAAGAAGAAAGCGACCAAGAAGAAGGCAGCGAAGAAGGCGGTGAAGAAGAAGGCTGCCAAGAAGACGGCCGCCAAGAAGAAGGCGGCAAAAAAGAAGGCAGCAAAGAAGAAAGCCGCCAAGAAAGCAACCAAGAAGGCGGCGAAGAAAAAGAAGGAGACCAAGCGCTCGGTGCGAAAGGTTACGGCGAAGAAGGCGAGCGCGAAGAAAGCCGCGGCGACAAGCACGGCCAAGAAGAAAGCACCCGAGAGGATTCCGATTGCCGCTGGCCTGTTCGCCGAAACGCCCGAAGGACCGCGGTTGCTCGGCTCGCGCTGTACGACTTGCGGCACCCCGTACTTTCCCAAGGCGGATCTGTGCCGCAACCCCGAGTGCAGCGAGTCGCGCCTGGAAGAGGCGACCTTCGGACCTTACGGCACGATTTGGAGCTGCGCGGTCCAAAACTATCCTCCGCCGGCACCGGCGCGTTTCGACGAGCCGTACAAGCCGTACGCGCTCGGCGTGGTCGACACGGACGACGGGCTCAGGGTCGTGTCCCGCATCGCCACCGACGATCCGAATTCGGTCGAACCGAACATGCGGGCCGAGCTCGTGATCGAACCGCTGTGCCACGACGAAAGCGGCAACGAGCTGCTGACTTGGATGTTCCGGCCGGTGTGAGCCGAACGAGCCGAACGGGAGAGAGACGGTCATGCGAGAGGTAGCAGTGGTTGGCCTGGGGATGCATCCCTGGGGCAAGTTCGAAGACAAGTCCGTCACTCAGTTGATGCGGGTTGCAGTCGATGCGGCGCTGGCCGATGCCGGCGTCAAGTGGCAGCAGATTGAAGCAGTCGCGGCTGCCAGCTCGCGGTTTTCCGGCGGGCGAGGATGGGGGCTGAACGGCAACGACATCGTCGAGGAAATGGGCTCGACGGGCGTGCCCGTCTACAACATGTCGGCCGGCTGTGCGGCTGGCGCGAACGCTTTCAACGTCGGCTACTCGCTGGTGGCCGGCGGGGTCTACGACCTGGTGCTCGTGGTCGGCGGCGAAAAAATGCCCAAGGGGTTCATCCAAACCTCCGGGGTTCAGGAAGAGACCGATCCAGAGTACCTGCGCCAACTGTGCGTCGGCATGCCGGGGCCAGCCTTCTGGGCCGTCATGTGCCGCAGGCGCATGGCCGAGTACGGCACGACCGAGGAACAGTTGGCCAAGATCGCCGTCAAAGCGCACAAGAACGCGGTCCACAATCCCTACGCGCGCTTCCGCAAGGAGTTCACGCTCGAAGAAGTGATGAACTCGCCGCTCGTTAGCTATCCGCTGCGCCTGTACGAGATTTGTCCGGTGAGCGACGGCGCGGCGGCAGTGGTTCTGTGTTCGGCCGAGGTCGCGCGGCGGCTCACGACCAAACCGGTTTGGGTTTCCGCAAGCGCCGTGGCCACGGCGCGCTTCGACGACGGTATTCCACGCGGGCTGGCCGGCGCGGTGCCGCCGGACGGCCGCGCCTATCACAGCGAGGCGGCCATCGCTGTGGCCAAGGCGATGGAG
>CAYZHO010000256.1:493-3012 GCA_964478045.1 uncultured Myxococcales bacterium | reverse complement strand
CGACGGTATTCCACGCGGGCTGGCCGGCGCGGTGCCGCCGGACGGCCGCGCCTACCATAGCGAGGCGGCTATCGCTGTGGCTAAGGCGATGGAGCAAGCCGGCGTCGAGCACAAGGACATCGACTTGATCGAGCTTCAGGACAACACGGTCTACTACGAGCTGTCGTTCCCCGAAGAATGGGGATTCTGCCAGCCCGGCGAGGCCGAACACCTGCTCGAACGGGGCGAAACGACGCCCGAAGGAAAGCTACCGATCAATCCGAGCGGCGGCTTTCTTTCCTTCGGGGAGGCCACCACAGCCCAGGGCCTGTTCCAGGTTTGCGAACTCGGCTGGCAACTGCGCGGCGAAGCCGGCGGACGCCAAGTGCCGGGCGCAAAAGTCGGTCTCGCCCAGACGATCGGCCTTGGTGGCAACGGTACCGCCGTCGTCTTAAAGCGCTAGCGAAGGCCCGACCGGCGCGGCCCACGCTCGGGTTCGGTAGCAGGCCCCGGTGTTTGCGAGTGCACGAACGGCTCAAAGGGCGCCGGGCGGCCGAGGGCACGCCGCTTGCGTGTGGGTGCAGGATCGATTCAAAGCGCCCGTATGCCGATCTCGCGGGTCCTGTCGGTTTAAAGCGCGCGCGCACGTTGTGCGCCGGCGGCCAGTGGGGCGGGGGCAAGCTCCGGGTAGAAGCGCGCGGCTGGGTAAGAGGAGCCGGCAAGCTCGGCGCGGCAGTATTCGATGATTCGGCGGCGTTCGGCTGGACTTGCATCGCGATAGCGGTCGCGCCGGCCGCTCTTCATGAAATCGCCGGCGACGGAGAACGGAGTCGGCGGCGACATCTCGAAGGCCTCTTCATGGGCTTTCATATAGGCGTAGTCGGCTTTGGCGACTACCCGATCGAGCTCCTCTGGAGACAGCGGTTCCTCGAGAAAGCGGGCGACCCGCCGCACGGCCTCCCGCAGGTCGTCACGCATTTCCTCGAAGTGTAGGAACAAAACGTTCGGGTAGCGGCGCGACCACTCCCACCAGCCGGCTACGTGCGCCGGCCATGGCCCCCACCACATACGCCGGCTGCAAAAGAGTTCGAGCAAGCGCTCGCGCGAGGGGCACAAGGGACCGCCGAGCAGTTTGGCAAAGTCGGCAGTGCTGGCGAAGCAGCTCACGGGGTGGCGCGTCACGTACACGTACTTGGCCTCCGGACTGTAAGGGCACAGACTTGCCGGAAAGTGTGTCTTGATGACCCGTCGCTGCGAGGGGCCGAGCAATGGTGCCTCGTCGATGCTGACGTTGTCGAAGGATTCGATCCACGGGCTCACCGCGCAAATGTGGCGGTGTCCCGTGTCGCTCAAGTCGCCGCGCCCGTGCATCAAGATCTCGTAGACGATCTGTTGCATCCATGTCGTGCCGCACTTCATCTGCGTGGCCACGATGACGTCGCGTGCGGTTGGACGGAAGTAAAAGGCTCGCTCCAAGGTCCGGCGCGTGCACTTGAGGCGGGGCGCCGAGATCCCGGCGAACCAGGCGGCGGGAACGCGGCGGCGGCCGCCGAGGTAACCGGCTGCGGCGAGCAGTAAGCGCCCCAGCCGGTGGCGGCGAGCTATGGCTTGTTTGATCGCCCGGCGCTCGGCAAGCGTTCGGCCGAAGTAAGCATTTCCGCGCGTCAGGCGCCCCAGCCAGCGCAGGTAGTAGGCAAGGTAGGCCAAAGCCCCCAGCAGGGTGGCACAGGCCGCGGCGGCGACTTCGAACATCGGCGCAAAAGCCAGCCCCAGGCGGTTTTTCCGGCCGGCAGCCCCTTTGCGCGGTTGTCTGGGCCCGCGGGGAAGCGCCCGGCCGCGTAAGCTGGCGGCGAGACGATAGCGATCGCGGCGCCGCGAGACAAGAGAGGCCGCCACCGGAAGAAAACGCTGTGGACAGGATTCTCGCGGGCGTGTTAGCCTTGCGCTGCTTCGGGGAGGTGGCGGCCGTGCCCAAGCCACACGAGGACGCAAGTTCGGTGCGCCAGCGACAAAGGACTGTTGTGTGGCAACCGCAAGAAAGCCGGCCCGCTGGCGGCGCGGGCAAGGCCCGTGCTTCGGCGAGCAAGCAGGCCCGGTGGGCCGGGAGCAAAAGCATTCCCCTGCTCGCGGCTACGGTGTTGCTGGCGGCCACCGGACTTTTCTTCGTTGGAGCGCCCAGCGGATCTGCCGCAGCTCCCGGCGGATTCCCTGGAGCGACTAGCGAATCTGCCGCAGCCCCCGGCGGATTCCCTGGAGCGACTAGCGAATCTGCCGCAGCCCCCGGCGGATTCCCTGGAGCGGCTAGCGGATCTGCCGCAGCCCCCAGCGGACTCGCAGCAGCGCCGAACGGATTCACTGGACCGGCCAGCGGGTTGGCCACCGCTACGAACCGCACTAGGGCTCCGTCCGTGACGGGCGGGAACCAGAGAACACCGCGCGGGGCCGCGCTGGCCTCGGGCGCCGTGCCGGGGGAGAGCGCGGGCGATATCGGGCAAGTGCCGGCGCTTTCCACTGCCGACTGGAGCGGGCCTCCCTTGCGG
>CAYZHO010000256.1:0-483 GCA_964478045.1 uncultured Myxococcales bacterium | reverse complement strand
CGGCGCGCCGCAGCGCAGCAGGTTCTCGCCACCGAGCCAACCGCGATTGTTCGCGCGCACGGCCGTGCCCCAGTCGTCCCAGGTCGCTTGATCGTGCGCGTGCGCCCCTCGGTACGCGCTTGCCTCGATCGCCTGGCAGCTCGCGGCCTGCCGATGGGGCCGGCCACCGGTTCCTACGAGCTCGACGATCTCAACCGGAGGTTTGGCCTGCGGCGCGTGCTTGCCCTGCGCCGGCCGCACCGAGGGCTGCCAACGCTGGATGCCCGCACCGAGCGCGACCGCAGGCAGATCGAGCGCTTGCGGTCGGCCGGGCGTTCGGTGCGCGCCGATCTGCTGGAGCGCAAACTTTCGGAGTTGGCGCGCACGTATGTCTTCGAGCTTTCACCGTGGCTCGACATGGAAGAAGTGGCGCGCCAGTACCGCCGGCTCGATGCCGTCGAACTCGCCGAACCGGACCATTGGTTCGAGGCCGCAGCTTTTACG
>CAYZHO010000255.1:0-3027 GCA_964478045.1 uncultured Myxococcales bacterium | reverse complement strand
GGACTCGACTGCCGGCTGTGCCATGACTTCGACGGCCTCGTTCGCGCGGCGGACGAGTGGCACCCCGACGCCGTGGTGTTCGGGGCGGCCACGTTTACCGCTTCGGCCGACCGGGTTCTTTCGTTCATGCGCGGCCATCCCAATGCCAAGCTCTTGGTCTATTCGCGCGAACACGGGTTTACGGCCCCCTCGATGCTCGACAGCGCCGAGGTTTTGATCCCGACGCTTCGCAGCGGCCTCGAAGCGGGCTCACTCGTCTACGTGGTCGACGACGACCCGGACTACCGGGGAATCCTGGAGTTCGAAGTCGGGCAGGCCGGCTACGCGGTATGCTCGTTCCCCGGCGGGCAGGAGGTCCTCGAAGGCGTTGAGCGCAACGAGCCGGACGCGATGATCCTCGATTTGATAATGCCGGGGATCGACGGCCTGACTGTGCTCGAGCGCCTGCGCAAGGAAGGCCGGCGCTTTCCAATCTACGTGTACACGGGGCTCGACGATCCAAGCGTCGCGCTGGCGGCAAAGGAGCTCGGTGCCACAGAAGTCTTCCGCAAGGACGGGGGCGGCGTAACGTACGCGGCTGTATGCTCGCGCATCTCTAGAGTGCTCGGGCCGCTGCTGGCCGCAGGCGACGGGCACGAGGCCAACCGCAACGAGTGACCGGCCGCGCGGCGCCTTCGGGCAAGCCGCCGGCTTTTTTGGGTGGTGCTGCTGCCCGCAAAACGCGCGGCTCCGCGCCGCTTAAGCAAGACGGGGCGCCGCCGGCCGCCAGTCGCATTTGAGGGTTTACACCAGGGGCTTACCGCCGCCCCGGCGCACCCCGAGCAGAGCAGCAGCGGTCAGCCCGAGAACCACCCCGACTGCCGTGTTGACCCCGAGACAACCGCCAGCCGTGAGGGCGGCGATGAAGAAAGCCTCGCGCTCGTGGCATTCGCGAGCTGGCAGGGCGAGTTCGACGCCGGCAAAGGCGAGGAGCACGCCGAGCACGCTGCGCGGGTAGGCGGCAAGCAAGGCAGCGGCCGAGGTCCCAAAACCCACGGCCAGTGCGATCTTCGCCAGGCCGAGGATGACCGGGGCGCCGCCTGTGCGGGCTCCAAACCGGTGCTGGCCCGCCAGGCCTCCGGCGCCGTGGCACATGGGCATGGCGCCGAACCAACAGCCCGTCACATTCATGAGGCCTACGCTCAGGGCCATCGGGCGGGTTGCGATGCCGCGTCCCGGGTAAAGGTCCTCGCTCAGCGCGCAGACGGCGATGACCGAGTTTAGGACCGTCAGCGGGACCTGAGGGATGGCGCCGCGCAGGATGCCAGTCTTCCACTCGGCTGCACTCGGCACCACCAAGTGCAACCCCTCCCACCCGGCTTCGATCGAAGCGAGGACCGACCGGCTGGTGGCAGCCATTACGCCCAAGCCGGCGGCGAACAGCAGCAGCGCGGCCGGGAACCGCCGAGAGCGCCCCGTGAGGAGCACGAGGGCCGCAGCGACCGCAGCAGTCACCCACCCGTCGGCGGCAAGGGCCGGGGTGGCCTGGACCATGGCGATGCCCTTGACCAAGAGTTTGAGCCCCACCCCAAGCTGGATGCCTCGAACGACGGGCCGCGGGACGAGGCGATCGACAGCTTCGATGAACCCCGTCAGCGCCAGGGCGAGCAAGGCTAGGCCGGTGGCGATGCCGGCGGCGGCGATCGCGCCGGGCGAAAGCGTTTCGGCGATGGCCACGGCGGCGATCGCCTTCATGGGCTGTACGGCGATCGGCTGGCCGAACGCTAGCCCCGAGGCGACGTTCGCCAAGCCCGCAAACAGCAGGACCGCCCCCGCGTCGAGCCGGCAGACGGCCACGAGGCTGGCCACAATCGGGATGAAGGTGCCGAGGTCGCCAAGCGCGCCGCTGGCTTCGCTCCAGTCCACCCGGATGGCGCGCAGATTGGCGATCAGGCCGCGTGCATGCACCGCGTCAGCCTGCCCGCGCGCCCGGGGCGAGGCAAGAACCACCGGGCCGAACCCCTAGTGGCCCCCGGCCGGCCGGCCCGGCTAGAATGGGGGCATGGGAAGGGCGGCCGAGCGAGCGCTCGTGCTTGCGGCCGGCGAGTTGGCCGAGGCTCGGGTCATGCCGGTTGGCGGCGGCCAGGCGTTCGTCTTCACGGCCCGCTGCCCGGGGCGCCAGGGGCCCAGCGAAGACGCCGCGGCGGTCTTTCCGGTAGGGCCGTCGCGCGGACTTTTGGTTGTGGCCGACGGCATGGGCGGCAGGCCCGGGGGAGCAGAGGCTGCGGCGCGTGTGGTCGAGGCTATCCGAACGCGCCTGGCCAACGGGAACGGCCAGACCAGCCTGCGCTCGCTCGTGCTCGAGGCGCTCGATGAGGCCAACCGGGCAGTTGCGGAGCTCGGAGGCGGAGCGGCCACCACTGTGGCCATTGCCGAACTCGAAGACGGCGAGGTGCGTACCTACCACGTGGGGGACTCGGCGGTGCTGGTCACCGGCCAGCGCGGCCGGATCAAGCTGCAGACGGTGGCGCACTCTCCGGTCGGATACGCCATTGAGTCTGGGTTGCTCGACGAAAGGGCTGCGCTCGAGCACGCCGAACGCCACGTCGTCTCGAACGTCGTGGGAAATCCGGACATGCGTGTGGAAATGAGCAGTCCGCTCAAGCTGGCGCCGCGCGATTCGGTTCTGGTGGCCACCGACGGACTGCTCGACAACATGCGGCGGGAGGAAATCGTCGATGTGATCCGCCGCGGACCGCTCGAGCAGGCAGGGCGGCGCCTGGCCGAGCTGTCACTGCAGCGAATGAGCGCTCCCCGCGCCGGGGATCCATCGAAGCCCGACGACCTTTCGTTCATCGTGTATCGGCCAGGCCTCTGAAAAACGGTGCCGGTTCGCTGGCAAGCCTTTGGCTCCCGGCCAGAGTTCCGTGGCTTTCCCGCACTGCTGAAAGCACCACTAGGCTTTCGCTACGCGCGGCGGGTCCTTGGCCGCCAAGCGCATCCCCAGTTTGCCCCGCAGTGCAGCCGCAGCCTTGTCCGGATCGGGCG
>CAYZHO010000254.1:909-3048 GCA_964478045.1 uncultured Myxococcales bacterium | reverse complement strand
GTCTTCATGCGTAAGGATCCGCCGTTCGACACCGATTTCTTCTTTGCCACTCACCTGCTGAGCATGATCGACGAGCGCCGCACGTTCGTGTTCAACCGGGCGCATGGCCTTCGTGAAGCCACCGAAAAGCTCTTCATCCTTCAGTTTCCCGACCTCATTCCCGAAACCTTTGTCGCAGCCGATCCGAACGAGATTCTCTCGTTTTGCGATCGCACTGGCGGCGACATCGTTGTCAAGCCGCTTGAAGGCTGCGGGGGAATGGGAATCTTTCGCATCCGGCGCGACGACCTGAACACGCCGTCCATCCTCGAGAACATCACGCGCGAGGGACGCCGGCCCGTCATGGCGCAGCGCTACCTGCCGGCCGCGCGCAGCGGGGACGTGCGGCTGCTGTACCTCGACGGCCAGCCGCTCGGCGCGATCAAGCGCGTCCCGCCGCCCGGCGATCTGCGCGGCAACCTTCACGTGGGGGGAAGCGCCGAACCGTACGAGATCGGAGCGCGAGAGCGGGAAATCTGCGAGCGAATCGCGCCGAAGATGAACGAACTCGGTCTTTACTTCGCCGGCCTCGACCTAATCGGTGGCTTCCTCACCGAAATCAACGTTACGAGTCCGACGGGCATTCAGGAAGCCAATCGCCTGAGCCAACAGCGTCTCGAAGCGCGCGTGATCGACTTCGTCGAAACGAAATGCCGGCAGCTTGCGCGCTAGCCGTGACCGAGCGCAGCAGCCGGTCGTACGCGGCGACGAGCGGCCCGTGCGTTTCGTTGCTTGTTGTTCGGCGCGGACTTCATTCGGGCTACGAGCAAGCCTTTGGGGGTAGGCTACTGCCCGCTTCGCCGTGCGCGAGGGCAGGCGATGTGCCTATGCCGTGTTGCGCCAAGCAGCGGCCGAGCCGCCGTACGTAGCGCCCGGCAGCGCACGGC
The DNA here is from genome assembly GCA_964478045.1 of uncultured Myxococcales bacterium. Classification (GTDB taxonomy): domain Bacteria; phylum Desulfobacterota; class Binatia; order UBA1149; family SPBQ01; genus CAZQYE01. The sequence continues at coordinate 2,122 of CAYZHO010000254.1, read as the reverse complement.
CGCCGGCCCGCTGGTGCTCGGCCCCGGGCAAGCGCCGCATGTCGCTGCGCTAGCCGGCGGCCACGCTCCGTAGTGCCCCGGCGCGAAGCAGCCGGAAGTAAAGCGACCTGGTTGGGGCCCTCAGCGGGCGCCAAGCTGACGGCACTGCGCTTCGCTAGAACTGGAAATGGGCAAAGGCCGCAACTTCGTGCGCGAGGCAGCGCCCCGGCCGCCCCCAGAGCACGAGCCTGCGACTTGCGCGCCGGAGCGAGCACGCCGGGCGGCAACCACGCGGGCGGCAACCACTCTGCTAGACGCCAAAGACTATAAGCCGCTCGGGTCTTGCTTGGTCTCACGCGCCAGCGGGCACATTGGCCAGCGAGCTCAACTGCGTGGCCCCAGCATTCGGGGGTCGGCCGCTCTAGCGGTCCGCGGCGGTTTCCACCATCCCACCGGATCGCTCCAACGCGCTGGGGTTGGCCACGCCGGGGCCTCTCCGGCGCTCTCCTGCCGAAAAGCTCGACCGGGTCGCTTCAATAGCCGCGCGTCGGCCGTGGTAGGAGCTAGCGGCGCTCTCTCCCCCAGGCAAAGCCCCACCGGATCCCTCTCGCACCCGTGCATCGACGGCGCTTGGGGCCTGCGGTGGTTTCCCGCCAGGCCAAGCCCGACCGGAGCGCTCAAGCACCCGCGCGTCGCCCGCGTCGGGAAGCTAGCAGCGCTGTGCCGTCGGCAAACTGGACCGGGCCGCTCTCTAGCCGCCGTGCATGGGCCGCGCCGGGGTCTCCGGCGCTCTCCTGCCAAAAAGCTCGGCCGGACCGCTCCGCCCCCGGGCATCGTCGCTGGAGCCGGCGGGCCGAGCGGCCCGCTCTCCGAGGCCAGGGTCGGGCGAGGCCCTCTAGAGTCCCTCCTTACAGAACGAGCGCAGGGGAAGCCCGGGTGACCGGCCGCGGCGAAATGCCCCAAGCCGGTCAACCCGAGCCCCGATTTTTCAGCTACTTCCGAAATGTACTTATCCCTGTCAAGGCGGTTACCAGCTGGCTTGGAGCCGCACGTAGGCACTGCGGCCGGGGCCGGGGAGCCGATCGCCAACCGCCACGTCGCCCGCGGCCACACGGTTGATGCCCGCCAAGTGAGGCCGGTAGCGGCGGTCGAACAGATTCTCGACGCCGGCGCGAAGCTCGAGCGCCTTGCTCAGCCGAAGCGCCGCCCGCAAGTTGAAGACGGCGTAACCGGG
>CAYZHO010000254.1:0-899 GCA_964478045.1 uncultured Myxococcales bacterium | reverse complement strand
CGTTTCGCTGCCGCGCGAACACGATCGATTCGAACGCCGCCAACCACCGCTCCCCCCGGTAGGCCAGCACCGCCGAAGCGTTGGGCGGAGCAACTCGAAACAGATCGTCCGGGTGGTCGCGCCTGCGACCGCGGGTAAAGGCGGCCGATCCCGAAACCGACCACTTGGGACCGAGTTCGAGCTTCCAATCGCCGTCGACGCCGTAGATTTCCGCATCGACGTTTGCGAAGCGCAGAGGCGTCGGATCTCCGGTCATCGCGCTCACCGCCAAAACGTCGGGATCGGTGGCCGGAACCCCCTGAATGTAGTCGTCGACTCGGCGATAAAACGCCTGCGGCGAGACCAGCAAAGGGCCGACGCGCCAGGTAAGTCCGACATCGAGTTCGTGGGCGACCTCGGGGCGCAAACCGGCCGTGCCGACGTAGTTGTTTCCGTCCGCAAGACCTCCTGTGATCTCAAGCGGAAGCCACAAGTAACGTTCCTGGTAACTCGGCGAGCGCGTCTTGCGACCGGCCTCGATTCGCAGTTGCGCTACGGCCGCCACAGGCACGGTCAGGCCGACGACCCAGTCCACGTGATGATCTACCTGCGAGCGGTCGCTGCCGTTGAAGCGATCGCGAAGTCGCACGATCGGCGGCGCGCTCATCGACGTGTCGATGCGCCCTGCATCGGTCAGGACGGCGGCGTAGCGAAGTCCGGCATCGATGCGCAGGCCCCGGCCGAGTCCGCGCTCGTATTCAACGAAGGCGCCTTGCCGAAAGCGCACCACGTTGCGGAACGCTTCGATAAAAAACGCCCTGTCCGAGGGATTGCGAACGTCCGCGTCGTGGGTTGCATAATCGCCGTCGATGCCGAAGCGAAAGGCGGCGGTCCCAGCAGTCGTCCCTACATCCACCCGC
>CAYZHO010000253.1:2012-3108 GCA_964478045.1 uncultured Myxococcales bacterium | reverse complement strand
GATGGCACCTCCTGGAAGAAGAACCGCTCCATCGTGATCGCGCCGACAGGGCAGCGCTCCGCGCACAGCCCGCAGCGGATGCAGATCGTCTCGTCCTTGATGATCGCCGAGGCCTCGGCAGGCGGCGTACGGCCGAGGAGGCGGTCGAGCAGCGAAGAAACGGCCCGCCGCTCCGCGATCGCATCGGCCGGCACAATGCGCAGGCACAGCGACGGGCACACGTCCACGCACCCGCCGCACAAAATGCACTTGTCGCCGTCGAAGATCGTATTGACCCCGCAATCCAGGCAGCGCTGGGCTTCGGCCCGAGCTTGCTCGGGCGTGTAGGGAAGCTCGACCGGGGCCTTTTGCGAGGCAATGCGTTCGGCCGGCGGTGTGGTGGGCGGCATGATGCGCTTGCGGCGCTCGTAGCCCGGCTCGCGCCGGTAGTCGGGCACCGCGAGGTGGAGCTCTACGTCCCGGTAGTGGATCTCTCTACCCGTCAGCTGGCGGTAAATCTCACGCGCGACTCGCTTGCCCGAGGCGACGGCATGGATGAGCAACTTCGGACCGTAGGCGAGGTCGCCGGCCACGAACACGTCGTCGGCCGCTGTCCGTCCGGACACCGGATCACACACGATGAAGCCCCGATCGTTGACCTCGAGGCCATCGCGCTCGGGATCGACGAACGATAGGTCCACGGCCTGGCCAACCGCCAGCAAGACCGTATCGCATTCGATCGTCTCCTGGACCGAGTCGTCGAAGATCGGATTGAATCGGCGCTCTTCGTCGTAGACGCGCAGGCAGCGCCGGAACCGGACTCCGCGCACGCGGCCGCCGCCATCGGTAAGGATCTCCACGGGCCCGAGGCTGTTCCGGCGGATGATTCCTTCTTCGTCGCCTTCGATGATCTCAATGTCGTCGGCCGGCATCTCCTCGAGCGACTCAAGCGAGCAAAGATACACGGTCGCCGCTCCGCCTCGCCGGGCGGCCCGCGCCGCATCGATCGACGTTTGCCGTACGACCGTACGGCCAACGTCGTACGCAACGTTGCCGCCGCCGATTACGACGACCCGCTCGCCGAGCCGAGGGGGACGACCGAGCGCCACATCGCGCA
>CAYZHO010000253.1:0-2002 GCA_964478045.1 uncultured Myxococcales bacterium | reverse complement strand
GAACTCGACGCCACCGATGACGCCTTCGGCGTCCGCGCCTGGCACCGGCAGCCGCCGCGACCGCTTGGCACCGACCGCGACCACGACGGCATCGTGGGTTGCGCGCAGCTCGGGAAGAGCAACGTCCTTGCCAACCGTACAGTTGGTGCGGGCTTTCACGCCGAGCGCCTCGATGACTTCGACCTCGGCGCGAACGAGGCTTCGCGGCAGGCGATACTCGGGTACGCCGACCGCCAGCATTCCCGCGAGCACGGGTTCCATCTCGTAGATGGTTACGTCGAAACCGAGCAAGGCGAGGTCATGCGCCGCGGCTAGTCCCGCCGGCCCGCTGCCAATGACCCCCACCGATCGTCCGGTGGCCAGGGGCACATCTCCCCGCATCGTGGCCTGCAGCAGGGGCAGCAGCTCTTCTTCGGCCACGCACTGCCGCCCCGCCCTGCGGGCGGCGGTCTCTTTGAGGAACTCGATGAGACCGCGGCCGCCATCTGGGCGCGCCTCGGGCCCGAACTGCTCGCAAACGAAACGCTTGAGAGCGCGGATGGCAAGGGGCTTGTCGAGGCTGCCCCGCCGGCAGGCCGCTTCGCACGGTGCCCCGCACACCCGCCCGCAGATGGAAGCCAGCGGGTTCGGACCGCGCGCGATCAGGTAGGCCAGTTCATCGTCTCCCTCGGCGATCGCGCGAATATATCCCCGGGCGTCGGTATGGACCGGGCAGGCCGCCTGGCACTTGATCTGTTCGCGCCAGTAAGACTGATCGGGAACCGTGATCTCGAACGTGGCCAACTACGCCCCCCAAAAGAGCCAGCCGGAACCAATCAGGAGTTTATGACCCTTATATCCGAAATAGTCCCGGCCTTGTCAAGGCGTTTGTGCATCTTTTCCAACGTCTTACTTCTTGCCTACCGCCAGTTGCGCAATCGTCGTGCGTCCCAGCTCTTCGACCAAACGTGCCCGAACCACATTCCACTGGGCGTGCAGCGGGCACGGCCGCTCGTCCGAACACTGCGGCAGCCCAAGGAAGCACTTCGAGAACGCATCTGCACCCTCGACTGCTTCGAGCACCTCGAGCACGGTGATCTTATGGGGCGGTCGCGCGAGACGGATGCCGCCGGTCGGACCTTTGAACGAGTCGACAAAGCCGGCCTGGACGAGCTGCCCGACCACTTTGGCGAGAAACGCGTAGGGAATCTTCTCGGCAGCAGCCACGTCCCGAACGCGCACGGCCTCCGAAGCATTGCGCCCCGCCAGATAGACCAGGGTTCGAACAGCATATTGCGCGGGGGTCGAAACGGCTAGGGTCACGGGGCGATGATACCCAGCCGCCGCCCGAATGTCACGCCATTTAGGATCATTGGATCTGAAATAGAGCAGCCGACGCGGGCGTCAGCGGCCGTGCTGGCAGCGCAGGCGCACGTCCGTATGGCTGCATGGCACGTCGAGCGCCTCGATACACTCTCCCCCAGCTTGCGGCCCAAAGAAGACGCGTACCGAGAGGCTCCTGCCAAACATCCTGCGCCCGAGCGTGAGCCCCTTGGCAACGGCTTTGATCGAACCCGCATCCTTGTCGCGAACCTGCATGACGAGAACCTTGCGAACGCCATTGGCCGAGGCGACGGGCGTCCGGCTCGCCTTGAACTTGTACTGATTGGCTTTGCCGCGAACGCGCAGGAATGCCGACGGTGGGATCCAAGCCTCGTAAACGGGCCGCATTTGCGTGTCGAGCACTTCGATCGCCATACCGCTGGCGATCGGCGCCGCCGTGACTTGGCTCGCTCGAAAACGCCCCCGCAAGACGAACACGTCGTTTTCCTGGCCGGCCTTGGCCACCGCCCGGGCAAGCGCGGCCTCGATGGTTCTAGCCGTACCCGGAACGCAAGCGCCCAGGTAACAACCGTCGCCCGTGGTGCATGGATCCCCGTCGTCGCACGGGCTGCCTGCCGACTCGTACCGACAGCGCGACGAACAACAGTCTCCGTCGACCGTGTTCCCGTCGTCGCATTCT
>CAYZHO010000252.1:0-3148 GCA_964478045.1 uncultured Myxococcales bacterium | reverse complement strand
CGGGCCGCCTCTTCGAGGTTCACTGTCACGAGGTCGGCAATCGGGAACAACTCCGCGCGCACGGCAGCCAGGGTTCCCGCAGTCGCGAGCTCCGTCCCGGCCGAGGCCGTAACGACCGGATCGACGACAGTGACCGCGCGTTGCCGCCTGAGCAGGCGCGCCACGGCGCGCGCGGTTGCGGGTCGCGGGACCAGCCCAATCTTGACCGCAGCTACGGGGAGTTGCCCAAAGACTGCTTCCATTTGGGCGACAACCCGCTCGGGCGGCACGGCCGAAACTTCCATGACCTGCCCTCCGGTCTGCACGGTGAGCGCCGTCGCAGCGATCGCGGGCCGCCCGCCAAGGGCTTCAATGCTGCGAGCATCGGCGACGATGCCCGCGCTCGCCGTCGGGTCGAGCCCGCCGACAGCCAGAACCCACGGCCGGCGATCTCGGCTGGTCCGACTTTTCACGGCAGGCCCAGGCGGGCAAGCAGCCGCTCGCAAACGAAGTCCTGCTCGGAGTCGAGCAGATTGGGGTAGATCGGCAGCGAGAGCACTTCGCGCGCCGCCCGTTCGGCTACCGGCAGGCTGCCGCTGCCACGCCCGAACTCGCTGAGGGCAGGCTGCAAATGCAACGGCCGCGGGTAAAAGACTCGAGTTTCGATTCCGTCGGCTCGTAGAGCCGCGGCCAAGTCGTCACGACCGCGCGTCACCCGCACGGTAAACTGATGGTAGACGTGGCCCTCGGCAGCGGCCGGCAGGACGAGCTTGCCCGAGGCCTCTGCCCTTGCGAGCGCGCAGCGGTAGCGCTGGGCAATGCGCCGACGCCGTTCGGTCCACTGCGCCAAACGGTCGAGCTTGGCATTGAGGAAAGCCGCCTGAAGTTCGTCGATTCGCCCGTTGTCGCCGCGCAAGCGGAACTCGGTCGGGTCCGCGCCGGCGCCGTGTACGCGCAGCGAGCGCACCACGCCGGCCAGGGTCTCGTCCCTGGTTACGACCGCCCCCGCGTCCCCGGCCGCCCCCAGATTCTTGGTGGGATAGAAGGAAAGACACCCAAGCGCGCCGGCGGTTCCCGCCGCCGTGCCACCGGCGCGGGCCCCGATCGCCTGGGCTGCATCCTCGACCACCGGGATCGACTGGCCGGTCACTCGCTGGAGCTGGCCGACGTCGACCGGATAGCCGTACAAATGAACTGGAATCACCGCCGCCAGCCACGCCCCGCTGGCCCGGTGAACGTAACGCTCGCCGCGCCGGACGAACTCCCGGTCGAGCGTCTCGGCAAGCTGCTCGGGTCCCAGGGTCAAGGTGGCCTCGTCCACGTCGGCGAACACCGGGCGGGCACCCGCGCGGCAGACCGCGCCCGCGGTGGCAAAGAACGAAAGCGCCGGCACCACGACGCACGCCCCGGGGCCGACTCCGAGGGCCTCGAGGGCCAGGACGAGCGCGCGCGTGCCCGATCCGCAGCCGACCACCCGAGCTCCGAGAAGCGTCCCGAGCCGCCGCTCGAGCTCCTCGGTCTGGGGTCCGAGAACGAAGCGCTGGCTGGCCAAGACCGCCTCGAACCGGCGAGCCACTTCGCTGCGCACCTCGGCGTAGTCGCGATCCAGTCTCAGGAACTCGACCTTCACGGAGACGTCGGCTCGCCCTCGGCCGGCGGCATCGGGCAACCCGCGAGCGTCACGATTCTCGTCATCGCTTCCCCGGCCGAGCCACGGACCACGACGCTCGCGCTCGAATCCTGCGGAGTCGGCTCTCGGTTCACGATGATCAGCCGAGCGCCGGCGCGCACCGCCTCCTGGGGAATCGCCGCCGCCGGGTAGACGACCAGCGAGGAGCCGATGACGATCGCCAAGTCGCACTCGGCGGCCCAGCGAAACGCCTGAGCCGTCTCCCGCTCGGGCATGGCCTGGCCAAAGGAAATCGTGGCCGGCTTGAGCGGGCCTCCACACGCGTCACAGCGTGGAACCTGCTCGCCCGCGAGCACGCGCTGGTGCACTTGCTCGCGATCGTATTCCCGCCCGCAATCGATGCAGGTCACCCGCAAGGCGGTTCCGTGAATCTCAACGACTTTGGCCGGGTCGCTACCGGCCTTCTGGTGCAGTCCGTCGACATTTTGAGTGACCAGGCCGAGGAGTTTCCCCGCCCGTTCGATCGCCACCACGGCACGGTGCGCAGCGTTCGGGCGTGCGTCCCGCAGCACGGGATAGGCCTCGGCTGCGATCTGCCAATAGATTCGCCTGGTCTGCTCGCTGGCCCGAAAGCGATCGTAAGTCAGCTCGCTCGGGTCGTAGCGATCCCAGAGGCCCCCCGGCGACCGAAAGTCGGGTATTCCCGACTCGGTGGAGATTCCCGCACCGGTGAGCACTAGTACGCGCTCGGCCTCGCGCAACAACTCGGCAGCACGCTGGCACGGATCCCTCTCCTCGCTCATGGTGCGAACGTACACGGGCTCTGCGCACCTGCCAAGCGCAGGGCGTTCGCACTCAGAGCACGCCTTGTTGACCCCCTGTGGCGGGGTGGCTACCTTGCCCGAGGAAGCGCTTGCCGGAGATGAAGAGGTTTGTCTGGATCGTCGCGCTCGGTCTGGCCGTCGCTGCGGCGGGCGCCGGAGCGGTCGGCTACGCCCTGTACGAGCAATACTGGGTGCAGCTCCCGCCGATCGACAAGCTGATCGAGTACAACCCGCCGGTGGCCACCCGTGTGTTTGCCGAAGACGGCACCCTGGTAGGGGAGTTCTACGTCGAGAAGCGCTACCTGACCCCGATCGAGCGCATCCCGAAAGTCGTCAAACAGGCGTTCGTCGCAGCCGAGGACGCCGACTTCTACGAGCACCACGGCATCGATCTGACGAGCATTGCCCGGGCCTTCATCGCCAACTTGCGAGCCGGTGCCGTCGTGCAAGGGGGGAGCACGATCACCCAGCAAGTCGTCAAGGCCTTGCTGCTCTCGCCTGAACGGAGCTACCGGCGCAAGCTGCGCGAGATCATGCTCTCCCTCAAACTCGAGCGCGAACTCACCAAAGACCAGATCCTCTACCTTTACCTCAACCAAATCTACCTCGGCGACGGTAACTACGGGATCGGCGCCGCAGCGCACTCGTATTTCGGCAAGGATGTCTCCGAGCTCGGCCTGGCCGAAGCCGCCCTGCTGGCTGGACTGCCCAAGGC
>CAYZHO010000251.1:0-3157 GCA_964478045.1 uncultured Myxococcales bacterium | reverse complement strand
TTGACGGTCTTGATTTGCCGCAGCCCCGCGTGGACGCCGGCGCCGAACGGGTGCAAGCAGGCGGCGACACCCTTGCGGCGAGCTTCGGCCAAGCCTGGCTCGAGCGGCCGGAAGACCATGAGCCGAGTCGGACGGTACGGCCTTCGGGGCAGGAGCGTGACGGGACCCGGACCCCGGGTGATGGTCAGGCGAACGGCACCGCTGCGGCGGGCGAGACCGTTCAGCCGGGCGAGCCGCAAGGTTCTGGCTTCCCACGGTTCGTTCGGGTCGAACGGAATCCCGAGAGCCCGCGCCGAGCGCTGCATCCGCCTGAGGTGCTCGGCTACGGCGAACGGCCGCCCGCGATAGGTGCGCCAGGTTTCGAACAGGCCCTCCCCGAAGAGGAATCCGCGGTCGAGGGGTGAGATCCGTGCTTGGCGCACATCAACGTAGCGCCCGTTCAGGAAGCAGTACACCGGCGTTTACCTCGCTTGTCCGAACGCCTCGCGGTTGCTTTCGAAGCCACCGCTTGCCAGCGCGTCGCGGAAGGCCACGGCTTTGAGTTCGGTTTCCCGGTACTCGGCAGCGAGGTTGGAATCAGCGACGATGCCGCCTCCGGTTCCGTAGAACACGCGCCCCCGGGCTACTACGGCGGTTCGGATGGCAATACTGAGCTGGACGTGCCGCTCCCCGTTCATCCAGCCGAGAGCGCCGGTGTAGACCCCGCGGTCGCTCGGTTCTACCTCCGCAATGATTTCCATGGCCCGGATTTTTGGTGCCCCAGTGATCGAGCCGCCCGGGAACGTCGCACCGAGGATTTCATCGAGGCCCACCCCGGGACGGAGCTTGCCTCGGACTTCAGAGACGAGGTGGTGGAGCGTTGCGTAGGTTTCGATCCGGTACAGTTGGGGCACTTCGATCGAACCGATCCGGCATACCCGCCCGAGGTCGTTTCGTTCGAGGTCGACGATCATGAGATGCTCGGCCCGTTCTTTCTCATCGGCGAGCAGTTCGGCGCGCATGCGAGCGTCGAGCTGGGGGTCTAAGTGGCGGGGCCGCGTGCCTTTGATTGGGAACGTGCGGATCTCCTCGCCGGCTACGGAGAGAAAACATTCGGGTGAATTGCTGAGAAGCTGAAAGCCACCGAAGTCGAGGAAGGCTCCCCAGGGCACGGGCTGGCGCGCGCGCAACCTGAGATAGCACGCCAGGGGATCGCCGGGTGATTCGATTTCGATCCGGCGTGACAGATTGGCCTGGTAGATTTCCCCAGCGGCGATGGCCCGCTGAATGCGCTCGAACGCCGCCCGATAGGATACCCGCCGCGGGCGGCCGCGCGGTGTGGGCGCCGCCAGAGGCGGCGGCGAGGCCGCGCCGGCATCTTCGAAGACGACATGAACCCTGCGTCCGCTGGCCGGGTGCCAGGCATCGACGGCGGCGTACGTCGACAGCACGGCCAGCGGCAGCCCGACCGGGTCGAAGCCCGCGGGGGGCACTGCCTCGGCGAATCGGCCAAGTTCGTAAGCGAAGTAGCCGGCCGTGCGCGGGATCGCAGTCCTTTCGTCCCACCACTCGGGCAACCCCTGTGGCCGAGCTTCGTCGGCCCGCACGAAGGCTGCAATTGCCTCGAGCGGGGGCCGGGCAAGCGTTCGCCAGCGCTGGCGACTCCACAGGCGAACCGTTCCGTCCGCCTCCACGACGAGCTGGCGAACCGGCCGGGAGCCAGCGAACGACCAAGCAGGCGGCTGGGCGCGATCGAAAAAGAAAGCGAAAGGTTGCCCGTAGTGCCGGGTGATGGGCGGAATCGGGGTTGCGATCGCGCTCACGCCATCGAAGCTAGCCGAAGCGCGGTGCGCCTGCCAAAGGTGGCTTTGCCGAAACAGTTGCACTCGTGGCACCGGCCGCATGCTCGCGTTAGAGTCGGGCGCGTGGACGCTCAACTCGGACTACTGCATCGGGTCGCGCGGAGCACTGTGACGGTGGCTGCCGAGATCCCACCCGATCACGTTTCGGCGCCGGTCTTGGGGACTAGCCGGTTCGGGTCGGGTACGGTCGTGGGCGAAGGACTCGTTCTCACCGTTGGCTACGTCGTGATCGGAGCGCAGCGGATCCGGGTGACGGACGTGGAAGGACGAGAGGCTAGCGGGGAGCTGGCCGCTCACGACTACGCCACTGGTATCGCGGTCGTGCGTACCGCGCTGGCCGACGTGCCCCCAGTACGCCAAGGTGGCACGGACCGTACGGCCGTCGGCCGGGACGTTTTTGTGGTGGCTAGCGTGGGTGCGGACGAGCGCCGCTCGGCGAGCGGGGCGGTGACGAGTCTGGAGCCGTTCGACGCCTATTGGGAGTATCGCCTCGAGCGAGCGCTGTGGCTGAGCTGCCCCAACCCGGGACTCGGCGGCGGCGCGGTATGCAACGCAGCCGGGGAACTGCTCGGCGTCGTCTCGCTCAACCTGGCGGCCGTTGGCCGCGCGAGCCTGGCGATTCCCGCCGAGTGCTACTACGAGTTCTCGGTCGAGCTGCTTCGTTACGGGCGGCGAACCTCGCGGCTCAGGCGTGCTTGGCTCGGTCTTTTCTGCCAGGCGTTTCCCGACCGCCTGGTCGTGGCCGGCGTGATTCCGCGCAGTCCCGCCGAGCGGGCCGGACTCGAACCCGGGGACGTGCTGCTCCGCATCGACCAGCGGCCGTTTTCGAGCCGGGAGGACTTTTACCAGCGTATCTGGGCGCACGAGCCAGGCGACGTAGTGCTGATCGAGGTGCTGCGCAACGGCGAACTCATGGAGTTCGAGGTTGAGAGCGTCGACGCGGACGAGTTTCTCGCTTGAGCCGGCCGCCTAGCCTTGCGGCGCCTTCTTATGCGGGCCGCCGGCCGCGCGTTTTGCTTCCACCCAAACCACTCGCCGCGGGCCCGACAAGAAGATCGCGAAGCCGAGCAGGGTGATGGCCAGCGTGGTGGCGAACATGGCGGCGTACCCGAAGCGTTCGGCAATGCTGCCGAAGAAGAACGAGCACGAGGCGATTCCCAGGCTGTAGGAACCGCTGAACAGCGATTGAGTGCGCCCGATGTTGTGAGCGCTGCTCCAGTCGGCGACCAGCGCATTCATCGTTGGATACAGCAGCCCTTGTGCCAGTCCGAACGTCAGGCCGGCGGCGATAATGCCCGGGAACGAGCGGACGAAGA
>CAYZHO010000250.1:0-3167 GCA_964478045.1 uncultured Myxococcales bacterium | reverse complement strand
CGCGCCGCGGTCTTGCGCTGGGCGAGGCGGGAAATCTGTCGATCTCGAATGCTGGCAACGGCCAGTGCCAGGACAGGAACGAGTCTGCCGGCATGGAAGGCAGCCCGGTGGGTGGAGGCCGGGCGCCAGGCGGCTTCTCTGCCCGAACGGGTAGAGGCCTACTGGAGGTTGCTCGAAGCGGATGCCGCACGCGAGCTCGGCCTTGGGCGCGTCCCTCCGGGTGTGGCCCTGGGCGAGGAAGAAGGGTCGCACTGCTTGGGCACGCGGATTCCCGATGCCGTGGCGCGGCGCTTTGCCCTGCGGCGTCTCCTCCCGCCAGAGGTGGCAGCCGGCGCGTGTTCGCCGAACTCTCTGGCGAGCGCTGGCCGGTCGAGCGAGAGCAGGCCTGATCACGGGGAGCCTGCAAACCGGGTGCGGCTAGGCCGGGCTTTCGCGCAGACGGCGCTTGCAATGGTCGTGGCGCGGGTGAGAGCCGGCGATCCGCGGCACGGCAAAGGGGCCCGAGTCGAGAAAGCCGAGAAAACCGAGGCCGCCGCGGCGCTGGACTCGCTAGAGCCAGTAGTTTTCCGCCGCGTACCGGAAACCGCGAGGGGGCCGCTCGCCGTCGAACTGTTCGCCAACTTAGACTGCGCCGGTTGCCTGACCGCGCTGGCCACACTGGTGGAGCTCGAGGCGCAATTCGGGGCAGCTATCCGGCCGGTGCTGCGGCACAACGTGGATCCGGCATCAGCCACGGCCCTGCAAGAAGCGTTTGCACTGGAGTGCGCGCAAGTCCAGGGTCGGCTCGGCGACTTACTCGCCGAGGTAGCCGAGTCGGGCAGCGCGCGAGTAGTGCTAGAACCGCCGGCGGCAGAAGGTACGCCTCGGCCATGGCGGCGCTGCAGCGAAGATCCCGGGGTAGCGGTGAGGGTGCTCGACGACGCCCGCGAGGCCGCTCGTCTAGCGCTCGGGCCGGCGCCGTGGTGGTACATAGGCGGCAAGCTCTTATGCGGGCGTACGCGCAAGGAGGTGATCCTCGATCTCGTTGGGCGGCTGATCGAAGAGCGGCAACGAATGGGCGCAGGCCAAGTTCGAGGAAAACCGGAAGCGCGGGTTCGATGAGGAAACGCCGGCTGCCTTCCACGGTGGTGCTTACCCACTACGGCCGCCGCAGTGGCCGGCCCTACCGGGTACGCCTCTGGTACGCGGAGCTTGACGGGCGGCTGTGGGTAGGAAGCCTAGATGCCCGCAGGCAGTGGGTCCGAAACCTCGCTGCATCGGGCCAGGCAGCGGTTGACTTCGGTCGAGGACCTCGTCCGTGCCGCTTCTTGAAAATCGACGATCCGAGGGAGCTGGCTCGCTACGAGCGGGCTATCGAGCACCGCCACCCTGTGCTGGCACCGCTCCTGCGCCGCTGGGTACGCGGACCGAGATGTGCGTTCGCTTCGGTGGAACCGTTTGCGGCTCTCACCGGGGATTGACCACGGCGTCGGCGACGAGGTCACCGACTTCGCTGGTCGAGTATCCCATCTTGCCCGCGCTCATCGATTTGAGCTTCTGGCTCATGACGTAGACCATAGCGCGTTCGACGCGCTCGGCAGCCTCGTTCTCGCCAAGGTGCGCGAGCATCATTTGGCAAGCGCCGATTGCCGCCATCGGATTGATGACACCCTGCCCCGTGTACTTGGGGGCGGAGCCACCAATCGGCTCGAACATAGAAACGCGACCCGGATGAATGTTCCCGCCTGCTGCAATGCCCATGCCGCCTTGGATGATTGCCCCGAGGTCCGTAATGATGTCCCCGAACATGTTGTCGGTGACAATGACATCGAACCATTCGGGATTCTTCACCATCCACATGCACGTTGCGTCGACGTGGGCGTACTCGCGTTTGACATCCGGGTATTCGGCTTCGCCAATCTCGTGGAACGCGCGTTCCCAGAGGTCGAAGGCATAGGTCAGGACATTTGTCTTTCCGCACAGCGTGAGGGTTTTCTTGCGGTTTCGCTTGCGCGCCAAGTCGAATGCGTAGCGCAGGCAGCGCTCCACTCCCATGCGCGTGTTGATCGACTCCTGAATGGCCACTTCGTGGGGCGTGCCCTTGCGCAGGAACCCGCCAGAACCCGTATAGAGGCCTTCGGTGTTCTCGCGCACCACCACGAAATCGATGTCCTCGGGCCCCTTGTCCTTGAGCGGGGTCTCGACACCCGGATAGAGCTTGACCGGACGCAAGTTGATGTAAAGGTCCAGTTCGAAGCGCATCTTCAAGAGAATGCCTTTTTCGAGAATCCCTGGCTTGACGTCTGGGTGTCCGATGGCGCCTAGGAGGATTGCATCGAACGAGCGTAGTTCTTCGACGGCCGAGTCGGGGAGCGTCTCGCCGGTACGCTTGTAGCGTTCGCCGCCGAAATCGAATTCCACGGTTTCATAGGAGATGCCGCACGCATGAGCGGCCGCCTCAAGGACCTTGACGGCTTCGCGGGTTACCTCCGGTCCGGTACCGTCGCCGGGGATGACTGCGATCTTGTACAAGGGGCTGCTCCTCCTTACGTGTTTAAGCGGTGCTTCGGCCGGGCAGACTGGCTTACCCGACCAGCCGGAACCGAAAAGCGCCTGGAGCGGCTCGCTGAGCGGCCGCCGGGCGGCAAATGATATCCCAAACCACTGCTTGGACCAACGGGCCTCGGCTTGCCAGGGCCACGGGGCAGCGCCGGCGCCCGCCCGCCGGACAGGGGGCAAGGGGTGGCAAAACGATCGAGTCGCCGTTACATTGGAGAGGGTAGGGCGGCGTACCCAAGTGGTTAAGGGAGAGGTCTGCAAAACCTCCATTCAGCGGTTCGAATCCGCTCGCCGCCTCCAGCCGCGCGCTTTCTTGCCGCCCCGTACCTAGTGCCTGAATTCTCCCCTGGCGTTACGCCGAGACCGGCGCTTTGCTCTGCCTCGAGTTCGGCTTCTGCGGCGAGCCGACAAGCTTGTAGGCACGCAGCGGTAGTGATTGGAGAGACACTGGCTTGAGCAGCTCCCGGCTGGCTCGGCGCTTGAGGATCGGGTAAGGTGCCTGCTGGTTGGGCGCCGGGGTGGTGGAACTGGTAGACACAGGGGACTTAAAATCCCCTGGCCCCACGGCCGTCCGGGTTCGAGTCCCGGCCCCGGCATTGACAGGGATAAGTACAATTTCCAAGTGCCTG
>CAYZHO010000249.1:0-3209 GCA_964478045.1 uncultured Myxococcales bacterium | reverse complement strand
TGCCGGAAACGATGTCGCTCGAGCGCCGCAAGCTCCTCAAGGCCCTCGGGGCGGAACTCGTGCTGACGCCGGGCAGCGAAGGGATGCCGGGAGCGATCCGCCGCGCGGAGCAACTCGTCGCCGAGACGCCCGGGGCGTTTATGCCCCAACAGTTCGAAAACCCGGCAAATCCCCGCATTCACCGGGAAACGACGGCCGAAGAAATCTGGCGCGATACCGACGGCAAGATCGACATCTTCGTCGCGGGGATCGGCACTGGAGGCACGATCACCGGCGTCGGTGAGGTGCTACGCTCGCGCAAGAAGGACATCCATATCGTCGCGGTCGAGCCGGCAGCCTCGCCCGTGCTGTCAGGGGGCAAACCGGGGCCGCACAAGATCCAGGGAATCGGCGCTGGCTTCGTACCCGCGGTCTTGCGTACCGACATTTACGACGAAGTCGTGCAAGTAACCAACGAAGACGCCATGGAAACGGCCCGCCGGGTAGCACGGCTCGAGGGAATTCTAGTCGGGATTTCCTCAGGAGCTGCCGTGTGGGCGGCCTTGCAGGTAGCCAAACGGCCCGAGAACGCGGGCAAGCTGATCGTGGTGGTCATTCCTAGCTGCGGCGAGCGCTACCTGTCCACCGAACTGTTTCAGTTCGACGACGACTGAGCGGCGGGGCGGGGCCTTCGGCGGGCCGGGCGTCCTAGGCACCGCGGCGGATGCCAAGACGTAGGATCCGTTCGAGGAGGGCTTCGTACTGCACGCCGGCCGCCTCGGCGGCCGAGGCGAACTCCTCGTAGCGAGCTATCTCCGGGTTGGGGTTGGCCTCGAGAAAATACGGCCGGCCGGCCCGGTCGAGCCGAAAGTCGATCCGGCCGTAGCCGGTAAGCCCGAGAATCCGATAGATTTTCTTTCCCAGCTGCATGAGTTTGTGCTCGAGCTCGGCCGGGAGCGAGCGCGCCCGCCGCACATCCACCCCCCAGCGTTTCTGGTAAGCCACGTCGTGCTTTGCGGCGCTCGTGGCGATTAGAACGGCGTCCGGCGGCCGCTTGCGGAACACGAGCTCGGCCACAGGAAACACCGTCAGTCGCGTGTTGCCGAGCACGCTCACGTAAAGCTCCCGCCCGTCGATGAACTGCTCGACGATCGCGTCGGTCTTGATCCGCTCGTGGACGAAGGCGACTCGCTCGGCCAGGGTGTCGTCGTCATGAACCACCGAAGCTTGCGAGATCCCCATCGAGGAATCCTCGGTGAGTGACTTGACGATGAGGGGAAACTCCAGGCCGCGCGGGCGCCGGACTTTGCGGCCGATGCGAAAGACCGCAAACCGCGGAACCCGAATCCTGTGGTAGCTCAGAAGCTGTTTCGATAGGGACTTGTCCCGCGCCAGTAGGAGGCCTCGGGGGCCGCAACCCGTGTACGGAACTCCACGCAGTTCCAAGTACGCGATAACGTTCAGGTCATAGACCGCCTCGCCGCGGAACTCCTCGAGCAAGTTGAACACAATATCCGGACGCCAGTCGTCGATCGCCGACCGCAGTGGCCCCAGCTCATCGCGCACTCCGAGCTTGAGCACCTCGTGTCCTAGATCCTCGAGTGCCGAAACGACATCGTATTCGGTCTTCCATTCGTTGATTTCCGCCTCGCTATACCCGTCGAGCGTGTCCGGCGGAATCAAGTCTTCGTGCATGAGAACGAGAACTCGAAGCTTTTTCACAGTGCGTGCCACTCTCGATTGCGATACAGGTACTGCATCGTCCGGGCGGTCAGCAGTACCGCCGTGTCCCGCAGCAACGGCGCGCTCGGACCGACGGCCCGCAACCGAAGCTCCTTGCAACGCCCGACCATGTCCTGGAAGACCAGGTCGAACGTCGCCTCCCATTCGCCAGCCCAGCGGAGAACCAAGTCTCGGAGCATGCGCCGATTTGCGCGCAGGAACGCGGCGGCCGGCCGGCCGCGCGAGGTATTGCGCCCGTCGGCAAACAGGCGCCGCAGGTCCGCGTCGTACTGCTTCGTGTACGCGGGTGCGTACCGCGCGCGCTTTTCCGCGTAGTATTCGCGCAGCGTCTGCTTCAAAGCGGACAGAGGATCCACCCGCTTGCGGCTGCGCACCTTCGGGCGCTTGCCGGCCAGTTCCCGCATCAGCCGATCGACGTACTCGAGCTTGCGCAGCGCCGGCCACCCCTGGTAGCGCCGGCGCCATGCCGAGCGCGGCGCCAGCCACACGGCGAAGGTCTCGGCGAAGTCTTCGTATGGGTGACTTTGAGCGTACCAAGCGTCGAGGTTGATCACGTAGCGGCGACTGGCGGGATTCGGCCGGTAAAAGTCCGGATACGGCAGGCTGGCGCGGCCAAAGACCCGCTGCCAACTTCGCCGCCGGTGCAAGTCGAAAGCGTGCTCGATCGCGTGTCCCGCCTCGTGCCGCAGCAGCCGCATGCATTCGGACCGCGTGCCGCCTTCGACCTCGCGCCTCTGGCGCCGTTCGAGTCGCTTGAGGCGAGGATGCGCCAGGTAGAACGGCACCGCGATGCCGGGAACGCCGTCCGGGCAAAACCACTCGCTGGAGAGCCAAACGTGCGGGCGCAACCGCAGGTCTTTGCGCTCGAGCTCCGCGTAGAGCGTCTCTACCGCTTCTTCGAGCCAGCTTCCTTCGATGGTAACGCCGAGATCACAGAGGCGAACGTCGAGCAGTTCTTCGTCGGACAGCCGAACCCAAAACGGCTCGGATCTGCGGCGCCGCGAGCCGGCCATATCTACGTCTACAGTGACACAACTTGGAAGCGGCGGAAACCGCAGACTTTCGCCTCACCTACGCCGGTGGAGCCTCCAGATCGCGGTCGCGGCGCACGCAGCAGGCCGAGTACAATGTTACGCAGGATGCCAAGGCAATGAAGCGCACGACCTTGCCAAAAGCGTTCGTCTACTCGGTTGCGCTTTCGTGCGTCGTGCCAGTGCTCGTTGCGCTCGTGGCCGCCACCGGCCACAGCCCGGCGGCCGAGGCGGCTACCCGCCTGCTCGCCGGCCCGACGGTTCACACCGCGCTCGCCTGGTTCGGTACCGCCGTGGCCGTCCTGTCCTTCGGTTTTGGCTGCGTCTACTACGGTGCCAGCAAGAACACGGCCGTTGCCACGCTCACCTTCGCGTTCTTCTTCTCCGGCGCGACCGACGCGATCCGGGCCGTGCTGGCGGCACAGGTAGCCTCGCCTGCTGGGGCGGGATCGATCG
>CAYZHO010000248.1:2484-3274 GCA_964478045.1 uncultured Myxococcales bacterium | reverse complement strand
CCACAAGTAAAAATTCGATTGGGCGAAAAATATGCCCAAAAGCCCAACCTCCGCCGGCGCTGCGACGCCACAAGCCAAAATTCGGCTGAGCGAAAAACACGCCTCAGGGACCAAGCTCCGCGGGCGCCGTAACGCCACAAGTCAAATTCGGCTTGGGAAAATACGCCTCAGAGACGAAGCTCCGCCGGCGCCGCGCAAGAAAAAAACCGTGCATGAGTGTCATTTAGGTACGGATCAGCCTGCCATCCTCGCAGGAGGCCAGTCCCCAATGGAGCAACCTATTACACGGCTGTCATGGGGATTCATTGACGAGCGGCAACTTTCGCTATACTTTCGCCACGTGGATTCGGGCCGCGATTGGACTTCGGTTTCCGGCTCTCGCACAGCGCAACGCGGTGGCTCGCCTACCCGCCGCGGCTCGTTTGATGCCGAAACAACGGGTTGCCACGGGGCCACTTTGTTTTCCCAAACGCGGCGCACGAGCCGCCACGACCCGCAGGCGCAGGAATCACGCGGGGCTGGCTCTTTCGCCTGCTTGCGCCCCGCTAGTACCGGCAAAGCGCGTTCCCCTTTTGCCGCCGAGTGTGTAGCCGCAGCGTTCGAGGTGGTGCCTCGCGAAGTCCTCGAAGATGCGGCATGGGCGCAGCAACCGGGAGCGCTCCATACCTTCGACGATGAACTGGCACTTTGCCTCGACCTTTGGCTTTGCCGCCTGGCCAAGCGCGAGGCTCTCGGCCGTTTCCTTCTCGGCCGCCTCGCCGCCCCGCTGCTTGCCGCCAAGGGCCACCAT
>CAYZHO010000248.1:0-2474 GCA_964478045.1 uncultured Myxococcales bacterium | reverse complement strand
CTTTGCGCGCCTAGGTGACTACTCTCGCGAGCGCCTCGGCCTTAGCGCTCGCGAGCTCGAGAGCCTTGCTCGCGTGGCCAAAGCTCTCAGTGCCCTGCCTCAGACTCGAAGGGCGCTTCTGGAGGGGCGGTTGTCCTGGTCCAAGGTACGACTGGTCGCCTCGGTTGCCTCGGCACAAACCGAACGCCGCTGGATCCGCGTAGCCGAAGGCCTGACGGTACGGGCCTTGAGCGAAAGGATCGCCGCCTGGCGCCAAGAAAAACAAGACGGTAACGACACTGGTTCCTGCGCAGGCCCGAGCGAAAAGGCGCGCGAAAAAAGCAGCGGGGCTGCCACTGGAGCCTGTTGGCCGGCAAGCCGAAAACAAAACGGATGCAAGACGCAAAGCGAAGAAGGCCAAAATCATAACGAAGAAGGCCCAAACGAAAACGGACCCGCGGGAAGACGAGAGGGGTGCCGAACTGGAACGGGTGAGGAAGAAGGGCCGGCCAAAGACACAGGCACGCACGCGGAGTCCGCAACCAGCGAAGACGTGCTCGAAGAACGCCTAGACGGTCGGCCCAAGGTGCGCTTTTCCCTGCGCTGCCCGCACCACGTGGAAAGCGCTTGGCGCCTGGCCAAGGAGCTTGCCGAGCGGCTTGCAGGATCGTCCCTTGCCACCTGGCAGGCGGCCGAGGCAATCGCCGCCGAAGCGTTGTCGGGCGCACCGGTCTTCAAGGGCCCAAGTGGGCCACGCCGTCCGGCTCGTCGCCCCAGCCCCTTGATTTTCCCGCTTGGTCGGCCGTCCGGAGGCAACCCCGCGGAGCCTTCTTGTGGGTCCCGTCGCCTGAGTAGCGGAGCTTTCGCTTCGCCGGCCGGCCCGCGTTGGCACTCCTTGTCACGGCCGGCCTCTTGCGGCTCCGATCCGCTCGAGCCCACCTTTTACAGCAGCGATCCGCTTTGGCGCGGTAGGCTTCGCTTGGCTTTCCCTTGGCTCACCTGGAACTCCGAAGAAGCGGCACTGCCGGATCCCCTTTGGCGCCTGGTCGAAGACCTCGACGAGGGAGAAACGGCCAACAACAAGGTGGACCCCTTCGAACTCGACCGGCGCATGCGCCTGGTGCTTCGGGCAATGGCGCGCCTGGACTTTCAGCTCGGCCGGCTCCTGGGCCTCATGCGAGCTCGCCGCGCCTACCGCTGGCTGGGCTTTTCTTCCCTTGCCCACTATGCCACCGAACGGCTTGGCTTTTCCCCGCGCAAAGCAAGCCTGCTCGCCTCGGTCGAGCGGCGAAGCTGGCAGAGCTCGCCCCAACTGACCGAAGCCTTGCGCACCGGCCGCATCTCCTTGCTCAAGGCTCTTGCCTTGCTCCCCGTGATTGACGAGAAGACAGCCGATGCCTGGCTGGCCAGGGCTGAATCGGTCACCCTGCGCCGTCTGTGTGACGAAACGCGCTGGGCTCTCGATGAGCAGGCTCTTGGCGGCCACCCTTATGCCGTTCCTCCGCCCCCAGCGGACTGGCCGGTCGCCAAACTCACGCAGTCGCTTTGCCAAAGCCTGAGGCGCTGCCGCGAGCAAGGGGTTGACCGAGCTGTTGGTGGCGGCCTTGCCCGCGGCTCGGCGCAGCGCCACGTGGAGGAGTACGGCCGCGGAGAAAACCGCCTGGAATGTGGTCGCGGGGAAGGCCGCCCGCAGCACTGCCGCGGGGAAAGCCACATCCAGGGCGGTCAAAGCAAAGACTCGGAACCGGCAAATGTGTGCGGCCCCTCCGCAGGCCTTTGCGACTTTCTCCTCACCGGCCGCATTGCGTTTGTGGCGCCCGACGAGGTTGCCGAGCTGCTCGTCGAGGCCATCGATGCCTTCCGCCGCGAGGGGGAACCTGCCTGGAAGGGACTTTGGCGTGCTTTGGCACACGTCATCGACGAGTGGCTCGGCCAGGCACCGGCCCACCGCGATCCGATTTTCGAGCGCGACGGCTGGCGGTGCATGGCACCCGGCTGCTCAGCGCGCCGCAATCTGCACGACCACCACGTTCAGCCGCGCTCGCGCGGCGGCACCAACGAGCAAACCAACCGCATTGCTCTTTGCGCCTGGCACCATCTGCGTGGCGTACACTCAGGAGTCGTCGCCGTGCGAGGGCAAGCGCCCAGCGGCCTGCGCTGGGAGCTAGGCCTGCGGCGGGAAGGCCCACCACTGATGATTCTGGAGGGAGAAACGTATGTAGGTGGGCAAAGGCTCTGACATCGGTCCACCCAACCCGCATCACGCATGCGAGCTTGCGTGGTTCGTCATGTTCCTGCGCCAGGTACGCGGTCTGTGTGGTCCGCTTCGGGGTGTAGCGCGCCTGGCGCGTCTTGCGCACCTTCGATGCGCTGCACGATACGCGTGCGTTGCGCGTTTCCCGTGGGTAGCGCGAGCGCATCCTGGCGCGCCAGCCAGGATTCGAACCTGGGACCCTCGGCTTAGAAGGCCGATGCTCTATCCAGCTGAGCTACTG
>CAYZHO010000247.1:0-3297 GCA_964478045.1 uncultured Myxococcales bacterium | reverse complement strand
GCTCGAAAGTGGTGCTTGTAACGATAGGGGGCGAGGGTATTGAGGCCAGGATCGGCGACGGCCACTACGTCGCCCCCGCGCCCCCCGTCGCCGCCGGCCGGGCCGCCGCGCGGGCGGTACTTCTCCCGCAAGAACGCAACGCAGCCGTTTCCGCCGTCGCCGGCCGCGACGTGGATCCGGACCTCGTCGACAAACTTCACAGGCTGAGGCGCGCGGCTCAGCCGGGGTATACCGAGACGCGCTTTCTCCGGCGATCGAGTGGTTCGTAGCGGACGATCCCGTCCACAAGAGCGAACAAGGTGAAATCGCGACCCATTCCAACACCCTCGCCGGGATGTATTCTCGTGCCGAGCTGGCGGACGAGGATGTTGCCCGCTTTGACGCGCTGGCCAGCAAAGACTTTGATCCCGCGTCGCTTTCCAGCTGTGTCGCGGCCGTTCCTACTGCTTCCTTGTCCTTTCTTATGGGCCATTGCTGGTTGCTCGCGCTTACTGAATTTCGGTTACCCGGACAGTCGTCTCCCACTGCCGGTGGCCGCGGCGGCGCCGGTAGTTTTTACGCCGTTTCTTCTTGAAAACTAGGATCCGCGGGCCCCGACCCTGGCGCACGATCACGCCGCGAACGCGCGCGCCGCTGACGACCGGCCTTCCGATTTCGGTAGTGCTGCCGTCGCAGCGCAACAACACTTCGGTGAACTCGACCGGATCGCCGGGACTGCCGTCGATTTTTTCGACCGTCAGAGTCATGCCCGGCTCCACCCGATATTGCTTCCCGCCGGTCTTGATCACTGCGTACGGCATGGCCAGTTTCTCACCTCGAACAGCCAAATGTTGTCCGGTCTCGGCCCGATGTCAACTATACCTTGCCCGCCGTCGCCCGCCGTGACACATTCTGCGCGCGAGGCGCCGCCGTGAGTGAACCCGTTGTGGTCGTGATGGCCAAAGAGCCGAACCCCGGTTCGGTTAAAACCCGGCTGTGTCCTCCCCTCGAGCCGGATCAGGCGGCTGCGGTTCATGAAGCGTTCGTTGCGGACACGGTCGCGCGCTTGGTTGGTCGCACCGCCTGGCGGGTGGCGCTGGCGGTCACGCCCGAGCGAGGCGCTCCTCGTCTCGAGCGCCTTGCTCGCCGCTGGGGAGTGAGTGTCGTGCCGCAGGGCGGTGGTGACCTCGGCAGCCGCATGGCCCGCGTGAGCAGTGAAATCTTGGCCAACGGGGCCCGGGTGGCGGTCTTGCTCGGAGCCGACACGCCCGATTTGCCACTCGTGCGCATCGAGCAGGCCGTGGCTGCAGCCGCTGCTGGGAGCATTGCGCTCGGGCCGGCCCGCGACGGTGGCTATTACCTGCTGGCGCTTGGAGTGCCGGCACCAGAGCTGTTCGATCTCGATGTCGCCTGGGGCTCGCGAGCCGTTTTTGCCGCAACGCTCGAGCGAGCGCGAACCGCGGCCTTGCCCGTCACGGTGCTACCGCCGTGGCAGGACGTCGACGAGGCGGCGGCGTTGGCCGAGCTGTCCCGGCGGCTGGACGAAGGGGACACGGGGCTCGAGAGCACCCGCAATGTGCTCGAAAAGCTCGGTTTCCTGGCCCGGCAGGCGGGCGAGTGAGGCGATGGCGAAGCGCTTTACCACGGTCTTCATCTGGGATCTCGACAAGACCTATCTGGTCACCCACTTCGAGTCACTGCGCCAACTGCTCAAGGTTCCGTTCGAGGGTGGCGAGGACAAAGTCGCCGTGCCCGGCGTGGTACCACTGATCAAGGGCCTGCGCCGCACGTGCAGGCGGCGCGGCAGGCCGGCGCGCATGTATTTCGTGTCGGCCTCGCCGCCTCAGATATCCGGTGCGATCAAGGAAAAGCTGGCGCTCGACGGCATCGAGTACGACGGCATTGCCTTCAAGGATCAGATGCGCCACTTGATCGCCGCTCGGTTTGCGGCCGTGCGCGAACAGATCGGCTACAAACTCGAGCAGTTGCTCCACCACGCGCGCGAGTTCGAACCCGGCTCGCGCCTGATCCTGTTCGGTGACGACTGGGAATCCGATCCCTTTGTCTACTCCCTGTTGGCCGACGTCGTCGCCGGCAGGATCGCAAGCGAGCGCGTGATGAGGCTACTCGAGAAAGCCGGCGTCGACGAGCATTACAGCCGGCGCATCGAGACCCTGCTTGCCGGCCCATTTGTCGACCTGGCGGTTTGGCACATTTTCATTCTCCGGCAGAAGCTGCGCGCTCCCGCGGAGTTCGAGCCCTTCGGCCCCCGCTTGACCTGGGTGGACAACTACTTCGAAGCCGCGCTCAAGTTGTATGCGATGGGCTGTCTCGACGTGGCTGGCGTGCTCGACGTCGCCACCGAACTCAGACGCAGTCCCGCTGAGCTAGCCGAGTCTCTGGCGGCATTCGAGCGGCGCGGAGCCATCGACCGGGCCGCGCTCGGGCGGGCCAGGCGCGAGCTGATCTACACGGGGCTCATGGCTCCAGTCGGCGGGGGTGGGATCGTGGCGCGCTTGCGAGGAGCGTGGAGGCGCTGGCGGGAACCTCGCCACCCGAGCGAGGTCGCCGGCCCGGTGCCTCCCTACGAGCAGCTCGTGGAGCGCTGGTCCCGGAGAGCAAAGAAGGAGGGGAGCGATGGAGGAAAAAGCGGCAGTCACGGGCGCCCGGCGTCCGATCGTCGTGCTGACAACCGTGGCCGATGAGACGATCGCAGAACGCACCGCCCGAACGCTGATCGACGAAGGGTGGGCAGCGTGCGTTTCCCGCCTGTCCGTCCGTTCGACGTACCAGTGGAAGGGAGCGGTAGAGGACGCGGGAGAATCGATGCTGGTGATCAAGACGTTCGCTGACCTGACGGAAGGACTCGAGCGGAGGCTGGCCGAGCTGTCGTCGTACGAGGTTCCCGAGTTTATCGCCCTCGAGGCGAGCCACGTCGCGGCTCCGTACCTGGGCTGGATGCAC
This sequence comes from uncultured Myxococcales bacterium, assembly GCA_964478045.1. Taxonomy (GTDB): domain Bacteria; phylum Desulfobacterota; class Binatia; order UBA1149; family SPBQ01; genus CAZQYE01. Next base: position 354 of record CAYZHO010000247.1, on the reverse strand, counting down.
GAGTCCTGCCGCCCGCCGGTGCAGTAGCAGGCGGCGGTTCTTCAACGACGACGCCGCGGTAACCGCGGGCCCTCAGCCGTGCAGCCGTCCGTTCCGCTTCCCGGCGCTCTCGGTAAAGGCCAACGCGCACGCGATAGAGAGGTCGGGAACCTGCGAGCCGTTGCACGTAGACAGGTTGGCCGAGGCGGGCGACCGCACGAGCCCGCCGGTAGGCCTGATGGCGGTCGCGGTAGGCGCCGACCTGGACCGCGTATCGCGTGGCCGGCCAGCGCGATCCGGGCTGCTCGACGAAGATCTCGACGCGGGCGATTCCGCGGTCGAGGATCCCGAGTCGCGCGGCAGCCGCCCGTGACA
>CAYZHO010000246.1:0-3375 GCA_964478045.1 uncultured Myxococcales bacterium | reverse complement strand
CTCTACGATCAGGTCGCGCACCGGCGTGCTGAGCCAAAGCGGAATGCGCCGATCCATGAGCGACAGTCGCAGCCGGCCGACCAGCGCGTTGCCGAGCGTGAGCGAACGATCTCTCTTGCCTTGCAACCGCCCGCCGATGTCGAACCAGTAACGGGCGAAGATCTTCATCGAAAGCGTCACCCAGCCGGGCCGGCGGGCGAGCATGTCGCGCGCTTCGGTGGCCGTCATTGCAATCCGGCCGAGGATCAGCTCCTGGTAGGCCGGCGGCCGCAGCCTTTTAAACTCGTCGCCAAGCAGCCGCGCATCGAAGCGCACCGGCTCGACCGTACGTCCCCCTGGCCGCGAGCCCGCAACGCGAGGGTAATAGTCGGGATACTCGGGCATCACGATCATCTCGAGCCGGGTGTTCGAGGTCATGTACTCGAGCATCTCCGGCGCCTTGTCCACGTAAGCCTGAAGGCGCTGCTCGGGCACCTCTCCGCGCGTGATCGCCTTGAGGTAGGTCAAGGCGTCGTCGCGGCTGTCGTCGATGCCGGCCGCACGCATCAAGTGGTTGTTCGGGATCCAAAGGGCGCCTCCCGACATCGCCGAGCTTCCGCCGTACAGGTCGCTCTTTTCGAGAATCAGCGTCTTCGCCCCAAGATCGTGGGCGCGAATGGCAGCAGCCATCGCACCGGCACCCGAGCCTACGACGACGACGTCGGCGACGTGATCGAATCCCGACTGTCCGCTCACTGGTCCCTCCTTAGCGTGCGCGCGAGTGCGCCACCGAACAGTGCTTTGGCCGCCTGGGTGGGGGCAAACGGCCCAGCTGATCATGCAGGGAGCCCCGGTCTGAGTAAAGATGAGCCAGGTCGTGCAAACGCCGCGGGCGCGTCATAATCGAGGCCGGCATGTCGAGTGAACACCGCCGGGACGATGGACCGCCGGCCGCGCTCGAAGGAGTACGAGTCCTCGAAATCGGCCAGGCCGAATCCGCCTACGCGGGCAAGCTCCTGGCCGATCTAGGCGCCGAGGTCGTCAAGCTCGAACCGCCCGAGGGCTGTCCCACGCGCCGGCTGGCTCCGCTTGCGCGCGCGGCCGGCACTGCTCGGCCCGTCTCGCTGTTCTTCGCCTACATGAACGCCGGCAAGCGCTCGGTGGCCGTGGCCGCCGATCACCGTCGCAGCCGGTGGATCCTTGGCAGGCTGGCGGCGGCTGCCGACGTGGTGGTCGACGCGCAAGGACTGCTCGACGGCCTTGGGATCGAGCCATCGCCGGGTCTGATCCACGTCTCTATAAGCGGCTACGGGCGAAGTGGGCCGCGCGCTCACTGGCACCTTTCTGACTTGGTAGCCTCAGCTCTCGGCGGCGCACTTTACGTGACCGGCGAACCGCAGGACCCGCCAACGGCGCTGGCTTGCTGGCAAGCCTACCAGAGCGCGTCGCTGGTGGCGGCCAGCGCAGCGCTCGTGGCACTCCGCCACCAGCGAAGAACCGGAATCGGCCAGCGCGCCGACGTATCGATCGTCGAGTGCGTAGCGGCCGTAAGCCACATCACCGGCGTAGGCAAATGGCTCGACGACGGCATCGTGCCGGTGCGAAACGGCACCTCTCTTTTTGCGTCCTGTCCCTCCGGCGCCTACCGGTGCCGCGACGGGCTCGTCTATCTCATGGTCAACCGCCCCGCCCACTGGAAGGCCCTGGCCGAGTGGATCCGGGAGGTAACCGGAATCGAGGAAGTGTGCGATCCCTTGTTCGAGGGCCCGTCGTCGCAACGTATCCCGTACCGGGATCTCCTCGACCGCTACATCGAAGCGCTCACGAACCGCCTGACCGTGGCCGAAGCCTTCCACGAAGGGCAGCGACGGCACATCGCGATGACTCCGGTAGCAAGCGCCGCCCAGGTGGTCAGCGATCCGCACTTAAGTTCGCGAGGTTTTTTCGTCGAGCTCGAAGAGCCGCAGCTCGCGCGCTTGCGTGTGCCTGGCCCACCGTACCGCCACAGTCTCACCCCGGCTCGCATCGCAGGTCCGGTGCCTCAAGTCGGGGAGCACTCGGCTGCGGTGCTCGCCGAATGGCTCGGGCTTGCTCGAGCTGACTTCGAAGAACTGGTGCGAAACGAGCTGGTCACGGATCCCGGCCGGAGCTGCCAGGAAACCGGCGGGCAGACTCCCCGAGCGACATCGCGGCAGCGCCCCGGCGACGATCGACCTAGTTGCGCGCCGGCCGAAACCGGGCGGATCAGCGCGAGCAAGCGGGCCGAGTCGCAGGCGAGCGCTGTGGCGACTGCCGGCACTGGGCGGTCGGGTCCAGCCTCCGAACCCGGCCAAGCGGGCGAAACCGGCGAAAGGCCCCCTGGAGCGCTGTCCGGCGTGCGCGTCGTCGAGTTCACGGCCGGGATGGCCGGACCCTGGATCGGGCGCTACATGGCGTGGTGCGGTGCGGAAGTCATCCGCATCGAGTCGCACGCCAGGCCCGACGTCGTGCGCCTTTACGTTCCGCCGTGGGCACCCGAGCGCGGAGTCGAACCGACAATGTCGCCGTGGTTCACGGACTGGAACGCGGGAAAACGGTTCCTTGCGCTGGATCTGACCAAGCCCGAGGCCGTTGAGATCGCCAAGCGGCTCGTAGCCATCTCGGATGTCGTCATCGAAAACTACAGCACCGGCGTCATGGACAAGCTCGGGCTCGGCTACCGCGAGCTCGTGCGCGTCCGGCCGGATCTAGTCATGCTGAGTACGACCGGGTTCGGCGCGACCGGTCCCTACGCTCGTTACGTGACTTGGGGTCCCAACATCGAGGCGGCTTCGGGGTTGGCGGCCCTGTCGGGATTTCCCGGGCGGCCCTGCACGATCACGCAGTACGCCTATCCCGACGCGATCAGCGCCCTGCACGGGCTGGTCGCGGTTCTGGCTGCGCTCGAGTACCGGCGAAGAACCGGTCGCGGCCAGTGGATCGAAATCGCCCAGCTCGAAGCTACGGCTGCCATGCTCGGGCCGCTTCTTGCCGAGCGGCTGCTGACCGATCGTGAGCCCGGGCGTCTTGGAAACCGCAGTCGTGACTACGCGCCGCAGGGCTGCTACCCGTGCCGCGGCGAGGATCGCTGGTGTGCGATCACCGTTCGCAACGAGGCGGAGTGGCAAGCGTTGTGCCGAGTCATCGGACGCGAGGACCTCGGCCGCGACCGCAGCTTGGCCCGCGCCGAGGAACGCCGGCGCCAGGCCGATCGAATCGACCGCGCAATCGAGCAATGGACGCGCGCTAGGGATGCCCTCGAGGTGGCCGAGAGGCTACAAGCGGCGGGGGTTGCGGCGGGAGCGGTTGCCACGGTCGAAGATTTGTACCGGGATCCGCAGCTGCGGGCACGCGGGTTTTTCGAGCGGATTCCACATC
>CAYZHO010000245.1:0-3388 GCA_964478045.1 uncultured Myxococcales bacterium | reverse complement strand
CACCGAGCCGCAAAGCCCCCAGTAGATGCAAGCCTTGCGCAACTCGTCTCCCGGGTGCCGGCGCCTGCGAGCAGGCGGCGCGCCAGCAAGCGCTCAAGGCGATCGACGACCCCGAGCTCCTTGCCGAGGTTGCCATCGCCACGGCGCACGTCGATACCGCCAAAGCGGCGGTGCGGCGCATCGAGAACGTGCCCATGCTGGTTCGGGTCGCTACGTCCGCCGCCTTACGCGCTGCGGCTCAGGCGGCGGTTGCAGCCCTGGCCGACGAAAACGCTTTGGCCGAAGTAGCGCGCAAGGCCAAGGATCCGGTCGTCGCCAAGCTGGCCGTAAAGCGCCTTACCGACCAGCACCTTCTAGCCTGTGTGGCCGAGTGCGAATCGGCCGATCCGCTGGTCCGGCGCATTGCCGTAAAGCGCCTCGACGACCAAGCCGAACTTTCCGAGGTCGTGCGCCGGCAGGCACCCCCGGAAGTTCGCCTCTCGGCGGCAACCAAGCTGGCCGACCCTGCCGCCTTGGCCGAGCTGGCTTGCTCGGATCCTTCGGCCGAAGTCCGCCTGGCGGCCGTCGATCACCTCGGCGACCAAGCGGTGCTGGCAAAGGTTGCGGCCGCAGACGAGGACGAGCGAGTGCGCCAGGCCGCGCTCGAGCGCATCGAGTCGCCCGAGCACTTGGCCGAACTGGCGCGTCGGGCGCAATACGCCGACGTGCGCCTGGCAGCAGTCGAGCGGGTGGCCGAAGGCGCCGTCCTGATCGCCATCGCCAAGCAGGACCCGGACCCAGAAGTGCGGCGCCGAGCCGTCGATCGTTTGCGGCGGCGCGGCCCGCTGCTCGAGGTTGCCCGCGACTCCCAGTACGAGGACGCGCGGCTTCGAGCGGTCGAGCGCTTGCGCGATCCTTCGGTTCTCGGCCCGGTCGCGCTCGAGGACCCATCGCCCCGGGTGCGCGCCCGCGCCACAGCCAAGCTGCGCGACCAGGCACTGCTCGGCGCGATCGCGCGAGTGGATCGCGACTGGCACGTGCGCAAGCGCGCGGTCGAGCGTTTGCGCGACCAGGACGAACTGTGCTTGCACGCCCGCCAGGACGAAGCCTGGCAGGTAAGGCTTGCGGCCGTGCGCCGCTTGCGCGACGAGCGCACGTTGGCCAACCGCGCTCGCTGGGACAAAGCCTGGCAAGTGCGCAAGGCGGCGGTGGGGCGCTTGCGCGACCAGCAGGTCTTGGCCAATCGCGCCAAGAACGACGAGAACTGGGGCGTTCGCTGGGCTGCGGTGCGCCGCCTCGACGACCAAGCGGTGCTCGCCAATCGCGCCCGCTACGACCCCGAGGTGCGCGTGCGGCAGGCGGCGATCTCAAGACTCAACGATGCCGGTCTGCTCGAGCGCCTGGCAACCGACGAGCTCGCCGAAGTGCGCGAGGCCGCCGCTGCCCGCCTGGCAGCCCTGCGGGCCGGCCCGGCCGAACAAGGGCCGGCGGCCTAAGAGCTCGCAGGCAACGGCCTTTTGCGCCGGTCTTTGCGGCGGGCCCCGAGGCCGCCGCAAACGCATCGACCCCTGCAGCAGCCGGCTGCGCTAGCGCCGCCGGCCGAAGATTCGCTCAAGTCTGCGCCGATCCCGTTTGGTCGGGCGTCCTTTGAACGCCGGGTCGAAATACGGCCTAGGCGCTGCGCGCCGCTCCTCCAGGATCTGGCGGCGGCGCGCCGCGCTCTCTTCGAACTCGCGGTACAGGCGCGCCGCCTCGCTGGCCGGGCCGCGGCGCTCGCTCGTGGCCAGGACGACGAGCGTCCAACTGAGCTCGCCTTTGGTGATCGTAATCTCGTCGCCAGGGCCCACGGGCGTGCTCGGCTTGGCCCGCCGGCCGCCGACTTGCACGTGCCCGCCGGCGGCCGCCTCGGCAGCCTGCGAGCGGGATTTGTAAAAGCGGGCCGCCCACAGCCAGCGGTCCAGCCGCACTCGCTCGGGCCGTGCCTCCTGGCCGCCCGCGCTTTGTTTGGCTCGCCGGCTACTCAAGGGGCCTGCTCCCGGTTTGGGCCGGTTTCATCGCCCGTTCATTTCGGCCACAATCCGCGCCATGCCAAACCCCGCGCCCAAATGGTTCACGGGGGCCCTGGCGACCCCCTACGAAGAAGCGACCGTCGAGGTCGAGGGCTGCCCGATCCATTATCTGCGCTGGGGAGATCGCGACAAGCCCGGACTCATGCTGGTCCACGGGGGCGCCGCCCACGCGCACTGGTGGAGCTTCCTGGCCCCGCAGCTCACGCACCACTACCACGTGGTGGCGCCCGACCTCAGCGGCCACGGCGACAGCGGGCGGCGGCCCGAGTACCCGCGCGAGCTCTGGGCGCGCGAGCTGATTGCCGTGGCCGAACACGCCGGCTTCGACGAACCGTTCGTCTTGATCGGCCACAGCCTCGGCGGTCAGGTCGGCATCGTCACGGCCGCCCTTTACGGCGAGCGCCTGGCCGGCGCGATCATCGTCGATGCCCCCGTGCGCCGGCCTTCCCCGGAAAGCGTCGAGGGCACGCGCGGCCGCATGTTCCGCAACCCCAAGACGTATCCCGACCTGGAGACCGCCATGGAGCACTTCCACCTGGTGCCCCCCCAGCCCTGCGAAAACGACTTCATCTTGCGCCACGTGGCGCGCCACTCCCTCAGGCGCACCGAGCGCGGCTGGACGTGGAAGTTCGACCCGCGGGTCTTCGTCAAGGTCTCGCCCAAGCCGCTTCATGAGTATCTAGCGGCCACGCGCTGCCGCGTGGCCATCCTGCGCGGGGAGTTCAGCAACTTGGTGCCGCCCGAAACGGGCGAGTACATGTACGAGCTGCTCGACCGCAACGCTCCGATCGTCGAGATTCCCCAGGCCTACCACCACCTGATCCTCGACCAGCCGCTCGCCTTCATCGCCGCCGTGCGCGCGCTGCTGAGCGACTGGGAGCACTCGGTGCCCCGCCCTCGCCGCAGCGCCGCCCGCCTAAGCGAAGAAACACCCGAGGAAAGCGCCGCGTTCTAAGCCCAGAGCCGCTAGCCCCTAAGCCGACGAGGTCGGACCGTCGATCACGACGACCGGCTCCTCGGCCACCATCCACACGAGGCTCGAGCGGTCGAGGAACTTTTCCTCGTCCGGATAGATGTACTCGTCGTAGTCGGGCTCCTCGACGAAAGCCAAAAAGTCGTCGAGGCGGTCGAACCACTGGATCGTCACCCCGTCGTATCCGGCGGTTCCAAGCTCCTCGGTCCCCGGCACCCGCCGGTGCTGCTCGTAGCGGACGATGTGACGCGCAAGGTTCGGCCTGCTCTTGATCAGCGGGCCGTGGTGCTCCGTCCAGTGCCGGTAGAACTCCTCGGGGCTTAGCCCTTCTTTGCGCTTCAAGAAACAGATCAGTTTGACCATCGGC
>CAYZHO010000244.1:3202-3410 GCA_964478045.1 uncultured Myxococcales bacterium | reverse complement strand
GGCAGCGCCAGCTCGAGGAGCTCGAGGAGCGCTTACTGATCCTGAGCGCTGCCGGGCCGCGGCCAAGCGAGTCGCGGGCGCCCGAGGCCGCTGAGGCCCCGGCGGCGACCTCGGATACTGCGGCGATCGGCGGCCGCGCAGCTACGCCCGACTCTCAACGCGCTCGAGGCGAAGTCCCGCCGGCCGCGCGAGGCAACGGGGGCTCGGT
>CAYZHO010000244.1:0-3192 GCA_964478045.1 uncultured Myxococcales bacterium | reverse complement strand
CTCGAGCAGCTTGTCGAGAAGGCCGTGCAGGCGACTCGCGAGTTCGGCCCGGGAGCGGCGGTTGCTCCGGCCGAGAAGCGCAGGGGCCATAAGAGCCGCCCGACGGTGATGGTGGTCGACGACGTCTCCGACGCTCGAATGATCCTGTCGGTATACTTGTCGAAGACGGGTTACCAAGTGGTTACTGCCGCCAGTGCCGAGGACTGCCTCGCCAAACTACGCTACCACGACGTCGACGCGATCGTGCTCGACGCTCGTATGCCGGGCGCCGACGCGCGGCACGTCTGCCGCGTGCTGGCCGAAGATCCGGCATTCGCCGGCAAGCGCCGGGTGCCCGTGATCGTCTATACCGGCTATCCCGACGAGTACGGGCGCGAGGAGGTCCTCTCCTGGGGGGCGGCCGACTACGTGATAAAAGGGGGCGATATGCTGCCTCTTATCACGGCGCTGATCCGGCACACCCAACAAGCATCCGTGGAGCAACGCTTGTGAGTGTGGCAAGGGCCTTTGCCGCCGCCATAGTCATGGCGGCCACGCCGGTTTGGGCCGGCGTGGCTATGCTCATGCCCTTGGCCGAGCAATACGAGATCGGGCGCTTCGTTTACCGCCCTCCGGCGACGGACGGGTGGCGAGCGGTCGGCCAGGCGCCGGACGAGCTCCATCTAGTCTATGCCGAGATGCTCGACCAGAGCGACATCGCCATGCGGGTCGATGTCGTCATCCATGCTTTCGACGTGGAAGACCCGTCGGTGGTTCCCGATCCTCCGATCCTCGCGCGGCTGAGTCATCAGCAGCAGGCCGCCAAGCGAAAAGGCTCGCTCGTGGCCTTGAGCAACGTCGAACCGGTACCGGGCGCCGAGAACATGTACGCGTTTACGCTGGTTTCTCGGGGTCCCAAGGGGGACTACTTCGAGCGCTTCTACGTGGCGCTGGCGCCGGACCGCACCCAGTATGTAGTTGCCAAGGTAACGACGGACGATCCCGCCTACGAGCAGGCTCCCTACTGGGCGCCGCTCGTCGAGTCGATGGCAGGACTGAAGTATCGAGCGCCCGGTGGTTCGGGGGGCGCTGGTCAAGGCACTGGCGAGGCAGCTGGAGAGGAATCCCCAGCTAAAGCCCCGGCCGGCGGTGCGGGGAAGCCGGCGGAGCAAGGCTCAGTGGCGCGAGACGGTGGGGCGAGCGGCGAGACTCCCGAGCAGTGAACGGGCTGCTCGCCGCCCGAGGTCGATTTGGCGCTCCACGGCCCCGGTGGCTGGCAGTAGGTAGGAGACGAGCGGCGGGCCTCCGCGGTCTGGCAGAGGGAGCCACACGACGTCAATGCCTTCCTCGTTGGCCGCTGCGCAAAGCGAGCGAGCTCGTGCTTGCCCGACGGCGGTTTGGCCCGTTGCGATCAGGACAGGCGACAGGCCCTGTTCGGCTGCCTCGGCAAGGGCATTCTCGATCGCATCTGCGGGCGAAGTCCTCGTGAAGACGCAGGCGACCGGCGAGCCCCCGGCCTCGTCCCCCGTGGTTCTGCGGAAGCCGTTGGGCTGGTAGATGTGCACCCGGTTTGTCTCGGGCTGCTCGAGTAGCCGAGTCAGTTCTCGGTCGGCGATACAGCAGCGCTTGGCCAGGGAAGGGCCAGCCGCGGGCAGCTCTCCGAGCATCGCTCGCACCAGCAAGCGGTTGGCGCGCAGCCGCTCCCAGGTGTTGCACAGCTCGAACCGCCCGCCGCATGTGGCCAGGCAAGCAGGGATTACCGCAAGGCCGGCCGCGTAGATGACTTCCGGCGGGCCGAGCGCTTCGACGAGCACCTCGACGGCACCTACTGCTGCAACGGCCACGGGCAAGGACCCAGCGAGTACCCACGCAGCAAACGCTGGAGTATCGCCGGCACCGTGCGCGCTACCGGCGGGGGCCGCAGGCGGCGCCGGGCGGGCCTTCGGGGCCACCCGGTGGCGAGGCGGCGCGTCGAGGAGCATCCAAGGCACGGGATTTTCAAAGTAAATGGCCCAGCCCGGCCCTGCAAGGCGCCGCAGGCCACTGTTGCAGCAGGCCCAGCCGGCGGCTAACAGAAGCGACGCCTCAGCTCGGCGCTGGGGAGTAGGGAGAGAGAGCCATGCTTGAAGTCGAACGGCGCGATGCGGTTGCCACGATCACACTGGCGCGGCCCGAGGTGCGAAACGCACTGAGCGATGAGTTGATAGACCGCATAGATGCGGCCCTCGCGGATCTCGAGGCGGACGCTTCGACCCGTGTAGTCGTCCTGACCGGTGCAGGTCGCGTCTTTTCTGCGGGCGCGGATCTGAACTTCATGAGGAGGATGGCGGTCGCAGACCGCGAGCGCAACGAGCAGGACGCCTTGCGCATGGGTGGCGTCTTTCACCGCATTGCCGGATTTCCCAAGCCCGTGGTCGCCCGCGTCAACGGCCCGGCCATCGGAGGAGGAGTAGGTCTGGTTGTGGCGTGCGACATCGTTGTTGCTGCGGCGAGCGCATTCTTTGCGTTCAGCGAGGTCCGCCTGGGGCTGGTACCGGCGGTCATCTCTCCGTTCTGCGTCCGCCGCCTGGGCCCCGCCCGCGCCAAACGGTTGTTCCTCACCGGCGAGCGGCTGGATGCCAGGGCAGCGCTCGAACTAGGGCTTGTCGATGTGGTGGCGGAGGACGAGCGGCTCGACGAGGAAGTAAGGCGCGTTACTTCGGCCTTGCTGTTGGGTGGCCCCCAGGCTCTGGCCGAAGCGAAGAAGCTGATCGACGTCGTAAGCTCGCGCGAGCCACACGAAGCGCTCGCATACACGGCCGCCTGCATTGCCCGGCTACGGGCGTCCGAGGAGGCCCGGGAAGGCATGCGAGCGTTTCTCGAGAAGCGCCGGCCGGCCTGGGCACCGAACTCCTCTGAGTAGGTTTGAACCGCTGCTTTGGCACGGCAACTGCAGTACTTCCGCCGCGGGCGGCCCTAGCTCTTGCCCGGCTACTCACAACCGCCGGTTATTATTGGGCTGTGTGCCAGCTCGCAGGCATAGCCGGCGGCGTCAAAATCGTGACGCTTGGTCCCGTGCCGGGCACCGCCGCATTTTGCGGTAGCGAGCGCCGCTGCAGCAATGGCATCATGGGGTAGGTATAGGATCATGGCGGAACAGGACATGGACAAGGAACGGGTCGGCAGCCAACTGAACGATATGGTCGTGCTCGTCGACGACGAGCACGACCATAT
>CAYZHO010000243.1:0-3414 GCA_964478045.1 uncultured Myxococcales bacterium | reverse complement strand
ACGGAATCGAATACGTCTTCGTAAACGGCCAGCCGGTCGTCGAAGCGGCCTGTTTCCGGACCGGCCCTGGCGCCGGTCGCGTGTTGCGTGCCGGCGGCTAGAGACGGGCCGGGTCACAGAAGGAACTTGCCGTTCCCAGCCGCAACCGGCCGATCGGGATCGTCCTGCCAGGCCACCGCCCGTACGTTGGCGACCCGGCGGCCGAGCTTGACGATTTCGGCACGCGCCCGCGTCTCGCGGGGGCGCGCCGTCCTCAGGTAGTCGATCCCAAAGTTGATCGGGCGCGCCACGCGCGCGCTTTCTTCCGCCTCGATCAGTTGCAGAATCGCGGTCAACTCGAGAAAAGCGCCGAGCACTCCGCCATGCAGGGCCGGTAGGTTCGGGTTGCCCACGAGCTCGCGCCGAAACGGAAGCACGCAGAGAAGACCGGCGGGGGTGCGCTCGACCCGCACGCCGAGAAACCGCGCATACGGAATGGCAGCAACGAGATCGGTCACGTGCACTGCCCGCCCCGCGCGGCCTTGCGCACGAGCTCCGCATAAGGACTCTCGGCAGTATTCGCGCCAATCATGAACGTGGCCAGGAAACTAGCGAACGGATCTTCTTGCCGCTCGTCCCAGGCCGACCCCCGGACGAAGGCAACGTTGCGCGTGAGCTTGTAGCAGTGCGCGTGGCCGTAGAGGTCACGGCCTGGAACCGCCGCCCGCAGGTAGTCCACGCGCAGATCGATCGTCGCGATCGCCTTCGGCACGTCCACGCTGCACGCAATCGCCAGCCCGCTGGCCTGATCGAGCAACGTCGTGACCACGCCACCGAAGACGACCTTGCGGCTCGGGTCCCCAATGAGCTCCTCGCGGTAGGGGATCATCAAAACGGCCTCGCATGGACCCGCGCGCACCACCCGAATGCCGAGATAATGCGCGTGGGGAACATGCCCAACGAGCTCCTGCCGCCCTTCGCCAAAGTAGGGTTCGAGCGCGTATCGTGCCGGTTCAGCCATCGATCGCCAGCCACAGGATCCTTCCACCGGCGCGACCCCGTGACAATCGCGTGCCGCCTCGGCCCCTTCCGCTTTCCGTCGCTCGTCTCTAGACAGGCCGAGCACAGGCCCGCTGCAGGCCGTCCGGTACTTGTTTGAAGCCAGCCGGAGTGGTAACGGCGCGTTGTTGGCTGGCATTGCCCGGCCGGCGCCAACCTACCACGTCGCAGAGGGGATGCCGCCCCGCCTGGCCCTCGCCCGAGCGGTCCGAGCGCCGGCCGCAGCGGAGGGAACCGTGTCCGAGTCGATGCCGCGAATGCGCGAGAAGGTTGCGGGCCAACTGCGCCCGATGATCGAAATGCTGCGCGCCGGCATGCTGCCGCACGGGCATCTACTAGCCGGCGCCCTCGAAGCCGTCGTGGCCCACTACGAGGAAACCTTCCGCGTTCTCGACGAGCACAACCGCAAGCTGTGCTGGTATGAGTTCTGCGTAACACCAGAGATCTTCCGTGCGATGGACGTCCATCCCTTCCTCGGAGAGGTTCACCCTCCAATTCTCACGCTCGGCACGCCCGAGCTGTGCTGGCACTACGTCGATCGTGCCCACGCTTACGGGCTGCCTTCGGAAGTTTGCGTACTCGACAAGGTGATGCTCGGCGCCCTGCTCGAGGGCGAGATGCCGCAGCCGGATTTCATCGTCACGGCAAGCGCTCCCTGCGACAGTTCCCGGATCGGCTACCAAATCTTCGAGCAAATCACCGGCTGCCCGACGCTGCGGCTCGACGCTCCGACCGACGACTCCGCCGAAGCACACCGTTACTACGCCGGCCAACTGCGCAAGCTCATTGCTTTCCTCGAAGAGCAAACCGGCCGCCGCCTCGATCCGGACCGCCTGCGCGAAGTATGCGAAGAATCGAATCGGGCCTGCGAAGCAATGCGCGAGCTGCTCGAACTGCGCCGCGCCGTACCGTGCCCGCACCCGGGAACGGTGGGTTTCAATAGCTACATGGCCCTGCTGTGCTCGCTCGGTTCTCCGGAGCTGACGCGCTACCTAGAGTTCCTGCGCGACGACGCGGCCGCGAGGGTGGCAGCCGGCCGCGGAGCAATCCCCGACGAGCGCTACCGGGTACTGTGGTACTACGTACCCGTGACGTTCGACTTCGAACTTGCAACGTGGCTCGAGGAAACTTTTGGAGCCGTAGTGATCACCGACGCGCTCTCGAGCTTCCTGCGCGCCGATCCGGTCGATACGAGCGACTTCGACTCGATGCTCGTCGGCCTAGCCCGCCGCGGTTTGGAAACCACAATGGGCAGGCTGCGCGTGCGCGCGAGCGTGCTCACCGAACGATTCCTTCGCGACGTCCAGGACTTCCGGGCAGACTGCGTCGTGTTTCCCAGTCCGGTCGGTTGCAAGCACGTATGGGCGTGGCTCGGCTTGTTGCGCAGGGTATGCCGCGAGCGCGGAATTCCGCTGTATGCGTTCGACCTCGACTGGATGGACTCGCGCACGCGCTCGAGCGAGGAAATTCGAGGCGGGATCGAACAGTTCTTTGCCACGGTAATGAGCTAGGCAATGGGCGAGGCGATCGACTGGCGCGAGATTGCCGCGGCTCTGCCAAACCGCTTCCTGAGCGAATGGAAGGCCAGCGGCCGGCCCGTAATCGGCCACTTCTGCTCTCACGCGCCCGAAGAGCTGCTCAGCGCCGCCGGGGCCCTGCCCGTGAGGCTGCGTGGAGCCGGCGCAACATCGACCGCCCACGCCGACGCATTCCTCGGCTCGGTGAACTGCTCGTTCGTGCGCTACACGCTCGAGCGTATTCTCTCAAACGGAGACGATTTTCTTGACGGCGTCGTCGTCACGAACAGTTGCGACCACATCCGCCGGCTCTGCGACGTTCTCGATGCCACCGGCTGGCGGGGCCTTAACCTCTACTTCGACCTCCCGCACGTGGGATCCGACGAAGCCCGCGAGCGCCTGTGCGCCCAGCTCGAAGCACTCCGGGCCCGGCTCGAGCAGGCGCTCGGCGTCCGCATTGGCGAAGCCGAGCTTGCTGCGGCCGTGCGCCTTCACAATCGCACCCGGGCGATTCTCCGCCGCGCAGCGCGCCTGCGGGAAGAGTCCCCCCGATCCGTGCGGGCCAGCGACTTGCTAGCACTGTCGGTGGCGGCAAGCGCCATGCCGCGCCAAGTATTCAACGACCTAGCCGAGCAATGGCTCGAACAGCAGCAGCAGCAGCGGCAAGCCCCTTCGGATTCCCGCCGGCCCGGCCCGCGCCTGCTCGTCGTCGGGGGAATCCTCGACGATCCCGGCTTTCTCGATCTGCTCGAGTCGGTGGGCGCCACAGTCGTCGCCGACTCCCTGTGCACGTGTTCGAAGTGGTTCGAACGAGACGCCGACGAGCGCAAGCCGCCGCTCGAAGCGATTGCCGCGCGGC
>CAYZHO010000242.1:0-3415 GCA_964478045.1 uncultured Myxococcales bacterium | reverse complement strand
CTCCCGACGTATAACGCGGTGGCGGGGCCTGCCAGGCTGCGCGCCGCCGCGCCAGCTCTTCTTCGGAAACGTGGAGTTCTAGGAGCCGCCGGTCGGCATCGATCGTGATGGAGTCGCCTTCTTCGACCAGAGCGATCGGGCCACCGACCTGGGCTTCGGGCGCCACGTGCCCGACGACCAGACCGTAGGTCCCGCCCGAAAAGCGCCCGTCGGTGATCAGCCCGACTTTGTCGCCGAGCCCCTTGCCGATGATCGCGCTCGTGGGAGCGAGCATCTCGCGCATCCCCGGCCCGCCCTTCGGGCCTTCGTAGCGAATGACGACTACATCGCCCGGGTGGATGCGGTCGTTTAGAATCGCCTCGAGGCAGTCTTCCTCGCAGTCGAACACGCGCGCCGGGCCGGTGATGGTGCGCGACTTGATGCCGCTGATCTTGGCCACGGCGCCCTCGGGCGCCAGATTTCCGCGCAGGATCGCCAGGTGGCCTTGCGAGTAGAGCGGGTCGTCGATCGGCCGAACCACGTCCTGGCCGGCCGGCGGCCGCGAGGGAACGCCGGAGAGGTTTTCAGCCACCGTCTTGCCGGTAACCGTAATGCAATCGCCGTGAAGGAGCCCGGCCTCGAGCAGCATCTTCATGACCAGCGGAATCCCTCCGGCCCGGTGAAGATCGACGGTGACGTAGCGACCCGAAGGCTTTAGATCACACAGGACGGGCACCTTCTCGCGAATCTGCTCGAAATCGTCGAGCGAAAGATCCACACCGGCCGCTCGGGCGATCGCCAGCAGGTGCAGCACCGCGTTGGTCGAACCGCCGACGGCCATCACGACTGCGATCGCGTTCTCGAAGGCCTTGCGCGTAAGGATCGCGCTCGGCCGCAAGTCGTCGCGAATGAGCCGGGCCAAGGCACGCCCGCTTTCGGCCGTGCTGTCGGCTTTCTCCTGGTCCTCGGCGGCCATCGTCGACGAGTACGGAAGACTCATGCCCATCGCTTCGATCGCGCTGCTCATCGTGTTGGCCGTGTACATGCCACCGCAGGCGCCGTTGCCCGGACAAGCGTTGCGCTCGATTTCGAGAAACTCCTCGCGAGAAATCCGGCCGGCCCGCACTTCGCCGACCGCTTCGAACGCGCTGACGATCGTCAGATCCCGGTCTCCGAGCTTTCCCGGTTTGATCGTTCCGCCGTAGACGAAGATCGACGGAATATCGAGACGGGCCATGGCCATCAGCGCGCCCGGCATGTTCTTGTCGCAGCCGCCGATGGCGAGCAGGCCGTCCATCATTTGGGCGCGGCAGACGGTTTCGATCGAGTCGGCGATCACTTCGCGGCTCACGAGAGAGGCCTTCATGCCCTCGGTTCCCATCGATATGCCGTCGCTCACCGTGATCGTGCCGAAAGTCTGCGGCATCAGGCCGGCCTCGCGCATGGCCCGGTCGGCCACGGCAGCTAGATCCCCGATTCCCGCATTGCACGGGGTGATGTTGCTGTGGGCGCTGGCCAAGCCGACGATCGGCTTGCCGAAGTCCTCGTCCCGAAAGCCGACGGCCCTCAGCATCGCGCGGTTTGGAGCGCGGCTGTCTCCTTCGGTGATGATTCGGCTGCGCCGGTTGAAACCTCGGGTCCCGCTGTCGCTCTGGCTCATCGGCGGTGCTCCTCGCGCATAGGATCCGGGCGCCAACCTATCGCGAACCGGCGCGTAACGCCACGGCAAAACCTTTGCGCCCCCAGCCGATTCGAGCTACCGCTGGCCGTCGCCCCTTAAGCTGCGGCCGCCCGGCCGAGTCGAGGAGAGACGAGCGATGGCAGAGCAAGCAAAACGGATTCTAATCGTCGGGGGAGTTGCCGGTGGCGCATCGTGTGCGGCGCGCGCTCGCCGCCTGTGCGAGCGCTGCGAGATCATCCTGTTCGACCGCGGCCCGTTCGTATCCTTCGCCAACTGCGGCCTGCCCTACTACGTCGGCAACGTCATCAGCGACGAGCGCAACTTGCTCGTGGCAACCCCGGAGCTGTTTCGCAAGCGCTTCAACATCGAGGTGCGTACCGAAACCGAGGTGACCGCCATCGACCCGAAGGCGCGCACGATCGAGTACCGGCATCTCCCGAGCGGCCGCTCGGGAACCGAGCGCTACGACGCCCTCGTCCTTGCGCCTGGCGCCCGGGCCGTGCGCCCGCCGCTTGCGGGCATCGATCTGCCTGGCATCTTCGTCCTGCGCACGATCCCCGACAGCCGCCGCATCCGCGAGGCCGTCGAAGGCGCCAGCCGTGCGGCCGTCGTCGGAGCTGGATTCATTGGACTCGAAATGGCGGAAAACCTGGCCAGGCGGGGCCTCGAAGTAACGGTCGTCGAGCTGGCCGACCAGGTCCTTCCGCCGCTCGATGCCGAAATGGCCCGGTTCGTCGAGCGCCACCTGCGTGCCAACGGCGTTACGGTGCGCCTGGCAACCCGCGTCGAGGGATTCGAACGCGGCACGTCCGGCGCCCGCCTGCTGGTGCGCTGCCACGGGGGCGAGTCGATTCCGGCAGACCTGGTGGTGCTGGCAGTCGGGGTGCGGCCAGAGACCGAGCTGGCCGAGCGTGCGGGCCTTGAGATCGGAGCGCGCGGCGGAATTCGGGTCGACGAGCGCATGCGCACGAGCGACGAGTGGATCTGGGCGGTCGGCGATGCGGTCGAGGTGCGCCACGTGGTGACCGGCGAGGTCGGGCCGGTGGCCTTGGCCGGCCCTGCCAACCGCCAGGGCCGGATCGCGGCCGCCAACGTGCTAAGAGCGCTCGGTATGTGCACGTCACCGGCCGGCGAAAGTCGCTTCCGCGGCGTGCAGGCAACGGCCGTTTGCGGCGTCTTTGGCCTGGAGGTGGCCATGACCGGGGCGAGCGAAAAAGCGCTGGTGCGTGCCGGGATTGGATCCTACGAAAAGATCTACCTGCACCCGGGAAGCCATGCCGGCTACTTTCCCGGGGCCACGCCGATTCATATGAAGGTGCTGTTCTCGACCGAAGACGGCCGCATTCTCGGCGCTCAAGCCATCGGCCGCGAGGGTGCAGCGCGCCGGATCGACGTGATTGCCACAGCCATTCAGCTCGGGGCCACGGTCTACGACATCGAGGAAGCCGAGCTCTGCTACGCGCCGCAGTTCGGCGCCGCCAAGGACCCGGTCAATCTGGCGGGAATGATCGCCGCGAATCACCTGCGCGGCGACCTCCCCCTTGCGCACTGGGAAGACCTCGAGAGAACCGACGCCTTGATTCTCGACGTGCGCACGCCGGCCGAGTACGAGGAGCGCCACATTCCCGGCTCCCTCAACATCCCGCTCGAGCAACTCCGGGAGCGGCTCGACGAGCTCCCCGATGACCGCGAAATCTGGCTCGTGTGCGGGGTGGGCCAGCGCGCCTACTACGCTACGAGAGCGCTGGCGCAGCG
>CAYZHO010000241.1:0-3424 GCA_964478045.1 uncultured Myxococcales bacterium | reverse complement strand
TTTGCCCACTTCCCCGCCGACGTAGACCTTGTTGCCGGCAAATTCCCGCACAATAACCGTGATCTGCGGGTTGGCTAGCTCGCCCGTGTATCCCTCGGTTAGTCGCCGATCCAGCTCAGCCGGCGTCAGGCCTGCCGCCTGCACGTCGTCGAGATAAGGCACCGAGATCATTCCGTCGGGACGGACGACCACGTCCTGGTCGAGTTCGGGGTTGGAGTAGAACCGGATGGTCAGCGCATCGCCCACCTGAATGCGATAGGGTGGTGGCTGCTTGCCAAGCTGGCCCGTTGCCGCGAGCTCACCGAGCGTTGGCGGGGCAGGCGGTCGGTGACTCGCGCAGCCGGCCGCCAGCAGGACAGCAGCCGCGAAAAGAAGCGGAACTACGACAACGCTGGGCGCGCTCGCACGGGGCTCGTGCGCCGCCCGAGAGCATTTTGGGATTGCTTTCTCCGTCATGATTACGCTTGCCTCAGCCAAGTTTCCGGCAGTTCCACTCGGGTCTGCCGCTGGAGGAAATCGATCAGTACAACCACGCGGTCGCGGGCGGAAAGCCGCCGTTCGACCACTGCTTCGAATCCTTTGAACGTGCCCCGTACGATCCGCACGGTCGCTTTGCCGCAAGCCGATGGCTGCTGAATCTGAATAAGGCCGTGTTCATCTTCGCGGCTGCGGAGGAACTCCACTGCCTCGTCGGGAAGGACGGCAAGCTCATCCCCAAAGGCGAGCAGCCGCTTCACGCCGATGCTCCAACTCACCGGGTAATAGTCCTCGGGCATGCGCAGCCGGGCGAACACGTAGCCGGGAAACAAAGGGACGATTGGGCTACCCACTGGCGGGCGCGGCCATTGGCGAATCCTGGGCACATAAGTTGCGTAGCCACGCTCAGCCAAAGTGGCCTGCACGAGGCCCTCTTGGTGCTGCTTTACCTCGACAACGTACCAGCGCCGTTCCATCTCGATTGCAGCTCCCTTAGGCCCCTCAATGACGACCCTGCCCGCTGCCACTGCGGCAAACATAGCTCCGCCACCCGAGGGTCCGAGCCGGTGCCCCCGCAGTTTCGACTCCCCCGAACGGGGCGTTTCTTTTTGTCCTCTCGCGCTCCACTTGGGGAGCGTCCTCGCCCGGCTCCTCACTATAGACCGGGCCTTCATTCGGGCTGTTTGGCGGCGGCAGATTGCCGCACTTCAGTCCCGAACCGGTACCACTTCGCTGGCTCGCCTAATCCGATCGTCGAGCATGGCGGCCAGTCGTTCGAGTGCGCTCAAGTTGACGGCCCGCAAACCCGCTAGTTCATATGCCGTAAGGTCAAACCCGGCCTCTCGCACTGCTCCTTGCGGATCCGCTCGGAATCGGGCGCGGAATGCGTCGTCACAGATCAGGCGCCCCATGGCCGCTTCGACGGCGTACTGTGACATGCGCTCGGGCCTCCTTGGAACAACTTGGCCGGTTATTTGCGAGCTCCCCGGGACGGCAACCGGCCGCTCCACCTGTTACGCCACCACCGGCAGCAAGGAACGTTCCAACGAGCTGTCAGCCAAAACTTGCTTGTAGATCGCACGGTTATTCCAGATACTGCGGGTTGTTCTTGATGTCCTCTTGGATCATTTGAGCCACAGCTAGATCGAAATGATCCAACGCTGTCTAGCCCATCTATATCTCCCAGCCGCCAATGCACTCCTTGGAGCATCTGTTTTACCCAGTTGGGGGATTTACCCATGAGCGGGCAGGGTTCCGCGAGCTCCCCGGTGAACGAAATGAGCCGGTGCCCTTGACAGCCTGGTGCCCGTCGCGCTACTAAAGCGCTCCGTAGTACCACTTGAAACCATGGGGGGGAACTCCCCAAAAAACAAAGTGGCGACGCGTTGCGTAGTCGGGGCGGGCAAAAGCGTGTGTCCTGATTGAACCGGAGTGAAGCAAATGAGCCAGTCAGCTTCCATACTCGTTGTCAGTCCCCACGACGCCGAGCGGCGGCAGTGTTCTTCGTGGCTTCGCGAGGACGGCTTGCGGGTTTTGGAAGCAAGAACCGGCAGCGAGGCTCTGAGCTGCCACCGCCAGCACGGCATCGCGCTTACCCTGAGTGACCTCGACCTCGGCGAGCTGGACGGACTGGAGCTGTTGTTTCGGATCCGGGCTCTCAATGCCCAGGCTGCCGTTGCGCTTTTGAGCGAGCCCGACCGCGGCGAAATTGCGGTTCGGGCACTCAAGGCGGGTGCGAGCGAAATACTGTTCAAGCCAGTTGACCGCGAGCGGCTGATTGCCACTGTGCGGGCCGCAACGGACCGCGACGCCCGGCAAGCAGACCTGAGGCGCCGAATCGAAAGGCTTTATGCGCGTTACGACCTCGAGGGGATCGTATGCCGCTCGCCTGCGATGTATCACGTGCTCGACCTTGCCCTCCGGATTGCTGCACAAGATTGTACAGTTTTGATCACCGGGGCAAGCGGAACCGGAAAAGAAGTGGTGGCACGCGCGATTCACGCCAACAGCCCGCGGCGAAGCGCGCCCTTCGTCTGCGTAAACTGTGCTGCCATCCCCGAGCCTTTGCTCGAAAGCGAGCTGTTCGGCTACCGGCGCGGCGCCTTCACTGGGGCTTATTCGGACAAGCCAGGGCTGTTTGCCGCCGCGGGCACTGGAACCCTGCTGCTGGACGAAGTGGCTGAACTCTCGCCGGCGCTTCAGGCCAAGCTCTTGCAGGTACTCGAGAGCCAGGTCTACTACCCGGTGGGTTCGACCCAGCCAGTGCGAGCACGCGCGCGGGTAATTGCAGCCACCAACGCTAACCTCGAAGATCTCGTAAGCAGGGGCCGATTTCGCGAGGACCTGTACTACCGGCTATGCGTGTTCCCCCTGCACGTTCCACCTTTGTGCGAGCGGCGCGAAGACATCGTACCGCTGGCGCGCCATTTCTTGGCGCGCCTCGAGAAGCAAATGGGCAGGCGCGTCCCGGGCCTGTCGCGGGAAGCTGCGGAATTCCTCGAGCGGCTACCCTGGCCGGGCAACGTCCGCCAGCTGCAAAACGCGGTCGAATATGCGGTGATCGTAAGCGACGGAAGCCTGCTGACCTCCAAGCATTTCCCGGTGCGCGAAGGCGTGGACGTGCTGGCAGCCGACTCGGTCCGGCCGCGCCACGTCTGGCGGTTGCCCGATGAAGGGGTCGATCTAGAGGCACTCGTCCGCTCACTGACCGAGCAGGCGCTCGAGCGCACTGGGTACCGCATTTCGCCCGCCGCGCGGCTGCTCGGCTTGAGCCGGGCGACCATGCGATACCGGATGAAAAAGTACGGCATCGCGGGACGGCGGGGCTAGTTTGAACGCCCTTACCACGTCGCCACGGAAGGCCGATTTCTGATGCGCATTGCCTACTTTCATTACCTTTGCGCTGGCGATACCGCCCTACACCATGTCGAGCAGTTCGCGGCGGCTG
>CAYZHO010000240.1:1629-3456 GCA_964478045.1 uncultured Myxococcales bacterium | reverse complement strand
GCTCAAGCCTCCTGCGCGCAAAAACGCCTCAAACGTCCGTCAGTGGCAGTCACACTAGAGCGGCGCACCGCTGGCGCCCAGCACACGCCGGCTGCAGCACCGCCGGCGCCGGGAGCTGTCGGCTGCAGCACCGCTGGCGCCCGGCACGTGCCGGCTGCGGCACCGCCGGCGCCCGACACGCTCCGGCTGCGGCATCACCCACCGACCAAACGTGCCAGCGCGTGAGCCCCGGCACGCCGGCCGGCAACCGCCGCCCTACTCGAGCGCGCCGGTAAGTGCCGGGTTCTGCCGGTACATCGGCCACGGGCCCAACTCCGGGCTCGGCAGGCCCGGTACGGTCCACACCATCATCCGGCCCCAGATGTCCACCCAAACGATTTCCTTGAGGCCGTCGCCGTCGAGATCGGCAATGGCCGGGCTGATCGACTGGTTCGCTGCAGGTCCAAGCGTAGCCTTGGGAAAGCCGGGCAGCGGATTGCCTGCTCGATCCAGCGCATAAACCGTAAAGCACCGCAGCCGCGCCAGGTCGTAGGTCTCGAGCGTCATGCCACGCGATTCGCACACCCCGCGCCCGACCACCACTTCCGGTTGCAAGTCGCCATCGACGTCAGCGATCGCCGGCGTTGCCACCCCGGCCGTCAGGTCGGCGCCCTGGTAGTCGAACGCAACCGGCCAGCCGGAAAGCCCGCCTGCACCCCAACCTCGGGCGCCGCTTGCCACGTGGAGATAGTCGGGACCAGTGTAGAGACCCAAGCACAGGTGCCAGCGGCGCCTCGTGTACTTCCAGCGGCCGCGCGCTACCCCTGCAACCACCTCGCTCGCGCCGTCACCGTCGAGATCGCCGGCCACCGGAGGCTCGATCCAGCCGCGCATCGCCACCGTGTGGCCTCCCCAGCACTTACGGGTCGCTTTCGGAGCCCGAGGCCGCAGGCGCGCGCGGCGGCCGTCGTGGTGCAAGGCGAACAGCCGCCCGCGTGTCGTCGGAACGACGACTTCGAGGTCGCCGTCGCCATCGATGTCGGCCAAGATCGGCTCGGCGTGTACGGCGTTGTAGACGGTCGAAACCGTCCAACCGCCGCTACGCACGTAGCGCTGCCCTGGAATGCGGCGGGGAAAGCCCGGAAGCAACTGGCCGTCGCCGCGGTAGAGCAACACGTGAGAACGCCGCCGGCCGGTCTCGTCCGTTGCCACCGCCGCGATCTCGGCGCGGCCGTCGCGGTCGACGTCGCCGGCTGCCACGACGCTGTCCATGCACTCGGCCCCGATGTCGCAGCGGACCGTCGTGCCTTGCGGGAAGGTCTGCGGCCATCCCGGCAGCAGCGCGCCGCTAGCGGCGCGTACCTCGAGCATCGGGCCCGCAACCATGACCAGTTCCCCGGCGCCGTCCCCGTCAACGTCGGCGATGGCAATCCCGCGCGGCGGCTCGCCCGCTTCTCCGGGCTCGCACGAGCGATCCCAGCATCCGACGATGACTTGCGGCCAGCCTTCGAGCTCAGTGCCGTCCGCCCGAAACACGTGGGTCTGCTCGACCGGCGGCTCAGCCGAAACGTTTCCCTCGGCGACGACGATTTCCGCAAGCCCGTCGCCGTCGAGATCGCCAACTGCCGGACTCGAGCGCACGAACACCGGGGAGCCGTCCGGCCTGCTCAAGCGCACCGGCCAACCCGCAAGCTCGGTTCCGTCTTCGCGCAAGACGTGAACCAGATCTCCGTAGGCAGCGATGATCTCCTTAGTGCCGTTCCCGTCCACGTCGGCAACGATGAGGTGGCGGCTCAGGCGCTCGTCGTATCCCGGCACGTTCGGTGGCGTAAGGGCCCCGATCGAAAC
>CAYZHO010000240.1:0-1619 GCA_964478045.1 uncultured Myxococcales bacterium | reverse complement strand
AAACCGGCCATCCCGCGCGCAGCGTCGGATCAACGATCACGCGGCGGACGACTTCTTCGTCTTCGGCTCCCGAGGCGCGTTCGACGACCAGGCGAAAGTCGATCTCGCTGTTTTCCGAAACCACGTTCGGGTCGAACGTCCCGAGCAGCGCCTGCTCGACGGGCGTTGCGCCGCCGCCAGCCAGCACAATCCCGTCGCTACGCCACGGTCCCGGTTCGATGCTCGGCGGCACGAGGCGCCACTCGAGCCGAAAGGCCGAAAAGTCGGGACCGCTTGCCGTCCCGCGCAGCTCGAGCGGCGTGCCGTCGGGCCGCAGCATCTGCATTTGCTCGGGCGACGAAAGGACCACGCGGTCGAGCGTCACGGGCACGCGCACCTCGAACTCCTGCCCGAGCGTGTTCGTAGCAACGACGCGCAACACGTATGGCCCGTCGGGGAAATCGCCGACCGGCCACGTGGCAAGCAAACCGTCTATGACTGGCTCGGGTATCGGCCCGGCGATGAGCTGCCAAGATGCCGGAAACTCGCCCGCTCCCACTTCGACCCGGTAGCTCGCAAAGGTGGCTCCGGTTGCCCGTCCGATCACCGAAACGGGTGCGCTCGTCTCGATCGTGCCTGGCTCGGGTGCGAGCACGTCGACGTCGAGGACTTCGGCCGCAACCGCGCCGGCCGCGTTCAGGCGGCCGTAGCCCGTGCCGGCGTCCACACCGGGCGGCCCTACGTCGTCCGCGCCGGCGCGAAGCGCTTGGCGCACGGCCTCTGGGGAATACGAAGGATGAGCGCTCAGCACCAGTGCGGCGACCCCCGAAGCGTGCGGCGCGGCCATGCTGGTGCCGGCTTGGCGCAAGTACATGTCGGCCACGACGAGCTTACCGCCCGCGGTGATTTCGTCGGCCGCTCCGCTCGAGCGCAGGCTGAGAATCGAGCGCCAGGAATCGTAGGCCGGCCCGCCGTCGCCGCCGCCCCCGGGCGCCGCGATGTCGATCTTGGTGCCGTAGTTCGAGAAGAAAGCCGGATCGTCGTCGTGATCGGTCGCCGCCACGGCGATCGCCCACGGGTGGTTGGCCGGCGAGAAGCCGCTTACGTCGGAGGCCGAGTTGCCCGCAGCCGCAACGAACACGACCCCGGCTGCGTGCGCCGCTTCGATCGCATCGTCGATAATCTGCTGCGTGCACTCACAGCCCCAACTGGCATTGATCACCCGCGCTCCGTTTTCGACCGCGTAGAGGATCGCATCGGCAAGGGTCGCACTCGAGCCCGAGCCGCTTGCGTCCAGGCCCTTGAGCGCCATGACCTTGCTCTCGTAAGCGACGCCGGCGATTCCAAGGCCGTTGTCCCCGGTGGCTGCGATCGTTCCGGCCACGTGCGTGCCGTGGCCGTTGTCGTCGAACGGGTCGGCATCCTCGCTTACAAAGTCGTAGCCCACGAGGTCGTCGGGGAAACCGTTCCCGTCGTCGTCAACACCGTTACCGGGGATTTCACCGGGGTTGCGCCATGCGCTGGCGGCCAGGTCCGGATGAGAAAAGTCCGCGCCTGTGTCGATCACCGCTACTACGACCCCGGCGCCGCGCACTACGTCCCAGGCCGCCGGCGCCTCGATGCGCAATAGGCCCCAAAGG
>CAYZHO010000239.1:3426-3506 GCA_964478045.1 uncultured Myxococcales bacterium | reverse complement strand
GAGCGCGGCGTGTGCTGGCAGCCAAGCTGCGCGTCGCACGTGTCGTCCGTACACTGGTTGCCGTCGTCGCAGTCGAGGGG
>CAYZHO010000239.1:0-3416 GCA_964478045.1 uncultured Myxococcales bacterium | reverse complement strand
CCGTCCACACACACATCCGGATCGTCGTACGGGTTGCCGTTGTCGCAGCTACCCGAGCGCGGCGTGTGCTGGCAGCCAAGCTGCGCGTCGCACGTGTCGTCCGTGCACTGGTTGCCGTCGTCGCAGTCGAGGGGCGACGAGCCAACGCACGTGCCGCCCGAACATTGGTCGACGGCCGTACATGCGTTGCCGTCGTCGCAGGGCGCCGAGTTGTTCGGGTGGACGCAGCTTCCCGCCCCGTCGCAGACATCGTCCGTGCACACGTTCCCGTCGTCGGGGCACGACCCGCCCGCCGGCTCGAACTGGCAGGAAGCGTCGCAGCAGTCTCCGCTCGCGGTGTTGCCGTCGTCACACTGCTCGCCGCAGGCTCCTTCGAGCACCCCGTTTCCGCACGTGCTCCCGCCTGCCTGGCACGACCCGGCCCCGTCGCACACGTCGGCCGGCGTGCACGGATCACCATCGTCGCACGGCGTTCCGGCCGCTACTGCCGTACAGCTCGAGCTACAGCAGTCACCGTCGTCCGTGTTGCCGTCGTCGCACTCCTCACCGGGGTCGAGCGTGCCGTCGCCGCAAGGTGGCATGAACGACAGATCGTCGATCCCGATCTCGCCCGTCAGGACGATGTCGACCGAGTCGGCAAGCTGGGGGTCGGGAACGACAACGTTCTGTGCGGAGTTCTTGTCGAGCAAAGCGAACGGGACGACTTGGGTGCCGCCCCCCGTCAGGTGGATCTCGAGGCGGCTACCGGCCGCGTGGCTGGTTACGTTGATTGCGCGCAATGCCTCGAGCTTAAGGGGCGAGGCAAAGGTCAACGTAATCGTGCCCGGCTCGGGATTGCGATGGGGCGCGTCGGCAATTCCGTCAGGCGGGTTGGTATCTTGCGGGTCCTGGTCGAGGATGAGGATGTTGTGTTGAGGGACGTTGTTGCCCAAGCCATGCCCGGGCGTTCGCAAGTCTTTCTCCGCTCCCTTGCACTTTTTGTGGCTGCAGTCCGAGTCGAAGACCACTGGAGCGACCGGCTCGAGATCCGCGTCGCTGTCGCTGTCGTCGCCTTCCCCGTGTTCGGCCGTCACCGTCAGAGTGATGCCATATCCGAGATCGGCCGGACCGAGGATCTGACCGTCGGCGAACTCTTCGAAATCGACCACGAACGCGCGGGCCGGAGCGGCTCGCGCCACCGTCCATGCGGCGGCCAGCACGCATGCCACCGCGGCCACCGAAGACAGCCCTACCCGACTCGCAAAGCTGCGCGATTCCGCTCGGTCGCCGGCCCTTCGAGCACCCGAGACAAGATGCTTCACGGCGTTTCCCCCTCTCGCCCGGCGGGCCTCGTCTGCGGGAGTGAGTCCGGACCCGGCCTAGGACAATCGTCGAGGTGAACATAGGCGATCGCTTCTCCTACTGTCAACAGGGAAAACTGTGGATTTCCCGGGCGCTTAGGCCCCTTTACCGCCACTGGCCTTCTGCCCGATAGGGCTGGCGTGGCCCGCGCGCAACGCGCTTGCGAAGTCCGTGCACCGCCGGGCACTTACCCGCCCGGGCCAGGAGCGCATCCGGCCCCTGGCCTCGGCAAGCCCGCCGTGGCCTGCCACCGCTTGGGCCGGCGGGCGCCTGCGTGGCTGCGTCCCCCACCCGGGGGAGCCGGACAATAGCGACGCCCGCCCCGAAGTGCGGGCCACCAAGACTCGGCCGCATCCCTGGCGCGGCAGCTCCGATTGTTGCTTGCAGCGAGTCACTACCGCCGCGCGAAGGCGCGGGGCGCTAGGCATCCCGAGCGAGGCCGCATATCCTGCCAGTCGGATTCCGCTCGGCGGTGGCGCCGCGGGCCGGTTCACCCCAGCGGGCGAGACAACCGAGGAGGTCGCCGATGTACGAGTTCATGCTCGACGAACGTGCCAGAGAGGTTCAAGCCAAGGCGCGAGAGTTCGTCAAGAACGAAGTCGACCCGGAATACTTGCGCCGAATGGACCGGGACGAGATCCGCTATCCGCGCGAGCTGTACGAAAGCTACGCGCGCCACGGGCTGCTCGGCCTTCGCTTTCCTCCCGAGTACGGCGGTGCGGGGCTCGACTGGGTAGCCGAGTGCGCGGCGATGGCCGAGATTGGACCGCTCGGCATGGCGGCCGGCTGTTCCTACGTCATGCCCTCGATCGTCGGAGAGGCGCTGATGTCGTTCGGCACCGAAGAACAACGCCGCAAGTACTTAGCCCCAATGCTGGCCGGCAAGCTCGTGGCGGCCGAAGCGCTGACCGAACCCCGCGGCGGCTCCGATTTCTTCGGCGCCAGCAGCCGGGCAGTCGACAAGGGCGATCACTTCGTCGTTCGCGGGATGAAGCGCTTTATCGTCGGCGCCGAAGGCGCAGACTTCTTCCTGGCCTACGTCCGCACGAACTTCGACGAGAGCGCCCCGCCGCACGAGCGCATCAGCGCATTGATCATCGACCGGGGGCCTGGCGTCGAAGTCAAATACCTCTACGGTCTGATGGGAACTCGCGGCGGCGGGACCGGGCGGGTCGTTTTCCGCGACGTCAAGGTGCCCAAAGAAAACCTCGTCGGGCCGCTGCACGGCGGCGCTCTCGTATTCAACCGGATGATGATTCCCGAACGCCTGTGCAGCGCCGCGCCGTGCATCGGTGCGATGAAGGCGTGTCTCGACGTAGCGATGAACTATGCGGATCGGCGCAAGGCCTTCGGCCGGCCGATTCGTCGCTTCCAAGCCGTCAGTTTCATGATCGCCAAAGCGCAAACGCTGATCGACGCCAGCCGAGCGATGGTCTACCAAGCGGCCCGCGCCGCCGACGCGGGAGTGCCGAACCTGCGGCGGATCGTGTCCGAGACGAAGAAGTTCGTAACCGAAGCCGCTTGGGAAGTTGCGAACCTAGCGATGCAAGTGACCGGCGGAATCGGCTACACGGACGTCTTCCCGATCGAACGGGCCGTGCGGGACATTCGCCTGGCCCAGATTTGGACCGGGACCAACGAAATCATGAGCGCCATGATCCAACACGATCTGTTCGAAGAGCTGCGCGCCGAGCGGGGCCGCTACCGCGACTTCGAGCGCGACGCCATGCACGCCGACGACTCGGAGAAAGTCTTCGACGACGACGACATGTGGCGCGTCTACGAGGCAGAAGCAGGCGGGGCAAGCGACCGCTGACGGCGCCCTGGCGCGCCGCTGCAGGTGCCTCCGAAAACGGCTCGGGGCTCGCGCTGAGCGCAACCTGGCATCCCCGGGTCCACGAAGCCGGCGCGAGCCAGCCGCTCCGGGAGCCTCTTGACTCGGTTTCAAACAAGCGTTTTACTTTTTCAAACAAGTGTTTGAACCGCGCGGTCCGCCGCTCGGGCGGCGGGCCGGCAAGGCGCGCCAGTGGCGAGGTACAAGAAGCAAGCAAAAGCGGAGCGCTTGACCAGAGACG
>CAYZHO010000238.1:0-3566 GCA_964478045.1 uncultured Myxococcales bacterium | reverse complement strand
ATCCAAAAAGAGCAAGAAAACGCCCTGCGTTACAGGCACTTATGGTAAGATAGGTTTGGGATGACTAGCCCAAATAAGACAGGCTCCCCAGCCGGAGCGCTTGCTGGTGCACTCCTCGTCCTGCTCAGACCGCTCGTGCGCCTGCTGCTGCGCTACGGCATTCCCTACGGCGCCTTCGCCGATCTGGCCAAGCGGGTCTACGTCGAGGTGGCCGAGCGCGAGTTCGTCATCCCCGGACGCAAGCAAACCGTCTCGCGCATCTCGGTCATCACGGGACTGACGCGCAAGGAAGTGCGGCGCCTGCTGGCAATGGAGCCGCCCGACAACGCCGAGGAACTGCAGCGCTACAACCGGGCTGCCCGCGTGATCAGCGGCTGGGTGCGCGACCCCCGCTTTCGCGACCGCGCCGGCCGGCCCGCGGCCTTGCCGATCGAGGGCCCAAGTCCAAACTTCGCCGACTTGGTCCGCGAATACAGCGGCGACATCCCCGCGCGCGCCATCCTCGACGAGCTCGTGCGCGTTGGCGCCGTGGAATCACTCAAAGACGGGCGCGTGCGCCTTCGCGCGCGCGCATACGTCCCGGCAGCCGGAGAAGCCGACAAGCTAGCGATCTTGGGAACGGACGTGGCCGACCTCATTTCGTGCATCGACCACAACCTCAAATGCCCGCCCGAGGAAGCCTTCTTCCAGCGCAAGGTGGCCTACGACAACCTCCCGCGGGAAGCCACGGCCGAGCTGCGCCGGCTAGCGGCCGAGCGCGCCCAGAGCCTTCTCGAAGAACTCGACCGCTGGATGGCAGCACGTGACCGCGACACGAATCCGGGCGTGCAAGGGACCGGCCGCAAGCGCGCTTCGCTCGGCATCTACTACTACGAAGAGGACGTTCCTGAAGAGGAAAGCGAGCAAGCCCATGAATAAGCTGGCAAGCAAGATCATCGTTTCGGCATTACTTGCGATTGCTCTGGCTGGCTGCGGCGGAGGCGGCGCAGCCACTTTCGGCGGCGGCATCGGCGGCACCGGCTTGGTGATCGGTCCGATCACCGACTTCGGCAGCATCGTGGTCGAGGGCATCGAGTTCGACACCACTGCTGCGATCGTCACGATCGACGGCCGCCAGGCCAGCGCCAGCGAGCTTGCCTTGGGCATGCTCGTTACGGTGGCGGGCGAAATCGACGCCAGCGAAACCACCGGCGTGGCCGACACGATCGAAGCCGTGAGCATGCTCGAAGGCCCGGTCGCCGCCGTCGATGTAGCCGCAAAGACCGCGACGATCCTCGGCCAGACCGTTCACGTCGGCCGCGACACCGTCTTGGTCGGTATTGCTCCCGACCCTTCGGCGATCGGCCAGCACGTGCGCGTCAGCGGCTTCGTCGACGCCGATGGCCGAATCCGCGCCACTCGAATCGAACGCGTCGCAGCCGGCGGCAGACTCGTCGTCACCGGAACCGTTCGCCAGCTCAACGCCCTGGCCAAGCGCTTTCGACTGCGCGGCATTCAGATTGATTTCAGCGCGGCTGCAATCGACCGGCTCCCGGCCGGCGGATTGCGCGAGGGCTTGCTCGCTCGCGTCCACGTCCTGGCCGATCCAGTCAACGGCATCTTGCGCGCCACGCGCGTTGAGTTCATCGAGCCGCCGGTCGAGCGCCACCCGGACTTTGTGGTTCGCGTCGGCGGCTTCGTAAGCGAAGTGACCGGGCCGGACTCGTTCGTGCTGAACGACTTGATCCCGGTATCCTTTACCGCCGACACCGACTTCGTCGGCGGCACGGCGGCCGATCTTGCGCCCAACGTCAAGGTTGCCGTGGTTGGCCGGGCCACGCGCCAGCGGCGCGTCCTGGCACGCAGGATCGTGTTCCGGTAGGAGCGCCGCTCAGTCGGCCTGCTCGCCGAAGAGAAACCCGCCGCTCAGGGCCAGCCGAGTGGCCCTGCGCCCTTCGTCGATGGCTTCGGCCGCCCGGTCGAAATCGAGCATGGCGAAATCCTCAAGGCGCGGCGTGATCAGCAAGTCGGGCGGGTCGCCGGCCATGCGGCTCCTGGTGATGCGAACCTGCATGATGCCGATCGAGCTCATCACTACTTCGAAAACCGACGGCGGCTCGCTCTTGGCGCTCGGGCGCTCCTCGCGACCGAGTCGCTGGCGGATGTCGGCAGCCAGCTCGCGGACGGCCGCCTGAAGGCTCGCCACCGTCGGCAGGCTAGAGTCTTCGCCTGCCTCGTCGGCCAGGTCGCTTTCCTCGGCCGAGCGGCGCCGGCCGACCGAGGCGATTCGCGGCGTGCGTCGAACCAGCGTCGTGTTCAAGTCGACGGCAATCACCGAATCGGCGCCGAGCGCGCGGCACACCGAAACGGGAACCGGGTTGACCAGTCCCCCGTCTACCAGCCACCGGCCGTCTAGGCGCACGGGGCGCACCAAGCCGGGCAAGGCGGAGGAAGCCCTGAGAACCGTGTGCAGGCGCCCCTCGCGCAGCCACACCTCGCGGCCTGTACGCAAGTCGGTGGCCACGGCCGTAAAGCGATAACTCAGCTCGGAAACAGGCACGTCGGGCAGGTATTCGGACATCGACTCGAACACTCGGTGTCCCTTGATCAGCCCGCCCCGCAGCGACAAATCGAAGAGCGCTACAACGCCGCGGCGGTCGAGCGAGCGCACCCACTTTTCGAACGCGTCTAGTCTGCCGGCGGCGTAGGCTGCGCCAACCACCGCGCCGATCGAGCTGCCGCAAACGATCGTCGGCCGGATACCGGCGGCAAGGAGCTCGCGCAGCACTCCGATGTGCGCCCACCCGCGCGCCGCCCCGCTGCCGAGAGCGATGCCCACACGGCCTTCGAGGAGCCTTTGTTTGCCACCAGTGCCCACTTGTGCCCGCTCGGATCTCGCCCCGCGCAGCGAAGCGGCGAGCATCGTGGCGCGCGCGCTTCACTTTCGCAACGCGCGCTCGCCTGCGCTTGATGTTTGCAGCGGCGGGCACCGGCGCCGATCATGGACCTGCGGCCCGAGCACCCCGGCCGGCCAAACCCGCCGCGCCCGCGCTCGCCCTGGCTTTGATGGCCGGCGCGCGATCCGGCTTTCGGCGCGTGGATCGGCGGCCGGCTGCGGCCGGCGCCCGAAAACCAGTCGAGTCGTGGAGGACGGAACACCCATGAAGCTACTCCACACGATGCTGCGCGTGAACGATCTCGATGAATCCATTCGCTTCTACACCGAGCAACTCGGCATGGAGCTTCGCTCGCGCAAGGACTACCCGGGAGGTCGCTTCACGCTGGCTTTCGTCGGATACCCGGGAACCGACGGCCACTTGCTCGAACTCACGTACAACTGGGACCGCCACAGCTACGAGCACGGAGACGCCTTCGGGCACATCGCCATCGGCGTGGAAGACATTTACGCAACCTGCGAGCGCCTGCGCAAAGCCGGCGTCGAAATCACGCGCGAGCCAGGGCCGATGAAGCACGGCACCACGGTGATCGCCTTCATCCGCGATCCGAACGGCTACGCAATCGAACTCATCGAACGCCCGCAATCGTAGCGGTCCCGCCCGCGGGCGGGACCGCTACGATTGCGGGCG
>CAYZHO010000237.1:3318-3567 GCA_964478045.1 uncultured Myxococcales bacterium | reverse complement strand
GCAATACCGCTTCGGCGCCGCCTGCCAGCTTCGCGGCTGCTCTCTGGGTGGTGCCTCGGTTGGTGTCTCCAGGCGGCGCCCCAGCAGCACTCGGTGCTGGCCGGCCCATGCGGCGATCGCTCGTGCCCGTGGTGCTTGCTTCGGCCTGGCCGCTGCTTTTGTCCGTTCGGGCGCTACTGACCCCGGGTTTGGTAGTGCCCTCGCTGGGCGAGCCCGAGGTGAGTTCGGCCGAATCGAGCACCGCAGGCT
>CAYZHO010000237.1:0-3308 GCA_964478045.1 uncultured Myxococcales bacterium | reverse complement strand
CGCGGCAGCACTGGCGCCGGCGGCTGGAGGTGGTGCTCCGGTTGTCGCACGCGAACTAGCTGCTTGTAGGGTTTCGGACTTGCTCGGCGCCTGTACAGAAACAGTGGCCGAGACGCCGGGAGCCACGCCCGCTGTATCGAGTGTTCCGCTGCGGCGCGCTGCCCGCCGGCGGGCCCGCTTGTGGGCTGCCCGATCAAACCTTGCCGAGGCCACCGCACCGCGCGGGGGTTGGGCTGCAAGGCCCCCGGCAGGTGTGCCCGCCTGAGCAGGTTCCGAAGTACTAGCTGGTAGGGCCGAGGTTGCGGAAGTACCTGGAAGTGGGCTCCATCCGGGGCGCGAGACGAACGCCAGAGCGCATGCCATACCGATTGCTGCTCCTCCTGCAGCCCAGGTGAGCGGGGAGTGGCGCCAGCCGGACGCCGCGCGGCGCGCTTGGGGCCTCCTGGTCCGCGGCGGTGCTAGCTCGACGAGCCGCCCGCCCTCGCGCTCGCGTGCGGCTGCTGCCATCACCCGCTTCGTGACCCGGTGGAGTTCGCGCCCGTAGGCGAACAGGAGCGCGTTGTGACAGAGGATGTTGATGCGGCGGGGAATCCCCTCCGAACGTTTGACCGCCAGGCGGATCGCTCCGGGCGTGAACAGGTCCGGCGAGCCTCCAGCCGCGCGCAAGCGGTGCTCGACGTAACGGCGCGCTTCGCGGCGGTCCAGCGGATTGATATAGCAGCGCACGGCGATGCGCTCGTTTACCTGTCGGAGTTCGGTGCTGGCTAGCTTTGCCTCGAGCTCTGGCTGCCCGACGAGGATGATCTGCAGGAGTTTGGCCTTGTAGGTCTCGTAGTTCGACAGGAGCCGGAGTTCTTCGAAGGCCGTCTCCGACAGGTTTTGCGCTTCGTCGATAATGAGAGCAACCGTCTTTCCGTCGTTGTAGGAGGCGAGCAAGAACTCGTTTAGGGTGTGCAACAAGTCGGTTCGCCTGGCGCTGTCGTGGGGAAGGCCGAAGTCTTTGAGGGCCGTGCGGAGAATCCCGTCGAACGACAACGTCGTGTTGGCGATGTAGGCGGTCCTTACGTTCGGGCCGAGGCTGCTCAAGAGCGAGTAGAGCAGGGTGGTCTTGCCCGTGCCCACCTCGCCGATCATGGCGATCAATCCGCGGCGCTCGTAAAGTCCGAGTTTGAGTGCCGCTAGAGCTTCGGCGTGCCCAGGGCTCAGGTAGAGGAAGGCTGGATCCGGCGTGAGCGAAAACGGATCGCTGTGCAGGCCGAAGTACCGGAGATAGACTTGAATATCGGCTCCCGGCTGCATCGCTTGCGCTCTTTCCGCTTGCCGCAAGCGGCTACGACGGGATCTCAGCTAGCACCGGCGCTTCGGCAATCCGACTTGCCTCGGTTGCGCTCTTGACCGCCGGGTCGAGGCGATCGCGCACGTAGGCAAGCCCGACGCCGAGGAGAAGGCTTGCGATGAAGCCGAACCAAACCAGCAGGCCGCGTTTGGAGGACTCGGGGAGCGACGGGACCGTCGCCCGCTCGGCTACGCTCAGGTTGACGATGCGCGACTTGTCGAGTTCGTCGGAAAAGCGCGCTGCCTCTTCCTTGCGGGTGTAGTTTAGATAGGCTGCCTTGGTCGTCTCGACTTCGTTTTCGAGCCGCTCTTTTTCCGACGAGATTCGCTCGATGTGCGCCAGCTTCTCGTGGTACGCCTTGAGCTCGTTCGTCAGGGCGGCAATCCGCGCTTTGGCCGCCGCAATGTCCGATCGCGTCTTGATAATGTCGGCGCCAAGTTCTCCAAGGGGGCTGGCTATCGAGCCCGCTTCGCCCTCCGTGCCATTCGATTGCTCGCCTGCTAACAAAGCCTCCAAGTCACGAATCTGCCGGTCGATTTCCCGGATTTTCGTAGATCCAGGAGCGTAGCGGGAAAGAAGTTCGCTGCGGGTCATCTTCAGTTCGAGAATTCGCTGCTGGACCATCTGCGCCGCTTCGAGACCTACGGCCCCGCCAGCCCCGGCCGGCAGATTCTTGGCTTCCTCGCGCAGGAACCGCTCGCGGGCCTTCGCTTCGGCAAGCTCCGCTTCGGCATTCATCTTGGCCAGTTCAAGTTCGGCGATCCGCTGCTTGAGCTGCTCTTCGTCGATCAGCGTCAGCGCCGTCCCTTCGCGCTCGCGAAACGCCTGCAGGGCCGCTCGAGCCTTCGCGAGCTTGTCCGCTAGAATCTTTCGCTGCTGCCGGTAGAACTTGAGCGCCTCGGATTCTCCCCCAAGACGAGTGTTACGAGCAATGTGGGCGTCCACTAGCTCGTTTACCAGGCGCGCTGCCCACTCCGGATCTTCGCTGGTGTAAGTGATGCGAATCAGGTTGGAGCGGGGAGCTGGCCGGACATCGAGGTTGTGCTGGACAGCGGCAACGAGCTTGTCGACCGGGTCGGGCGGCGGAATATCGTGGATCTTGGCGTAAAGCATCCCCGGCAACCTGAGCGGAAGGGTCAGCCAGCCGAGCGGACCTCCGCTGGCCTCGAGTTTCTCGGGGTCCTGCTCGCTGACGTACTTGCGCAGCACTTGGCGAAGTAGTTCGGGTGACTGCAGCAGTTCTACCTGTGCGTTGATTGCCTCGGTTCCCACGCGGCTTACAACGGCTCCGGTTCCGGCGTCGGGCGAGACCGTGATCTCGGCCCGGTTCGCGCGCACCAAAATAGCGGCCGAGGCCTGGTAAAGCGGAGGCTCGAGCCATGCCAGCACTGCCGCGATCGCCGTGCCGATGGCAACCACCACCGCTACCGTAGTCCGGCGGCGAAAGACGGGAGCGACGAGCTCCTGCCAATCGGTGGTTACTGGGCGTTCCGTAGCGCGTTCTTTCTCGAGTTCCGTCATTTTGCTCATCCCCTTGCCGCTCGGGCGGCTGCCTCGAGCCCTTGGCTAGAAGAGGTTCAGGCCGAAGTAGGGCCGGATAGGCAGTGCCTCGCGGATGTACTGCTCGACGAACAAGTCGACGTTGGCGATTTTCGAGCGCGGCACGAACACAACGTCGTAAGGCTTGAGCAACACGTCGTTTTCGGGATTTTCGCCGGTCTGTACGGGCTTGAGATCGATTGCGTACCCGACTGGCCGCCCGTCAGGGCCCTTACGGATTAGAATGACTTGGCTGCGGTGGGCCGGCGTGAGAAAACCGCCAGCTTCCTGGATCGCTTGAAACAGGGTCAGGCCGCTGGTGAGCGGCACAACGCCCTGTTTGCCCACTTCCCCGCCGACGTAGACCTTGTTGCCGGCAAATTCCCGCACAATTACCGTAATCTGCGGGTTGGCTAGCTCGCCCGTGTATCCC
>CAYZHO010000236.1:0-3593 GCA_964478045.1 uncultured Myxococcales bacterium | reverse complement strand
GGCTACATCCTGCCGACGCCGAAACTGTTGGGCTGCACGTGACGGTTTCGCGCCTCGCGGCACGTTTCTAGTGCGAACCCGAGCACTTTGCGCGTATCGCGCGGATCGATGATGCCGTGGTCGAGAACTCGCCCCGACGTGTAGAAGGCGTCCGACTGCCGGTCGAACAGTTCGACGATCATCTTTTTCTGCATTTCGAGCTGCTCGCGATCGATCTCCTGCCCGCGGCGTTTGGCGGCGTTGATAAACACTTGTTCCATGGTCTTCGCCGCTTGCTCGCCCCCCATCACCCCCGTTAGCGCATTCGGCCAACTGAACAAGAAATCGGGCTCGTAGGCGTAGCCGCACATGCCGTAGTTGCCCGCACCGAAACTCGCGCCAATGTAAAGCGTGATGCGCGGCACGCGCACGTTCGAAGTGGCCTGGATCATTTTCGACCCGTGCTTGATCATGCCGGCGCGCTCGTACTCCACGCCAACGAGGTATCCCGTCGTGTTGTTGAGGAAGATCAGCGGCATTTCCGCCTGATCGCACAGTTGCATGAACTGCGCGGCCTTGGCCGCTCCGTCCGGATCAATCGGCCCGTTGTTGCCGATCAAGCCGCAAGGCTGGCCAAAGATGGCCGCCTGAACGCACACGGTCGAGGCGCCATAGCGGGGCTTGAAATCGAGGAACTCCGATCCATCGACGATCCGCACGATCACCTCGCGCACGTCGTACGGCTTGCGATAGTCGATCGGAACCACGCCGGCGATCTCATCCGGATCGTAGCGAGGCTCTTCGAACTCGGGAGGCGGTGGCCCGTGGTAGCCTTTGTTCCAGTCGAGGCGCGCAACGAGTTCGCGGGCAATGCGCAGCCCATCTCGGTCGTCCTCGGCCAGGTATTCCACCAGCCCCGACACCGTCGCGTGCATCTCGGAACCGCCGAGCTCGGCGTCGCTCGCGATTTCCCCGGTAGCGGCGCGCACCAAGGCCGCGCCGCCGAGAGCTGCCATTCCGTTCTTTTTCACGCCGATTACGTAGTCGCTCATCCCGGGCTGGTAGGCACCGCCCGCCGTGGAAGGACCGTGCAAGACCACGAACGTGGGGATCCCGGCCGCGCTCAACTTGGCCAACCCGTAGAACATGCCGCCACCGTACGCCCACAGTTCGACGGTATACTTGACGAGATTCGCACCGGCGCTCTCGACGAGGTGGATCAGCGGCAACTTTTGCCTGAGCGCCATCTTGAGGCACCCAAGCCCCTTGTCCACGGTCTTCGTCGTGGATGCACCCGCCGCAATGCCGCTGTCGTCGACCATGATCATGCAGCGCACGCCCGAGACGAAGCCGATGCCGGCAATCATGTTGGCTCCGGGAATGCTCGTTTCCGGATTCTCATCGTCGACTAGGTAGTTGGCCATGTTGTAGAGCTCGAGAAACGGCATGCCGGGATCGAGCAGCTCCGCCAGGCGCTCTCGCGGAGTGAGCTGCCCGCGCTCGCGAAAGCGCGGGCGGCGCTTTTCGGACTGCTCGGCTGCCCGCGCCGTCAGCGCCCGCAGCTTGTCGACCAGCCGCAACATGTCGCGGCGATTGGTGGCAAACTCCTCGGAGTTGGGATCGATCTTCGACTTGAACTCGCCCATTGCCGTCCTTGCCCTCGGGTCAAACGGGACCGATCGTGGGATACGGGCCCTCTTCCTAGACCGAATCCGCGGCTATGTCAGCCCAGCCCGCGCCCCGTGTAGAAGACACGTGATCTGTCCGGTCGGATTAGCACGTGAAGTGTCCGCTTTCGGGCGGCAAAGCGGTAGAGAGTGGCCCAGGAGGAGGTACTGGGATGGCGCTCTACCCACCGTCCGCCGTGGAGCGGGCTATGAAGATCCAGGAAGTGATTTTGAGGGCATACAGCGGGCAGATCAGTTGGATCCAGGCAGCGCACGTCCTCGGCATCAGCCCAAGGACCATGCGCCGCTGGAAGTGGCGCTACGAGCACTACGGCTACGACGGCCTGTTCGACCGCCGGCGCCAGCGGCCTTCCCCCAAGCGGGTTCCGGTCGAGGAGCTCGAGCGCATCCTGCGGCTTTACCGCGAGCGCTACCAGGGCTTTAGCGCACGGCACTTTCATCAGTTCGCCGTGCGCCACCACGGGGTCACGCTCTCCTACACCTACGTCAAGCAGGCCCTGCAAACGGCGGGACTCATCGCCAAGCGCAAGCACCGGGGGCGCCACCGGCGGCGGCGCCAGCGCAAGCCCTGCTTCGGCGAGATGCTCCACCTCGACGGCAGCACGCACCAGTGGCTGAGCCTGCGCCCGGGCAAGCAGCAGACCATGGTGGCCGTGGTCGACGATGCAACCAGTCGCCTGCTCTATGCCCGGCTCGAGCAGGCAGAGGACGTATGGGCCATCCTGCGGGCTCTTAGGAGCGTCTTTGAGACCCACGGACTGCCCATGAGCCTGTATACGGACCGCGCGAGCTGGGCCTTCCACACCCCCAGGGCGGGTGGCAAGGTCGACCGCGAGCGCCTGACCCAGGTCGGCAGGGCGCTTGCCGAGCTTGGGGTGGAGCACATCCCGAGCTACTCCCCTCAGGCCCGGGGGCGCAGCGAGCGGCTGAATCGGACCCTGCAGGAACGCCTGGTGCCGGAGCTGGCGGCGGCCGGAATCGACACCATCGAGGCGGCCAACCGCTACCTCGAGCAGTGCTACATCCCCCTGCACAACGAGCTCTTTGCGGTCGAGCCAAAGGAGCCCGAGAACCTGTTCGTGGCCTGCCCGGGGGTCCACCTAGACAACTACTTGTGCATCAAGCACCAGCGCGTCGTCGGGCAGGACAACGTCGTGCACTACCGCGGAATGGCGCTGCAGATCGACAAGCAACGGGACCGAGCAACCTGCGCCAAGCTACGCGTGAGCGTCCGAGAGCACCTCGACGGGCGCATCAGCGTCTGGCACGGGCAGAAGTGTTTGGGCACTTTCGCGGTGCCCGAGCGTAAGCGGCAGCCCCGAGAGCGAGCTGCCTAAACCTTGTCAAGAGGACACTTCACTTGTCAAAACGAGCGGTCATCTTGACGTGTCAACAACATGTCACACGCCACGGCGAAACCGTGCGGTTTTTCCGGATCAATAAGGTTGCAGGGTGACGGGAGCAGCCACGCTTCGGGATACAATGCTCGACGGTCACGTGACCGGCACCACCTAGCGTGGCTCAGGGCGCATGGCCGCCACAGCTCCCCTGGTCTTCCCCACCACGATGACGCAGCGTGTCCTTCGCTCGCCTTGCTGCGAACTGCCGCGGACTGTAAGGAAGCATACGCGGGCAGCGTTGCTGCTCGCCGACGCGCCCGCGGGCTCGGGGGGATGCGCCGCCAAGGGAACGACAGCGCATGCTCGGTGAGGATGCCAACAAGTCGGATTGCGCGCTCGGCGCGCGCAG
This sequence comes from uncultured Myxococcales bacterium, assembly GCA_964478045.1. Taxonomy (GTDB): domain Bacteria; phylum Desulfobacterota; class Binatia; order UBA1149; family SPBQ01; genus CAZQYE01. Next base: position 177 of record CAYZHO010000236.1, on the reverse strand, counting down.
CTCCAAGCCGCAGCACAGGGTCGAAGGCAAAGTTGCTGGGCACGGGTTCCCGGGCCATGGCGAAAGTTTAGTTTGACTACGAAGGCAGCCCTGGGAACGAAGCGTCGTGATGAAGCTGGAATACCTGACCCCCGACGTCACGATTCGCGGTATTGTGCCCGATGCGACGGTGACGGT
>CAYZHO010000235.1:0-3656 GCA_964478045.1 uncultured Myxococcales bacterium | reverse complement strand
AGGAACGTCAGTTGCTGGGATCGGAAGGTTCCCGGCCCGCTCGACTTGGCGTCGAAGTTACCATCCAAGGTGAAGCCCGAAACCACGACGGTTTCCTGACCGTGACCGAACACTCCGACGAGGTAGTCGTAGTTGCGCAAGCCAAAACCGTGGTCGGCCGCCTCGATCGCGCGGTCGGCCTTGGGCGGCGCCAGGATCGTCGTCACTCCTGCTCCGGCACCGGCCAGAGTCAGGCTCTTGTCGATCCGCACCTGCTCCTGGTACGTCCCGGCTGCGACCTCGACGGTCTCCCCCGCGCACGCCACGTCGACTCCGTGCTGCACCGTAGCGCACGGGTTGCCGGAGTTCTCGCACAAGTTGGCCAGATCGTTTCCCCCGGTCGCGACGTAGCGCGTGGTGCCGCAACTGCTGCACACCGGCGTGGTCGCCACGGGGGCGAAGGTCGTGCTGCCGCCGCCTAGGTCGGCGACCGTGTCACACCCGGGCGAGCCCGGCCCAGCCGCGCAGCCCCACCAGTTGCCCGTAGCGTCCACGGTAGCGGCGCTGCCGTTGACGAGACCGCCGGCGGCGTTTCCCGTGATGCAGTTGCCGGTGACTTGCCCCGCGCTCGCAACCGTCGCTCCCACGACGACACCCAAAGCATTGATGAAGAGGTAGTTGTCCTCGACCGTGGTTCCGTCGGAGTTCACGAGGATAGCCGCCCCTGGAAACGTGGGGTCGTTGCCGCCGGTCACTCTCGTGATCCGGTTGCCCGTAACTGCCGTGGTACCGCTAGCCTGCACGCCGAGTCCGAAGCCACCGATCACCGTGTCGATCAGGTTGCCGGCCACATTTCCCTGCCCGATGTGGTCGATGCCGATACCGGAAAGGAATCCCGTGCCGGCCGACCCGATCGCGTAGATGACGTTGTTCGTCACGTCGGCGGCGGTACTGCCGGATACGCCGTTGAAGCGAATGCCCACGTCCTGCACGTCGTGGATGACGTTGCCGTCGATCGTCACACCCGAGGCAGTTCCGTTCGACGACTTGACGAGGATGGCCTGCGCCCGCCCCGAACCCGGCGACTCGCCCGGCGAACTCGGCGGCTCGCTGTCGCTCAGGTTGTAGATCGTATTCCCGCTGATCGTAGAACCGCCACCGATATTGAAGGCCGAAATGCCGGTCTCCCCGAAAGCCGCCGAGGTTCGGCCCGGGTCGGCGATGTCGTGGATGACGTTGTTGCGGACGTGGGCAGTGACCGTCGGCCCTAAAGCGTCGTCGCTTTGGATCCGAATCCCGGCCGGATCGTTGTCGGGGGCCGAGTACGTGGGGTTCGTGATCTCGAACCCTTCAATGGTCACTCCGCTGACCCCGCTGGCCACCGACACCACGTAGAGCGCCCCGCCGCCGTCGATGATCGCCTGAGCCGCCGGGTTGCCAGCGTTCGCCTCGCTGGCCAAAACCGCAGCCCGCAGCGTCAGCGGCCGGTCGATCACTGGCGCCTCTACGTAGAGTCCCGGTCCGACTAGGACCGTGTCGCCTCCTGCAGGGTTGGCACTTGAGACGGCGGCCGAAATCGACGGCTGCGAGGCGGTGCAAGAAGGATCGACCGCCATGTCGGGCACGCAGATGACGGCCGCACTCGCTGGCGCGGCAGCAAGCAAGGCCGCGGCAACGACCAACCGCACTCGTTGGCCGCACCGCCGCAGATTTGCGCGCACTAGATTGCCGGAAGTGATTCGTTCTGTCGTCATGTCGAAGTACCTCCCGCGGCCGCTTGCACGCAAGCCGCTTGCTCGGGCAGAGCCCGAGTGAAAGTCACAAAGCCTGTCAAAGAATGCCGCGTGTTGGCACGCGGCCCGCCGAGCACGACAGCGAAGACTCTGGCAAGCGATGCGAACGAAAACCGCTCCCCCTGATCCTTTTCGAGCAGCACGAATGCTACTCGAACTGCTGCCTATGGTGCAATAAGGGAAATTCCTACCTTCACTCCGGGAAAACCCTTAAACGCACCTCCCCGCCAAGCCGAGCACCCGAAAGCGCCAGGCGTTGGGCCGGGGTCTTTCAGCCTGTTGGGTCCTGCACGCTTTGCGGCCGCCGCGCTTGCTGCCCGCCGCTTAGGGTTTGCCTTGGGGCCAATCAAACGTATGATTGAATCATATAGTTCAATCATACGTTTGATCATGCCACCGGTTGATACGAAGACCCGCATTCTCGATGCGGCCGAGCAACTGTTCGCCCGCAACGGCTTCTCGGCCACCTCGCTGCGCACGGTAATCGCCGCAGCCGGGGTAAACCTGGCCTCCGTCCACTACCACTTCGGCTCGAAGGAAGGCCTCATCGAAGCCGTCTTCGCCCGGCGCGTCGGTCCCCTCAACGAACGGCGCCTGGCCTTGCTCGACCAAGAGCGTGCCCGAAGGCGAGGCAGACCGGTGCCGGTCGAGCGGATTGTCTTTACGCTCGTTTACCCGGTCGTCGAACTCGCAACGGGAGACCAGGCTACGAGCACCCGCCTGATGGCGCTGTTCGGGCGCATTCACAGCGAACCGGACGAGGGCGTGCGCTTGCTCCTCTTCAAGCAGTTCGACGTGGTACGCACCCGCTACGTGGAAGAGCTCGCGCGCGCGCTTCCGCAACTCGACCGCCGAGAGTTGGCCATCCGTTTTCAGTTTTCCGTCGGGGCGATGGCCGCGGCCTTCACCGATCCCGCGCGTGTTTCCTACTTCACGCAAGGCCTGGTGGCTCCCGAGGACAAGGAGCAAGTGGCCGCCTATCTCGTGACCTTCTTGTCGGCCGGCCTCTCGGCTCGCCCGACTCGGACGGCGGGCTCGCAAAAGGAAAAGCGTGCGGCGCGCAGCGCAGGAAGGAACTGACGTGAGCAGGGCGCTTTGGGTTCCCACGGTAGTTCTTGCGTGCGCCTGCACTGCCATCCAGCCGAGCGCACCTGTGCTCGACGTCGAGCCGCCACAGGCCTGGAAGGCGGCGCGCACTCCCGCCGGCTCGCCACCGCAGCGCTGGTGGGAGCAGCTCGGCGAGCCGCGCCTTACGGCACTGATCGAGGAAGCCTTGGCCCACAACCGGAGCCTGCAAGCCACCGCCGCACGCATTGCAGAGGCAGCCGCCGAGGCACGCCGCGCCCGGGGGGCGCGCTTCCCGGAGCTTGCGGCGGGAGCTACTGGAACGCGCCAGCGGCGCAACTTCGTCGGCTTCGGAGACGTTTTCGGCGCCGGCCGCGGTGGCGTGCTCAGTACCACGTTCAATCAGTTCGGAGTCTCTCTCGACGTAAGCTGGGAGCTTGACCTTTGGGGCCGCCTGGCGGCAGCCGACCGCGCGGCGCATGCCGAACTGTCCGCGGCACGCGCCGAGCTGGACGCCGCCCGCTTGTCGCTGGCGGGCCAAACTGCCAAGGCTTGGCTAGCGGCCGTCGAGGCTAGCGAGCAACTCGCCCTGGCCGAGCAAACGGTCGCCAACTATGAGGCGACCGCCGAGCGCGTCGCCGAACGCTACCGCCGCGGCATCGGCTCCCCTGCCGACGTGCGGTTGGCCCGTGCCGAGCTGGCCGAGGCCCGCGCGCTTCTTGAGCTGCGCCGACGGCAGGCCGACGGGGCGCGGCGCCAGCTCGAACTGTTGCTCGGGCGCTACCCGGCCGGCGAAGTTGCCACGGCCAAGCATTTGCC
>CAYZHO010000234.1:2829-3660 GCA_964478045.1 uncultured Myxococcales bacterium | reverse complement strand
CCTCAAGTGGGTAGCCCGCGACGAGGGCGCCTCGCCCGACTTCATCGTGTCCGATCCGACCCGAGGCCCACTGCTCGTAGAACTCATTTCGTCGAGCCCAGGCTTGTCGGTGGCGCTCGAGCCCGCAAACGCACCCGGGTGGCGGCGCGCGGGCGATCCCGTCACCAAATGGGTCTACACCGGACGCAAGGACCCGGGGGCGCCGGCCGGGCTGCTCAAGGTGATCAGCAAGCGCAACCGCTTCGTCATCCGCGGCAAGGACGGCTTCGTCGATTCGTTCGTCGCCCCGCTTGCGGTTCCCGCAACGGTTCGAGTGACCGACGGGACCGGCGCGTGCTTTGAGAGCCAAGTCGTTTCGTGCGACTCGAACGATTCCAAGAAGGTTCGCTGCTGGACTGCGGCACCGCCGTGCACCGGGGGCCTACCTGCGCCGACCGGAGCCGACCGGGCGGTCCTGCTCGATCCAGCCTCGGCTACTCCATACCCTTCGCCGAATCCGCTGCGCGCCGCCAACATCGACATTCTCGCAAGCCGGGTCGGCTCGCTGGCCGACCAGGGGCAGTTCCTCGACCAAATCTTCGCATCGCCGGCCGAAGTTGCCGGGCCGCGGCGCTTTCGCCTCGACTTCCGCCACCTGCGCTGGCCGGAGCTTGCCTTTGACTCCAACTGCGAGTGGGCGGGTGTGGCCGCGGGCACCGAGCCAGAGCCGGTCGTCGATCAGGCCGTGCGCGCCCTGGCCCAAGCCGGCGACGAGATCATGCTGCGGCTGTGGGGCACGCCGGCCTTCCTGTCGCCCGACTGCGACCCGACCGGCTGCGCCGGCCGCATGCT
>CAYZHO010000234.1:1920-2819 GCA_964478045.1 uncultured Myxococcales bacterium | reverse complement strand
CATGCTCGCCGGCGGCAGTTGTACCTGCAATAACCTAGACAAAGGCGGGTACACCCGGCTTCCGCCGCGCGACTACGGGCCTGAGTTTCAGCAGTACTGGGCGTGCGTGCTCAAACACTATGCGGCCTTGGGGGTGCGGTTGTTCGAAGTGTGGAACGAGCCGGATCAGATGCCCGGTTCGTTTCGAGCCGACCCGAACAATCCGGCCTCAGCCGAAGATCAGTTCATCACGCTGATCAAGAAAGTCGTCGGGGTACTCAAGACCGTGCGCGACACGGACCCCGACCTGGCGCCGATTCGCGACCAGATCAAGATCGGCGGACCGACGCTGTCCCGCTACGACGCGGGAATCGGCACCAGCTCGCCTTCGATGCCCGTCATTCTGTCGGCTCTCGATCAAAGCGTGGGCCAGCTCGATTTCGTCTCGTTCCACCTGTACTCGGTGGATCCCGGCCAGCCGTTCGCGGCCGGGGTGATCGAGCAAGTGCGCTCGTGGATTCCAGCCGGTTGGCAAGGGGTGGAGCTGAGCGTCGACGAATGGCAAACCTGGCTCGGCGTGGCCACGGCCTGTGACGTCAATCCCGACCTGTCGGCGCCGGCGGCCGGCCACAGCAAGAGCGTCGGCTGTGACCACCGCGGCGCCGGCTACGCGGCCTACATGTTGGCCGGGTTCTTGGCGGCAGGCACCGACGTAGCTCCATACGTTTTCGAAGTAAACGACCGCAGCGATGCAGCGCCGGACGACTTCTACGAAACCGGTATGGGGCTACTGACGGCCCACGCGCTGCCCAAGCCCGAGGCGGTCCTGGTTTGGGCGGCTTCGCAACTTCGCGGCGACCTTCTCGGTGTCGGTCACGAGGTGCTCGGTGACCGCAGCGTCGGTTGGATCGCTGCTAGGG
>CAYZHO010000234.1:0-1910 GCA_964478045.1 uncultured Myxococcales bacterium | reverse complement strand
CTGCTAGGGACGAGACGGGCACCGTCCACTTGCTGGCCGGCCAGTTCGACTCCGAGCCCGAGATGCACTTCACCCGCCGCTACCTCGATGCGGGCTATTCGGTCGAAAACCTCGTGGCCGACTGCAACTGCGATACCGGCGTTCCAGAGTCCGGCGACGGCTGTCCCACCGACGTGCCGGCCGAACAGCAGCCGCCCACTTGCTGCGTTCGCGCGCGCCTTGCCACGATCGCGGCTGAGGCGGATCGAGCGGCCAAGATTGCCGAGCTGTGCCCCGGAGCAGATCCGGCCGAGACGGCTGCAATGCTCGAGGGGATGCAAGCTTACGATTTGCGGGTTCCGCTTGCCGGCAAGCCGCTCGATTTGGCCGTCGGCCTCGCCGGGATCGGCTGCGGCGAGACCCGCACGGTCGAAGTCTTCGAGATCGGCCCGCAGGCGAGCACGACCGCCGCGTTCCGGGCGATTCAAGGGCCGCCGTCGGTGGTGGGCGAGTTCAACACGCTTCACACGGACAGCGAGTGGCTGGCGATCCAAGCCGACCTTTGGGCCGCAGCCAAAACCCCAGCCCAGGTCCTGACCGCCACGGGCGGAATGCCGCTCGATCCGATCACCGTCCCGGCTTACGGTGCCGTCTACCTGCGGATTGCGCCCTGACGGCCTGTGGCCTTGGGGGCAGCCGGCGGGCCGGCGCGGGCCGCCAAGCGAAAAAACCCCGGTGGCTCGGCCACCGGGGCTTTTTTCACGTCCTGAGCCGAAGCGAGCTCAGTACGACTTCGGGTTGTGGTCCTTGCCGTGGCAGCGCAAGTAGCACTGGCCTTTGCCGTTGCCGAGATCGATGAACTCGAGCCGGCCGCTGCTGCTCGGCTGCACCAGCGGCTGCCCGTTCTGATCGGTCAGGCGGAAGTTGATCAGATGGGCTTGACCGCCGCTCCCGTGCGGATCGTGGCACGTCGCACACGCGGCCTTCTGGCCCTGGATGTGGAGCTGGTGCTTGCGGAACGACTGGTTGCCAAGGATGCTGCTCTCGGAGTGGCACTTGTAGCACAGCGCGTAGTTGGCCGTGTTGTAGCCGACGTTGTCGTTCGTCTCGTAGCGGCGCTCGAGTAGGAACGGCCAATCCGAGCCGTGCGGCCCGGCGTTGCCGCTGTTGCTCGTGTGGCAATCCGTGCAGTAGATGACCGATGACTCGCTCAGCGGGTTGATCAAGCTTGGAACGTTCGTGTTCTGGCCCGCCGCTTCGACCGGGTGGTAAGAGGGATTGGCGGTGTCGAACTTGTTGCGCAGGTTCGCATCGTTGAACTGCCGGTTGATGGTCGGCTGCCCCGGCGCGGTGTCGCCGTGGCACTTGAAGCACAGCTCGTACTGGTTGGCCACCGGATCGACCGGGTTGCCGCTGGCATCGATGCCGCCGACGCCGGCCAGGCGGCCGTTGGCTGCCGGCGGGCTGGCCGCCAGCGAGTTGGCTGCGTGCGGGTTGTGGCAGTCCTGGCACTCGACGTGCCGCGGCATCGTGGCTGGATCCTCGTTCGGATCGTGGACGCCGGTGGTGGCCGCAACCGGATGCGCGTAGGCCTTGGCAAGGTCCGAAGCGATGTCGGTCGATGCCACCGTGCCGTCGTGACAAGCCAAGCAGAGCTGTTCTTCGGCGTTCGAGACGGTCTTGCCGGCCACCGTGGGCGAGACCAGGTGGGGCAGCGTCGAGCCGTGCGCGTTCTGGTCGGACACGAGTCCGCTGCGGGTCGAGTCGGGACCGCCGTGGCAAGCCAGGCACGCGTCGGTGGCCAGCGGGGATGCCGACGAACTGAAGTGCGAACTCGTCAGCCACCAGCTCTGGATGTCCGGCGGCGTGCGCCCGTCGGAGAACGGCTGCTGGCCGTCGCTCGGGTCGCCGTCGGAGTCGAAGGCCAGAGA
>CAYZHO010000233.1:2020-3687 GCA_964478045.1 uncultured Myxococcales bacterium | reverse complement strand
CGCAGGCGGCATAGCCGACCTAGCAGCCGAACTCGAGCGCTCGGCGGGATTTCCCCAAAACCGATTTGCTGCAATCCTAGCCGAGCGCGTCGGGTTGCCCTATTCTCCCGACGTCCCGCTCGAAGAACTTGACCCCGCCCTTCTCGAACGGCTCTCCCCCGCGTACTGCCGCCGCCATCTCGTTCTGCCCCTCCGCATCGAAGACGACCGGCTCAAAGTCGCCACTGCCGATCCGCTCACCATCGGGCCACTCGACGACTTGAGGACCTTGTTCGGCCGGGAACTCGACCCGATCGTCGTGCCCGCCCGGGAGCTGCTAAGTGCCATCGCTGTGGCCTTCGACGCGGCGGCGAGCGTATCGTCGGAGATCATCGCAGGGCTCGAGGCGCAGCCCCTGGTCGACCTCGAGGAAGCGGACCTAGAGGTGCCGGATCTGCTCGAAGCCGACGACGAGGCCCCGATCATTCGGCTGGCCAACGCGATCATCTACCAGGCTGCCAAGGACGGGGCGAGCGACATACACATTGAACCGTTCGAGCGGCACACATCGGTCCGCTACCGCATCGACGGCATACTCGTGGAAGTCCTGACGCCGCCCCGGCGCATTCACGCTGCTCTCGTGTCGAGGATCAAGGTAATGGCCTCGATGAACATCGCCGAAAAGCGCCTCCCGCAGGACGGCGGCATTCGCACTCGCGTGGCTGGACGCGAGCTCGACGTGCGGGTTTCGACGATCCCCACGGCCTACGGCGAGCGGGTGGTGATGCGGCTTCTAGACCGCTCTTCGACGCTGCTCGGGCTCGAGGAACTAGGATTCTCGGGGCGCAACCTGCAGGCGCTGCGCCGTCTCATCCACCAGAGCCACGGCATCGTGCTGGTTACCGGCCCCACGGGCAGCGGTAAGACGACAACGCTGTACGCGGCCCTGTCGGAAATCAACTCCGTGGACAAGAACATCATTACAATCGAAGACCCGATCGAGTATCAGCTCGAAGGCATCGGCCAAATTCAAGTCAATCCGAAGATCGACCTCACGTTTGCGGCCGGCCTGCGCTCGATTCTGCGCCAAGACCCCGACGTGATCATGGTGGGCGAGATTCGCGACTCGGAAACCGCGCGAATCGCAATCCAGGCAGCCCTGACCGGCCACTTGGTCCTGAGCACCCTCCACACCAACGACTCCTTCAGCGCAATCACCAGGCTCCTCGACATGGGAATCGAGCCCTTTCTCGTCTCCTCGTCGGTGATCGGAATCCTGGCGCAGCGCCTAGTGCGCAAGCTGTGCCGCGAGTGCTCGCGCCCGGTCTCGCCCGCCGAAAGCGGTCTGGCGGAGCTAGGGCTAGGCTACCTTCTGGGCGAGCACCAAGACCTGCGGGTGGCCGGTGACGGCTGCGCGGCGTGCCGCCGAACGGGCTACCGCGGCCGAACGGCAATCCACGAGCTGCTGGTCGTCGACGACACCGTGCGCTCCTACATCATGCAGGAAGCCGACGCGGCCACCATCCGCCAGGTGTGCATCGCACGGGGGATGAAGACGATGCGCGACGACGGAGCCGACAAGGTCCGCCGGGGCATCACCTCGGTCGCCGAGGTTCTGCGCGTGACGGCCGCCGACGTCGAGTGAATGCATGGCCACGTTCGCCTACAAGGGCGTCACGCGCCAGGGG
>CAYZHO010000233.1:729-2010 GCA_964478045.1 uncultured Myxococcales bacterium | reverse complement strand
CGCCAGGGGCGCGCCGCGAGCGGGACAATCGAGGCCGATAGCGCTCGGGCCGCGCGGGCGCGCCTGCGCGAGCAAGGCATCCTGGCCTCTCGGGTCGAGCCGGTCCGAGCCGGTCTCTTGTCTGGGGGCCGGCGGGTACGAACGCGCGATCTCGCCCGGATTCTGCGCCAACTCGCCACCCTGATCGGCGCCGGCATCCCGCTCGTGGACGCCGTCGGTGCCGTTTCCCGGCGCCAGCGCAAAGCTCACCTCGCCGCTGCGCTCGAAGCAGTGCGGGCGGACCTGTTGGCCGGCAGCACCTTCGAGGCGGCACTGGCACGGCACCCGCGGGTGGTTCCCCCGGTTTACCGGGGAATGATCCGGGCGGGCGAAGAAGCCGGCGCGCTCGACCGCGTCCTCCTGCGCATCGCCGATCACGTCGAGGCCAGCGCTCGGCTGCAAGAGCAGTTGCGGTCGGCGATGACGTATCCGGCGATCATGATGATCGTCGGAAGCGCCATTGTGTGTTTCTTGCTCGCCTACGTCGTCCCGCAGGTCACGCGCGTGTTTGCCGAGTCGAAGCAAGCACTGCCCTGGGCCACTCGAGCGCTGATGGCGCTTGGATCCGTTGCGTCGGGCTACGGCATTCCCATTTTGCTGGCAGCAGCCGTCTTGGCCTTGGCGGCGCGCACCTGGGCAGCGAGCGAGCGGGGTCGGCGCCAACTTGAGCGATTGCTCTTTCGCCTTCCGTGGATCGGCACGATCGCTCGCAACGTAGCGATGGCACGGTTCGCCCACACCCTTTCGACCCTGATCGCCGGCGGCGTTCCCCTGGTGGCGGCTTTGGAGGTGAGCCGAGCAGCCACCGGCAGCCGTCTGGTCGCCGACGCACTGGGCGAGGCGCGCAACGAAGTAACCAGGGGCCAGCCGCTGGCGGGCGTGCTCGACCGTAGTGGTTTGTTCCCGGAACTCGTGGTCGACATGGTGGCCGTCGGCGAAAAAAGCGGGCAGTTGGAAGAAATGTTGTCGAAGGCGGCCGCAGCGCTCGACGAGGAGGTCCGCGCGGACGTGGCCACCGCGGCTAGCCTGATCGAACCGCTGATGATCTTGATCATGGCGGCCGTCGTGCTTTTCGTGGTTCTCGCCATTCTCGTCCCGGTCTTCGAAATGAACCGGCTGGTACGGTAGCTACAACCTGCGAGCGCGCGTGGCGCCATTTGGAGGTCCGCGGTAGGATGTCGAGCGTGAGACAGCGAGGCTTCACCCTCATCGAGATTCTCGTCGTGGTCATGATCCTCGGCC
>CAYZHO010000233.1:0-719 GCA_964478045.1 uncultured Myxococcales bacterium | reverse complement strand
TCCTCGGTCTGCTCGTCTCGCTGGCCGCGCCGCGCATCATCGGCCGTACCGACGAGGCGCGCGTAACGAAGGCACGTGCCGACATCAAGGCCATCGAGGAAGCCCTGGCGCTGTACAAACTCGACAACGGGCGCTATCCCACCACCGAGCAGGGTCTGGCCGCGCTCGTCGAGCCGCCGACGACGGGGGAGCCGCCCAGCAACTGGAGGGAAGGCGGCTACCTCGAGCGCTTGCCGCGCGATCCATGGAACCACGAGTACGTCTACGCCAGCGACGGGCGCACTTACGTGCTGCGCAGCCTTGGGGCCGACGGTGAAGAAGGCGGGGAAGGCTACGACGCAGACATCGATTCGCGCGATTTCTGACTCCCGCCGGCGCCCCGGCGCGGCCGCGTTCACACTCATCGAGCTCGCTTTGGTGCTCGTCATCCTTGGCACGCTGGCTGCGCTGGTCTTGCCGCGCTTGGAGCTTCTTGAAACCAGTCGCCTCGAGCACGGCGCGCGCCGGCTGGCCGCCACGCTGGCCTACGTTCAGGAGGAAGCCGCTCTGCGCGGCCGCACTTACCGGGTACGCCTGGACCTCGATCGTTCCCGCTACCGGATCGAGGTCGCGGGACCGTGGCGGCGCCTTGGAGACGACGTCGAGTACCGGCAGAGCTTCGATCCCGCCATGGAACCCACCGTATTGCCCGAGGGAGTTGCCATCGAGCGTGTCGAGAC
>CAYZHO010000232.1:0-3689 GCA_964478045.1 uncultured Myxococcales bacterium | reverse complement strand
CTGACCGTGCGCGTGTTCTGCGTAGATGAGTACGTTGCCCACTTTAATCTCTCCTCGTTAGAGAACCTTTGCTTCGTTCTGCAAGGCAGCGACCAGTTCGTCGACGGACTCGACGATCCGCCCGGCGGCCCGCTCGGGCGGGGGCGCCATCGACTTGATTCGCAGCCGCGGGGTAAGATCCACCCCGAGCGAGGCAGCGTCGATCTGCTCAAGGGGTTTCTTGCGCGCCTTCATAATGCCGGGAAGCGAAGCGTAGCGCGGCTCGTTCAGGCGTAGATCCGCGGTGACGACCGCCGGCAGCGGGATGCGCACCGTTTCGAGACCGCCGTCCACTTCGCGCACGCACTCGGCTGAGGCATTGCCGTCGGCCAGCGTCAGCTTGGAAATGAACGTGGCTTGCGGCCAGCCGAGCAGTTGTGCCAGAAGCTGCCCAACCACGTTGGCGTCGTCGTCGATCGCCTGCTTACCCATGATGACGAGGTCGGGGTTTTCCTTCTCGACGATCTTGGTAAGGATCCGGGCAACCGCCCAGCCGTCCGGCGCATCGGCCGTGACCAGAATCGCCCGATCGGCGCCCATGGCCAAGCCCGTACGCAGCTGCTCCTGACTCTCGGGTACACCGACCGAGCACAGGACCACTTCGACGTCGCCCTGGGCTTCTTTGATCCGTAGCGCCTCCTCGATCGCGTACTCGTCGAAAGGATTGACGACCCACTTGATGCCCGACTCGACGATGCCCGTGCCTTCCGGGTTCACCTTGATGGTCGTCTCGGCATCGGGCACGCGCTTGACGGTAACTAGAATTTTCACCCTCGGTTCCTCCTGCGTGTGTTGGCCGAGCGCCTGGCGTCTCGGCGGGGGCCTGCCCGGGCAGGCGCCGCTTACCGCTTGGCCCGGCGGCACCGCTCGCTTGCCGCGGCGCACGTCACAGCCGCTTGCCGAGTCGGCTCCGGCCGGGCGCGAAATCTCGTTTCTAGAAGGGCGCCCTTCGACTAGCATGCAGTGCGTTATGATTCAACCCACCCCCTGGCCGGGCTAGTCTCCCTCAACGAGGCGATTTTCCTGTGAAATCAACGGGTTTCGTCTTCGGTGGCCGCTTGCGAAGATAACCCGCGCTGGCGCGGCGCAATGGCTAGGAGAAGCCGCGCTTTACGATCTACCGATTGGTCGGCATCTTTGGGGCTTGCCGCGGACCGAGCTTGGCGGGTGGCCAACCCTGTGGCGCGGGGGTAGAAAAGCCTCCATGGGCAAGATTCTGCTGTTCGGACAGGCGAAGTTCGGAGAACGGGTGTTTGCGGGACTGCGCGAGCGGGGCCACGAGATCCTGGCCGTCGCGGTTCCACCGCCCCGGGCCGGCCGGCCTCCCGATCCGCTCGAACAAGCAGCGCGCGAGGCGGGGGTGCCGGTGATAAGCCGCCGCTCGTACAAAGACGAAGAGGTCGTACGACTCCTCGAGCCCGAGCGAGCCGACCTTGGAGTCTTGGCATATGTGACCCAAATCATTCCAAGGCGGATCCTCGATGCCCCAAAGTTCGCCTCGGTCTGCTTTCATCCGTCGCTGCTGCCCGCATACCGGGGCGGCTCGGCCATCAACTGGCAAATCATCCGAGGGGAGACACGAGGAGGTGTGACGCTGTTTCGGCCCGACGACGGAATCGACAGCGGCCCGATCTACCTGCAGCGCGAACTCGAGATCGGACCGGACGACTCGGCCGGGTCTTACTACTACGGCAAGGTCTTCGACGTTGGCGTCGAGGCAACGCTAGAAGCGGTCGAGCTCATCCTGTCGGGACGAGCCGAGGCGGTGCCTCAGGACGAGACCCGGGCTACCTACGATCCCCTCTGCCGCGACGAGCACGCTGCCATCGACTGGCGGCGGCCCACCAAAGAAGTTCACGACTTGATCCGCGGCTGCGACCCCTCGCCCGGGGCGCACTGCCTGTGGCAAGGCCAGCGGCTGCGCTTTTACGGGTCGCGGCGGGCCGCTGATCGCCCGGCCGCAAGCCCCGGAACCGTCTTGGGAATCAGTGAAGAAGGAATCGAGGTGGCCACGGGCGACGGGAGCGTCCGGCTGGCCAAGATGAGGGCCGAGGGTGCAAAGCTCCCTGCTGCTGAAGCCGCCCGGTCTCTGGGGATCGAACCGGGCAGCGTGCTCGGGGTCTAAACCCAAGCAGGGCGCCCCGCTCCCGCTCGAGCGGCGCGGCTGCCCCGGCTACCCGGCGGGCTCGAGTTCGACCAACGCCTGCCCGGGTCCTACCTTTTGTCCCGGGGTCACAACGATACGGCGCACACGCGCGCGCTGCGGCGCCGCAAGCGCTTGCTCCATCTTCATGGCTTCAAGCATCACCAGGGGCTGGCCAGCGGTCACTTCCTCGCCTTCGCGGACCAGGACGTCGAGGACCTTGCCCGGCATGGGCGAGACGATCTCGGAAGTAAACGCCCCGCCGTCTTCTCGCTCGCTTTCGCCGGCGCTGTCTTCGGCCGGCTCGAACACGTAGAGCTGCCCGCCGGCTACTACGTGGATCCGGCCTTCACACCGCGCGTACAGCAACCGCAGGCGCCGTTGTCCCACAGTTACCTCGACGTAGCGATCTCCGGCGCGCACCACCACCGGCTCGAGCTCGTGCCCGTCTACGCTTGCCCGCCACTGCTTTGGGCCGCCTTCGAGATTCACGCACACTCTGCGGGTGCCGACCCGATAGAGGCCGCTGCTCACCGCCCCCTCCTCATGCCGAGACGCCACGGGCCGAGCGTTTGCCATGGCCCCGCCGGCAGCTGTCTATGCCTTGCGGGGCCGGGCGCCGCGGCGGCGGCGGTGGCTACTGCATGAGCGGCTAAGGCGGCCGCGCGAGCCTCGAGCGAGGAGGCGGGCGGCTGCCAGGCGCCGAAACGCTGCTCGACGTCCGTGGTAGTGAAGCGGCCGGATCGAAACGCCGGATCGGCCAGGATTGCTCTGGCAAAGCCCACGTTGGTGGGAACCCCGCAGACGGCGGTTTCGGCCAATGCTTGATCGAGGCGGGCCAAGGCCGCCTGGCGGTCCGGGCCCCAGGCTACGATCTTGGCCAGCAGGGGATCGTAGGCCAGGGGGACCGGCGCCCCGTCGAACATGCATGAATCCACGCGGATGCCGGGGCCGCTCGGGTGGTCGACGCGAACTACCGTTCCGCCGCAGGGGGCGAACCCGCGGCTCGGGTCTTCGGCGTAGACGCGGCATTCGACGGCGTGGCCGCGCGGAGCCGGAGCAGGCGGTAGCGGCTCACCGCGCGCAATGGCGATCTGCCAGGCCACCAGGTCGGTTCCCGTGACCATTTCGGTGACTGGATGTTCGACTTGCAGGCGCGTGTTCATTTCGAGGAAGTAGAACCGCAGATTCCCGTCGACCACGAACTCGACGGTTCCCGCCCCCCGGTAGGACAGGGCCGCTGCCAGCGCGACGGCCGCTTCGCCCATCGCGGCCCGTAAGCTGTCGTCGAGAAGAGGCGAGGGCGCCTCTTCGATGACCTTTTGGTGGCGGCGCTGCACCGAGCATTCCCGTTCCCCGAGGTGGACGGCGTTGCCGCGGCCGTCGCCGAACACTTGGATCTCGACGTGATGGGGATCGGCCAAGAACTTTTCGAGATAGACGCGATCGTCTCCGAAGGCGGTCGCTGCTTCGCGCCGCGCCGAAGCCACTGCGCCCTCTAGCGAGG
>CAYZHO010000231.1:0-3709 GCA_964478045.1 uncultured Myxococcales bacterium | reverse complement strand
CTTGCGACACTGAGCAACGAGAGCCGATCACAGCGTCCGCTGCGATTAGAATGTTTGGCCGACGTCAAAAGTCCCCTCAGGCGTGCCCGGCCGTCAGTGCTAGGAGGAGCTGCCCCGTGTAGTACAGCGGAAGGCCCCAGAGCCGATTGACCAACCCAGGGCGCACGAAACGGTCACGCGCGACGGACAAGTCCGAACAGTAAAACGCTGTCGCGCCGGCCGTGATCCTCCAGTCGGCAGGCGCCGCGGCGGCGGCCGTAACCAGCATGATCGTGATTACCGCAATGTATGCGCGTACCGGCGCTTGCATCCCGGCCGGAAGATGCGGCTCGAGCCATTTTAGTGCGCCGTAGCCCGCGGGTGCGGCTGCGGCGAGGGCAACGAGCGCACAGGGAAGACTGGGGCCTGCCCGCAGGAAAGCGCTTGCGTAGGCGAGGTGACCGCCGAGGAACGCATAGATCCCCAGGCGAAATGGTGTTCCCTGGCGCGCAAGAAGCAAGACGTCCCCCAGGGCCGCCAGGATCAACCCAGCCAACAACCAGCGGCCGTACGGACTGTCTGTAGCGCCGGCGCTTAAAGCCGCCGCCACGAACGAGGCCGAAGCCGCCGGCTTGGCGAAGCAGGCCAGCAGGCGCCAACCGCGCCATTCGGCGACCAGCAGCAAAGCAACCGCAAACGCGCACGAGAAAACCCAGACCATCCAACCTGTCTCCTACGGGGCATTACTGCACTGCAACCGGCGGGTGGCTAGCCCGAGCGCAGCCGTTCAATTTCGCGCCAGCCGATCAGAGGCGACGCTGCGGAAATGCCCTCGCAGCAGGCCGCCGCCTTCCCCCACGCGGCGGGCGACCGCAGGTTTTGGTCCCAAAACGGATAGCTCCTGCACTGGCGCGGCCGAACCGGATACGCACTGCACCGGTCCCCCTCGAGCAAGACGCACTCTCCAGTGGGCCTCTCGAGCAGCGCGTAACGCCCGCCCACGCGCCTCAAGTACTTGCGGCCGAACTCGTCGGCGCCGGTGCCGAACCAGGCTGCCAGAGCTCGCGCTTCGTTCGGTGTTACCCAAACGTACCCCGCCGCTCCCCGGCAGCAGGCTCCGCAGCGGGTGCAAGCAAATCGGAGCCCGCTCGCGTACCAAGGGACTCTACCTTCGACTGCCCCCGCCACCTCTGGCTACCGCTTCCATCAAAAGTCTAACCCCTGCGGGCTGCCCCCGCCTCCAGCCGGGCGGCACCAACGCAACCGAAGTATGCGCACTCACTCGACCGGAAGAATCTGCACCGCACCGGCGCCGGTCCAGTGACCAAAGCCCACCCGCGCTCGCGCGCAGGGCGAGCGCCACGCGCTCGCCATCGGCGCCCGCGCAGCCCCCGGATCACTGCCCCGCGCCGCCAATCATTTCTTCCCGGAGTTGCCGCTTGAGAATCTTTCCTTGCGGATTGCGCGGGAGCGGCTGATAGCGGATGTCGATCCGAACCGGAACTTTGAAGGCCGCCAGGTGGCGCGCCACGTGATCGCGCAGCTCTTGTTCGGTAACGTTCGAGCCCTCGCGGACTTGTACGACGGCGCCGACTTCCTCGCCCAACACCTTGTGGGGCAGTCCGACGACCGCGGCATCGAGCACGTCGGGGTGGTCGTACAGGACCGACTCGATCTCAACGCAATAGACGTTTTCGCCACCGCGGATGAGCATGTCCTTGGCCCGATCGAGAATGTAGACGAAGCCCTCCTCGTCGATCCGGGCGATGTCGCCCGAGTGCAGCCACCCGTCTGTGAACGTTTCGGCCGTAGCCTCGGGTTTCTGCCAGTACCCCCGTACTACGTTGGGGCCCTTGATCCAGAGCTCACCCACACGTCCCGGCTCGAGCTCGTGGCCTTGGTCATCCACCACTTTCACTTCGCACACCGGAACCGGCTGCCCGACGCTGTCCGGCTTGCGCTTGTAGTCCTCTCCGAAATTGAACGTCGTCACCGACGACGTTTCCGTCAGCCCGTAGCCGTTGCCCGGCGATACCTTCGGAAAGACTTCGCAAATGCGGCGGACCAACTCCGGTGCCGCGGGGGCTCCCCCGTAGCTCACGTTCTCGATACTCGACAGGTCGTATTTCCTCAGGTTCGGCGACTCGAGCACCTGCCAGACCATCGCAGGCACTCCGCCGAAGCTCGTGATCCGCTCTCGCTCGATCAACTGAAGCGCGAGCTCGGGATCCCACTTGTACATCATCACGAGCTTGCCGCCGAAAGCGGTGTTGGCGACGAGGATGGAATGGCACCCGGTCGCGTGGAACAAGGGGACCGAGAGCAACTGTGCCGGTTGCGGCCGCGCCAGCAACTCTTCCAGAGAGCCCCCGCTGCGCAGCACTCCACGGGCCTGAGCATAGGCGAGGCTCACTAGATTCGTGCAAATGTTGCGGTGCGTGCCGAGCGCACCCTTCGGCCGCCCGGTCGTTCCCGAAGTGTAAAAAATCGTTGCGTCGTCGTCCGGCTCGATGCGAACGTCGGGGAGCCGATCGTCGCGGCCCGCCTCCTCGAGCACTCGTTCGAACGCTAGCCAACCGGGTCTCAGTGGTTCGTCCGCGCGGGCGACTACCACTTTCTCCAGGGGCACTCGCTCGAGTGCCGGTGCGACTCGTTCAGCGCGCTGCTCGTCGCAAAACAGGATCTTGGCCCCCGAGTCGGCCAAGCCGTACTCGAGTTCCTCCCCGCTCCACCAGGCATTGAGAGGAACGACAATGGCGCCGGCCACCGCGGCTGCCCAAAAGGAAATCGACCACTCCGGATAGTTGCGCATCGCGATCGCCACACGGTCGCCTTTGCGCACGCCCCAGCGTTCCACCAGCAGGCGGCCGAGCGAAGCAGCCGCGCGAAAGTGCTCTTCGAAAGTCCAGCGCTCGTCCTCGTATACGAGAAACGTCTTGTCGCCGTGGGCGCGACTTTGTTCGAGCACGTCACGCAGCGACGGCGGGGTATTCTTCCACACCTTCATCGGAATGCCCCGCACCACCGTTTCTTCGATTTCGAACATGGCTCCGGGTGCCGTCAGCACGGCGCTCGGGTCGTCCGTTCTCTGATTCATTGCCTTCCTCCGAGCCGGATCGCTGGCGCCATGATTATGCGAGGGTCCAAGCGGCGGCAAGCCCGCGGGACTTTGCCGCCAGGCAACGGCAATCGCACCCGCGCCGCGGCGCCGGCGCGCCCGAGCAGCCCGGCGCGCCTGAGACGGCCCGCTCGCTCTAGCGGATGATTGTGGCAGCATGGCAGCGGGGACTTGGCCCGGCCGGTAGGCGGCGGAGCAGGCCAACCGAACCCGAGCGCAGATGGCGCGGCGAATTGGGAGCATTGCGGCGGTAGTACTGGCGGCCGCTGTGGCCTGCCACCCCCGGCACGAAGTGCAGCAGCGGCCGCCGGTGGTCTTGTTCGCTCTCGACGGAGCCACGTGGACGCTTCTCGACCCGTTCATGGAGCGCGGCCTGCTTCCAAACTTGGAGCGGCTGCGGCGCCAGGGCACGTGGGGCGTGCTCGAATCCATGCAGCCGAGCAGCTCCCCAGTGATCTGGACCACGGTGGCCACGGGGAAAAAACCGCAAAAGCACGGGATCACGTTTTTCGTCCGCTTTCCCGACGGCGACCCAGGCCATCCCAAGCCCGTCGACAGCCGCATGCGGCGGGCAAAGGCGATCTGGAACATTCTCAGCGCCAAAGGATTCGA
>CAYZHO010000230.1:0-3713 GCA_964478045.1 uncultured Myxococcales bacterium | reverse complement strand
CGATTTGTGCACGACGGCAATCGACGCCACGACCGGCGAGCCAATATGCAACCCCGTAACGGGCTGCGTCGTCGACGCCAACCCTCGCCTGGGGTGCCTCGACGGCTCGTCCCGGCTTCTGATCATCGACGACCCAGTGACGCCGTTCAAAGACAAGTTGAAGTGGGCGTGGCGCGGCGCCGCAGACGCCAGCGGCGTCACAACGAGCGTGGGTCTTGGCGACCTTGGCGACCCCTTGCTCGGAACCGACTACGCTTTGTGTATCTACGACTCGGTGGCGGGAACGCCCCAGTTCGTAGCCAGCTTCGAAGTTCCCGGTGGAACGGCGGCATGGAAGCCAAAGAACCTCATCGGATTCAGCTTCAAAGACAAGGTGGGCGACATGAGCGACGGGATTCGCCGAGTGCTGCTGCGCGCAGGACTCGGCAAGAAATCCCGGGCCAAAGTGATCGGCCGGGGCACTTTCTTGGCTCTGCCGCCACCGTTCGATGCATCCCGGTTCTTTGCCGCCGAAAACGAGGTAACCGTTCAGCTCGTCAACAGCAGTGGTACGTGCTGGAACGCCTTGTACACCGTCGGTGACTTTGGCCGCAACAACCCGCGCGCGGTCAAAGCCAAAGAGTAGGAGTCCGTTCGACCGAACGCACGGCGGGAAACGAACTCCGAAAAGAAGAGGCGCCCGGCCTGCGGTCGCGGCGCCTCTCGTCGTCTCCGGCCCGATCGGCAACCGGCCCTCCGGCCGGGGCTTAACCTCGCCGCGTCACCCGAAAGCGAGTGCCAGGCGCCGGCGGGTCACTCGGCGGGCCCGCGAAACACTGAGCGATGGCCATCCACCGGCGCGCCACCTCGCCTCGTACCTCGAGCGAGGTGTCGGCAACGTTGCGCACCTGCGTGACAACCTGGCAAAACTCCACCGCATTCCCTTCGATGCGATTTTCCTCGTCCGGATCTCCAAACTCCCAAACCGCGCCCGAGGGTGCCTGCAAGCGCACGTAGGGACGCTTCCCGGGAACCGCGAGCCCGCGGTTTCGAAACGTCCATTCGAAAGTCCTCACGCCCAGAAACGCGATGTCCTTGATGCGGTCGTCGGTACCCCGCTCGACGCCGAGGATGTCGTAGACTTCCTGGCCGTGCGCCCAGGTTTCCATCAGCCGCGCGGTAATTGCACTGCGCGCGCTCATGTCGGGACCGACCCAGCGCACCCGAACCTTCGGGTCGGCACTTGCAAAGTGCACGCACAGCTCGCTTGCCAGTGCGCGCCAAGCGTCAAGCAACCCGCGTCCGGCGGGTTCCCGGCACCAATGGCGCTCGAAGACGCGCACGTCGCCCGAAGCCGCGTGTTCGGCAAAGGCAGCCAAATACGCGTCGAACTCCTGCGGCGCCATGAGCGCCCGGTCGGCTGCGTAGTTCCACACATGGAGGTGGCGCAAGACGTCGCCGATGGTCCACTGCTTGAATTGAGTCACGATCTCGAAGTCTCGGTCCTCGAGACTTTCGAGTAGTTCGGCCAGCGCGTTGCACTCCTTGCGAAACCCTTCCACTTGCTCGCGCATCGTCTTTCTCGCTCAAAGCCCGCTTGCCTCTCCGCCTAGGCCCCGGCCGCTTCGCCCGCTTCGATCTCGAACAGCAGATCGTCCGCCGCCACTTGCTGGCCTGCGGCGCAGTGGACCGCGCGGACAATCCCCGCCACGTCGGCGCAGATCTCGTGCTGCATTTTCATTGCTTCGAGCACGGCCAGGCGCTGCCCTTTCGCGACTCTAGATCCTTCGGCCACGCTGACCTCCACGAGAAGCCCGTGCATCGGGGCCGTCACCCTACCCTCGCCGGCCGCTTCCTGTTCGCCCGGTGCGAGTGTCCGGCGGTTCACGTACAAATGCGTGCGCCTCGGGGTCGCTAGATACAAGCGCCCGGGGGCCGGCGCGAAGTAGACGGCCTCGGTTGCCTGCCCGTCCACAAGCAAGCGCGCGCGCTGGTCCCCGACCTCCACCACGCGCACCTGCCACGAGCGCTCGCCGCACGAAACCGCGTAATCGTGCTTGCCCCTCGGACTTACGCTGAAGTCGGCAACTTCGCCACCCAGGTCGTAGTCGAAACGCGAGACCAGGTGTCCTGCGCTACTCCAGTTAAGGAGAACGGGTGAAACGTAGGCCGATGAGGCCAGCGCGCGGCGTGCTTCGAGGACGTACTGCAGGGCTGCCGCGGCGACTCCATCCTCAACGGCTGCCGGGGGCGCCTGCGCCAACTCTTCCGCGACGAGCGCAGTTGTTGCCTCGCCACGCACGAAAGGCTTGCAGGACAGTGCCTGCAACAAGAAATCGCGGTTCGTCGTCACGCCGAAGGCCGCCGTCCGCCCGAGAGCCGCAGCCAGGCGCCTGCGTGCCGTCTCCCGCGTCTCGCCCCAGGCGATCACCTTTGCTAGCAGCGGATCGTAAAACGGCGACACCTCGGAGCCGGTCTCGATTCCCCCGTCCACGCGGATGCCCTCTCCCGCCGGCGGTACCCAAAGCTCGATCCTCCCGCTGCTCGGTAGGAACCCGCGTGCCGGATCCTCCGCGTACAGGCGAGCTTCGATCGCGTGCCCGCGCAAGCGCACGTCCTCCTGCCGGATCCCGAGAGGCCGCCCTTCGGCCACCTCGAACTGCATCGCCACCAAATCGAGCCCGGTCACCATTTCCGTCACCGGATGCTCGACCTGAAGGCGCGTGTTCATCTCAAGGAAGTAAAATCGGCGCTCTTCGTCGAGCAAGAACTCGACCGTCCCGGCACTGCGGTACCCGATTGCGCGCGCCGCCTCCACCGCCGCTTCGCCCATGGCGCTTCGCAGCTCCTCGGTCATGACCGGGCACGGAGACTCTTCGATGATTTTCTGGTGGCGCCGCTGCACGCTGCAGTCCCGCTCGCCGAGATGCACGACGTTGCCGAAATCGTCGGCAAATACCTGGATCTCCACGTGGCGCGGTCTCACGATTGCCTTCTCGAGGATCAGTTCGCCCGAACCAAAGGCGCTCTCGGCTTCGTTGCGGGCCAACTCGAGCGCGGCTTTCAGTTCTGACTCGGCCTCTACCAGGCGCATCCCTCGCCCGCCTCCACCGGCGGCCGCCTTGATCATCACCGGGAACCCAATACGGCGCGCCGCCTCAAGGAACGCCTGGTCCGACTGATCCTCGCCGTGGTAGCCGGGCACGCACGGCACGCCGGCCGCTTCCACCCGCTTTTTCGCGGCCGCCTTGCTTCCCATTAGCTCGATGGCATCGGCTGGCGGGCCGATGAAGAGCAGGCCCGCTTCGTCGCAGGCTCGGGCCAGCGCAGGATTTTCCGCCAGAAATCCGTAGCCCGGATGGACCGCGTCGGCCCCGGACCGCCGCGCCGCTTCGATGATTCGCTCGATGTTTAGGTACGATTCGCTTGCCGGCGGGGGACCGATCTCGACGGCAGCGTCGGCCAAGCGGACGTGCGGCGCGCCGGCGTCGGCCGACGAGTAGACGGCGATCGCCTTGCGGCCGAGTGCATGAACGGTACGAATGACCCTGCAAGCTATCTCGCCCCGGTTTGCAACCAGGATCCGTTCGAAGGGTTTTCTCACCGTAGCCTCTCCGAGTTTTCCTGGGTACCTGTTCGTGCGCGCGCGAGTAGGCCGTGCAATGGGCTTGCGATCACGGGCTACATCCTGCCGACGCCGAAACTGTTGGGCTGCACGTGACGGTTTCGCGCCT
>CAYZHO010000229.1:1469-3716 GCA_964478045.1 uncultured Myxococcales bacterium | reverse complement strand
CTGCACCTGTTGTGGGCGCCACCGAGCGGCGTGCGCGTTAGCGAACCGGGCTCGACACGGAGCGTGCCGGAAGGAAAAAGACGCGCCGGTTCGTGCTAGTCCGCAGTGAGCGATGGCATGTACTCACTCGCCTCTGGCAGCCGGCGCCGGGGCGCTAGCCGCTCGGCCGTCATGCCGACAGTCAATAGCCCGTACTCGACACGTGGCTCGTGCGGCTACATACGGTGACCGTATTGCGTCGCAGGTTGGCGATCCGCTACTGCGTCCATACCGGCTCCTGGCGCGAAGAGGAGGAAAGTCCTCCCCTTTTTGCAGGACCAAGGACCAAGGACCAAGGACCAAGGACCAGGGACCAGGCACTAGGGATCAGGGACCAGGGACCAGGGACCAGGGACCAGGGACCAGGGACCAGGGACCAGGGACCAGGCACCAGGCACCAGGCACCAGGGACCAGGGACCAGGCACCAGGCACTAGGGAGCAAGGCCCAACGGCTTGTCGGAGCACTGATAGCGAACGAGGGCCGCGCCCGGCGCCCGCCGGAAAATGCGCGCGCCCGCGCGCCGCAGGCTGTGCTTCCCGATGCTAAAGTGCGCTCCCAGCGCCCGCCGGAAAAGAGCGCCCCCCCCCGTTGGTACTGGGCCAGGGCAGCAAGACCCGCTGGCCCGCCGAGCGGCCGGCCGCATCGCCGGCAGAGCTGGGCTCCTCGCTTTGCCCGCGCACAAAAGCGCGGGAGCGGGGGAAACGCGGCCCGCTTCTTGCTGGCAGCCCTCACGCAAGTGTGACGAAAAAAAACGCAGCAGCGAAGGAAATGCGCGCGCCGGCTTGCGCAAGCCCCTCCGGCCGGGTTAGGCTTGGCCCCATGTTTGCCCGCACTGCCGCCGCCTCCTTGCTCGTGCTCGCCCTTGCGCCCGCAGCAGCCGGCGCCCCAAACGTCCCGTTCGCCAGCCACCCGATCGCTTACACGGCTGGAACGATCCAACCCTCGGGCCGCACGCAAGCCGCGCTCGACCAGGCCGCGGCAGACTTTTACGAGCGCTGGAAAGCCGCCTACCTCAAAGCGGCATGCGAGCCGGGACGCTACGTGGTGCTTTCCGGAGTCGACCGCGGCAACCTCACCGTCTCGGAAGCACACGGCTACGGAATGCTCATTGCCGCTTACATGGCAGGCCACGACGCGCGGGCACGCGAGATCTTCGACGGCATGTTCGCCTACTTTCGCGATCACCCCACCGCCTTCCACGATCACCTCATGGCGTGGTATCAGCGCCGCTCGTGCGCCGACGCGCGCGGAATCGACAGCGCCGCCGACGGCGATCTCGACATTGCCTACGCGCTTTTGCTGGCAGACCGGCAGTGGGGAAGCTGCGGCCCGGTCGACTATGCCAGCGAAGCGGCGCTCGTTCTGGCGGACCTTGCCGACGGCGACGTCGACTCGAGCGGTTCCTATGTTTTGCTCGGCGACTGGGTCTCGCCCACGGAGCCGACTTTCTATGCCGCTACGCGTTCCTCGGATTTCCTGCCCGGGCACTTTCGGACCTTTGCGTGGTTCGATCCGACCGGTCCCTGGAACAGTGTGCTCGATGCCGGCTATGCGATGATCGATACCGTGCAGACAACCTACAGCCCGGCTGCAGGTCTCATCCCCGACTTCATCGTCGATCCGCTCGCAGCACCGAAGCCGGCGCCGCCAGATTTTCTGGAAGGCCCGACCGACGGAACCTACAGCTACAATGCTACGCGCGACCCCTGGCGCATTGGGCTCGACTATTTGCTTGCGGGCGATCCACGGGCCAAGGCGATCCTCGACCGGCTGAATGCGTGGATCATTGCAACGACCGGCGGCGATCCCACCCTCGTGCGCGCGGGCTACGCCCTTGACGGAACTCCAAACCCGGACAGCGATTACCTATCCAACGCGTTCACCTCCCCGCTGGCCGTTGCGGCCATGATCGACCCGGCCAACCAGGCCTGGCTCGACGCGCTGTGGAGCCTGCTCGAAAGTCCCGCTGCAGGCCTCGAAGGTTACTACGAAGACACCCTCAAGCTGCTGGCGATGCTCGCCGTCTCGGGCAACTGGTGGGCACCCGAGCTCGTGGCGCCGGCTCCATGCGTTGCACCAGGCAACGACCTATGCACCGCCGGCGGCTACGTGCCCCTGCTGCGGGTCAAGATCGCCAGAGCCGGCGAGCCTGGCGCAAATGCGCGCCTCAAGATCAGCGGCAGTCTGTTCTTCCCGCAGGGTATCC
>CAYZHO010000229.1:0-1459 GCA_964478045.1 uncultured Myxococcales bacterium | reverse complement strand
GGGTATCCCCGCTGGCACGGAGCTCACCGCCGGCGTCCAAGTCCGTTTGGAAGCGGTTGGCTCGCCGCTGTTCGAGCTTACCGAAGCAACGACTCCGGTCCCGCAGGCCGATGCTCCCACGTGCGATCCGCGCGACGGCTGGAAGGTGCGGCCAGACAAGGCCGTCTACCGCAACAGGTCCGGATCGATGGATCCGCCCGCATGCACGCCGGGAAGTGCGCGCGGGCTTAGCAAGCTGGTGCTTAGGCGCCGCGGCTCTCGCAACATCGACCTGCGCCTTGTCGCTCGCAAGACCACGATCGCGCCTCCCGGCGGCCCGGTGCAGGTCAGCGTGGTACTCGGCGACCAGGCCAGCGCCGGCCAGGCCGGCCGCTGCAACATCTCCTCGCCGGTCCCCTGCACGGGCTCGGGTTCTTCGTGGCGGTGCAGGTGAACTGAAAGCGAGCCCCACCGGCCGACCCTCCGCCGAAGAAGGCGCATGGCATGGGCGGGAAAGCCTAGGGTGGGGGCCTGCTCCCGTTGACCCGCGGCTGTTTTGCGTACTTGTCCGAGCTGGGTGGGAAGGCCACAACGCGACGTCTCGTCTTGAGCGCTTTCGCGCTGTTCTTCGCCCCGATATGAAACTTAGCAGACTAGCAGACTCGTTCGCTGTTCCATAACTAGACGGTGACGCTGGGGTCTTGGTGAAAAAGGGGGCCCTCGACCGGCGCCGGCAGCTGGAGGTTTGCCTTTACCGCCTTCCGCTGGATGTCGACCTCACCTCGGGTATTGCCCTTGAGTTTTGCAACAGTCAGGCCGCCAAAAGAACCGCCCGGATCGTAATAACGCCACCCCTCGCTCGCGCGCGGCGAGATGCCACTCGGTTTGATCGCCAACCGGGTTCACAAGGCCGGCACGCCCGCATCGTGGTCGTACGCACACAAAACATAACTCGTGCTCGCGTGCGGATCGCCGAAATCAGCCGGTTCACCGCCTTTATGCACTTTCCATTTGAACACCAATGTTCCCCGGCTTCGTCTTCCGTACTCGTGAACGCGGAAGTCGGTCTTAGTAGCGAAACGACAACCGGGATTCGGCTCGTACAGAAACCGACGTCCTTCAGCAGGATCATACACGTCGACAGTACACGGACGGGTCACCGTCGTCGCACAGCAACGACCGGCCGGCACTACGGCACGTGTCATTACTGGTACAGTCGTTACCGTCGTCGCGTGCCACCCATCGGGCGTATCGTTTGCAGTGCACCTGCTTGCCCCATTGCACGTGTCGGGCGCACTGCACCGGATCGCAACCCGGTTGCCACATGGCGGCCCTGCCGGTCTGAAGCGATCAGCCGGGGACCTTGCAGCAACGCCATCACACGCCTCGGCCACGTCACAAGGACCGGTAGCGGGACGGCGGATCGTTCCAGCGGGCGCGATCTGGCCTTCATGATCGAGGACATCACCCGCAATCCGGA
>CAYZHO010000228.1:1555-3722 GCA_964478045.1 uncultured Myxococcales bacterium | reverse complement strand
TCCCACATGGAACCGGCTGCCGACGGCATGCGCGTGGACGTCGTCGACAACATCGATCCTGCAACCTTTTCGCAATTGCTCGAACAAGCCGATCTCGAGCACACGGCCTTCAACGTCGTCTCGAAGTCCGGGCAAACCGCCGAGACGATGGCCCAGTTTTTGATTGCGCGGGATCGGCTATTGCGAACGGTGGGGGCCGGTCGCTATCACGAGCACGTCGTCGTGACGACCGATCCAGAGAACGGGATCCTGCGTGCGCTCGCCGACGACGAAGGGTTTGCGAGCCTGCCGGTGCCGAGGGGCGTGGGCGGTCGGTTCTCGGTTTTGTCCGCCGTGGGCCTGTTGCCGATCGCTGCGGCTGGCCTGGACGCCGAGGCCTTGTGCGAGGGCGCGCGGCGGATCGACGTGCACACGAGCCTGAGCGATCCCTGGCGCAATCCCGCTGCGCTGCACGCGGTACTGTTGTATGCCGCATTGCGGGAGCGAAACGCCGTCATGCATGTACTGATGCCGTACTGCGATGGGCTAGCGCGGCTGGCCGAATGGTACGCCCAACTGTGGGCGGAAAGCCTCGGCAAGCGCCATGCTTTCGACGGCAGCGTGGTCGAGACCGGGCAGACGCCGGTGCGGGCGCTCGGCGCCACGGACCAACACTCGCAGATCCAGCTCTATGTGGAGGGACCGCGCGACAAGGTCGTTACGTTCGTGCGGGTGGAGGATCACGGGTGCGAGCTTCCAATTCCGTCGGGATACGACGACATCGAAGGGCTTGCCTATCTGTCTGGGCATGACCTCGGGCAGCTCCTCAACATGGAGCAGCGGGCCACCGAACTCGCCCTTACCGAAGCAGGCCGGTTGTGCAGCGTGATCGAAGTCCCCCGCGTCAGCGAGGATACGCTCGGCCAGTTGTTTCACCTGCTGGAGATGCAGACGGTGATCATGGCTGGACTGCTCGGCGTGAACGCGTTCGACCAGCCAGGAGTGGAAGCGGGCAAGAAAATGACCTACGCGATGGCCGGGCGCCGCGGCTACGGTGAACTGGCTGCCGAGGTCGAACGGCGACTTGCGGCAAAACTCGATGACCTCATCGTCCCCTGAACGGATTGTTCCGCTCAGCGAGGCGGTCATCTCGGGAATCGCCGCGGGCGAGGTCGTCGAGCGGCCGGCTTCCGTGGTCAAGGAACTGGTCGAGAACGCGCTCGATGCCGGAGCTCGTACGATCACGGTGGAGTACGACGAACGGCCCCGCCTTCGCATCGCGGTTGCCGACGATGGTCGCGGAATTCCAGCCGATCAGCTTGAGCTAGCCGTTGCCCGGCACGCTACCAGTAAGATCCGCTCGCTGTCGGACCTGGCGGCCGTGGGAACCTACGGTTTCCGGGGAGAGGCGCTGGCCGCGATTGCGGCGGTTTCGGAGCTCGAGCTCGTCTCGCGGCCGGCCGGGACGACCTTTGGCGCGATGATCCGGGTTCACCACGGGCGCACTGTTGAGCGGCGCGAAGCCAGCGCCCGGCCCGGCACCCGAGTGGAAGTCGTAGACTTGTTCGCCACCGTTCCGGCGCGACGAAAGTTCTTAAAGAGCGCCGCCGCTGAGTTTGCGTTGGCTGCCGAGACGCTGCGGCGCATGGCCCTAGCGCGCCCAGCGGTGGGCTTCCGCATGCTGCGCAACGGGCGATCGGTTCTCGATGCTCCCCCCACCGACCGTTTCGACGTGCGCCTGGCTCAGGTCTACGGGCGAGACGTAGCTGCGGCGATGGTCCCGGTGAAGGGGAGCCACGGCGGAATGGAAATCGAGGGCGCGATCAGTACTGCCGGTACCTCGTACGGTTCCTCGCGGCGAATATCCTTGTTCGTGGGCGGGCGTTGGGTTCACGATCGGCTGCTGTTTCGCGCCGTTATGGAAGCCTACCGCACCTACGTCCTGCGCGGGCGCTACCCGGCTGTGGCCCTGTTTCTATCGGTGCCGCCCGGCATGGTCGATGTGAATGTGCACCCTGCAAAGCGCGAAGTCCGGTTCGAACAGCCAGAGGCGGTCGAGCGGTTCGTGGTGGAGGCCGTGCGCGAGGCCCTCAGGCGGCGGAGTAGCCCGCTCGGCCGCTGGGGCTTGGCCGAGCACGAGCTTCGGGCGGCAGGGCGCAAGTTGCCGCGCCGGCCGCCCGCGGTGCTT
>CAYZHO010000228.1:0-1545 GCA_964478045.1 uncultured Myxococcales bacterium | reverse complement strand
GACCTTGAGCGAGCAGGTTGCGCTTGTCGCCCGAGGCGAGGATCTGTCGGCGGCAAAAGTCATCGGACAAGTCTTCGACGGCTATATCGTCTGCCAGCACGGCGAGGCGCTCGTTCTGATCGATCAGCACGCTTTGCACGAACGCATTCTCTTCGAGCGCTTGACCAAACAGCCCGGCAGCAAGGACAGCCAGCGCCTGCTCGCCCCGGCCAGGGTGGTGGTGGGTGCCGAGGGAGTGGATGCGCTCGAACGCTTGGCACAGCGGCTCGAAGAAGGCGGATGGGAGCTCGAGCCGTTCGGGGAAGAAGAGGTGCTCGTGCGAGCGATTCCGGCCGCGCTGGCCGGGCAGGACCCCGCGGCGCTTGCTGAGGCCTTGCTGTCCGAGGCTGGCAGCAGCGGGGTGGGCGAGGAAAAGATGCTGGTGCGCGCGCTTGCGGCTGCCGCGTGCCGGGCCGCCGTGCGGGTCGGACAACGGCTGGAGCGAAACGCTGCGGCAGCGCTGCTTTCGCAAGCTGCGGGAGTCGAGTTCAGCGCGTGCTGTCCGCATGGGCGCCCGGTTGCGCGGCGCCTCACCCGATCTCAGGTCGAGCGGTTGTTTGGACGCTGATGGTTAAGCAGGCAGTGGTGCCGACGCGGCCTCTGCCCCGGCGGGTTCTATTCGTAGTGGGCCCGACGGCGGCCGGGAAGACCGAGTTGGCGGCTGCTCTGGCCCGCCGGCTCGACGCCGAGGTCGTCAGCGCCGACTCGCGCCAAGTCTATCGCTACCTTGATGTGGGAACGGCGAAGCCCCCGCGGGAGCTGCGCGAGGAAATTCGCCATCACATGATCGACGTCGTCGATCCCGACGAACCTTACGATGTGGCTCGCTGGCGCGATGGGGCGCTCGAGGCGCTAGCCGACATCGAAGCACGAGGGCGCCGCGCGATCGTGTGTGGCGGCACCGGCTTGTACGTGCGCAGTCTTCTCCGGGGCTTGTTTCCCGGGCCAGCGGCAGATTTCGAGCTGCGAGCGCACCTGGAAGCGCAAGAGCGCAAGGCTCCCGGAACCCTTCGGGCGCGGCTCGAACGTGTGGATCCCATTGCCGCAGCTCGGATTCATCCGAACGATCTCGTGCGGACCGTGCGAGCTCTGGAGGTGTTCGAGCTGACGGGACGCCCGCTGTCAGAGTGGCACGCGCGTCATCGACTGGGAGAACGGTTGTTTGAGTCGCTGGTGATTGAGCTGGTGTTACCGCGGCGGGAGCTACACGCGCGAATCGGCGAGCGGGCCCGGCGGATGGTCGACGCCGGTCTGCTCGAAGAAGTGCGCGGCCTGAAGGCTCGGGGATACCACCGGGAGTTGCCGGCCTTTGCCGCGATCGGTTATCGGGAAGCCTGGGCGTGCCTGAGCGGGGAACTTGCGCCCGAGCGGCTGGCGGAGGCGATTACCGTTGCTACGCGCCGCTACGCGCGGCGACAGCTCGTCTGGCTGCGCCGCCAGCTGGAAAGCGTGCGCATTCCCGCTGGCGACGAAAAGGCCGCCCTCGAGCTGGCGGCTGGCTTCTTC
>CAYZHO010000227.1:0-3773 GCA_964478045.1 uncultured Myxococcales bacterium | reverse complement strand
TGTTGAAGCTGAACAGTTGGGGGGAGGGTGCCAGGTGGTCGCGGCCGCACCGAGTACACGCAAGTCGGTTTTGATAGCGAGTCGCTTCGCCTGTGGTAGCGTCCGAGACCAGTACGGTTCCCCGACCGAGGTGGAAGCCGCGTTCAAGCGCCTCGCGCAGGCGCGTTCCCTTGTCCGGCCCGGCGACCAGGCGATCGATTACGACGTCTAGTTTCCCGTCGCGGACGGCGTCGGTACCCGCTTCCTCGAGTAACACGGTGGTCTCGCCGACCATGGCCCGCGAGTACCCCTGCCGTCGGACAGCCGCTACCGCCTCTTCCGGCTCGACGTCGGCCAAGGGTATTTCTGCATGGATTATCAGGCGCCGTCCCGCGCGCGCAGATTCGAGTTCGCTCGCTACGTCTTCGACGGTCCGCTTACGAACAGGTGCTCCGCACTCGAGGCAGGAAATCGCCCCCGCGTGTGTCATCAGGAGGCGCAGGTAATCGTGTACCTCTGTAATCGTGCCTACCGTCGAGCGCGCATTCTTGATGGCGTTTTTCTGCTCGAGAGCGATGGCCGGTGGGACGTCGCTCACGAAGTCCACGTCGGGACGCTCCATTTGCTCGAGAAACAGGCGGGCGTAGGTGGACAGAGACTGGACGTAGCGGCGTTGCCCCTCCGCATAGAGCGTATCGAAGACCAGGGAGGACTTGCCCGAGCCCGAGACGCCCGTCACGACGGTGATCCGCCGCAGCGGGAACTCGCAAGAGATTCCCTTGAGATTGTGGGTCCTGGCGCCTACGATTTTGACGGCTTTTCGCAACGTTGCGTCACGCGCCGCGCGGGCGGGAGCGGTGCTTCGAGTGGCCCTATTGCGCGGTGCAATCACGCGAGGCTACCACAGCGACGAAGGCTCGCAAGCAGGCAGCCCCAACCGTGCAAGGAGTGCTGATTCCCGAATCCTGGAAGAAAATCCCTCGTTTATTGGCAGGCTTCGGGGATCGGCGGACGCCGCGCCCCCAGCGAGCGGTGTCCGTGCGCCAAGTCCACGGCGCCAGGGTGGTTGCGGTCGATCGCTACTGTCCTGGTCATTACGAGCAGATCGAAGCGGACGCCCTGACGGTCACGCGCGCCGGAGTGGTGGCGAGCGTGCGTACAGCCGATTGCGTTCCAATTCTGCTGGTAGAACCGGTCGCCCAGTGGGCGGCGGCAGTGCATGCTGGCTGGCGCGGCACCCTGGCCGGCGTAGTGCGAGAAGCGATCGCGGCGGCCGCACGGGCGGGCTGCCGCGTCGACCGGCTGGAGGCCGCGCTTGGTCCCGCTATCGGCCCGTGTTGCTACGAGATCGGCAATGACGTGGCGCGGCGGTTCGAAGCGGCTGGATTCCCAGTCTTGCGCGCCACCGGCCGGCTACGGCTCGACCTCAAAGAGATCAATCGCCGGGTTCTACTCGAGGCGGGTCTTCGGGCCGATGCGATTCACCAGTGCGGTCCGTGCACGAGCTGCCGGTGCGATCGCTACTGGTCGTTTCGTGCTCAGGGAGGACGATGCGGTCGCCAATGGAGCTGGATCGGATGGGCAAGCCGATGTAGCGAAACGGATCACTCAGCGTCGCTGTGACGATCGAGGCCATGACGCCGGCCTGATAGCCATCGATGAGGCGGTGATCGAACGTACAGCCGATCGTAAGACAAGGCGCAATGCTAAGGCGGCCGTCCTCTACCACCGGGCGATCCTCGATCTTTCCTACCAGGAGAACGATCGGGGTGCGCGTGGCCGGTACGAGCGGCGCAAGTCCGTGCGACAGCCCGAAGCCGCCGACGTTCGAGACCATGGCCGAGCCGAACTGGTCCTGCTCGATGCCGAAGCGCGAGAGATCCAGCCGCAGGTCGTAGCTCAGGAATTCGGCGGCGCGGATCACGGTGCCGAGTAGTGGATGGGGAACCCGAAGGATGGTGCGCTTGGCCCGCTCGGAGCTCGAGTCCCGGCCGCGGCGCAGGCGCTCGACTCGATCGTGGAGCTCGTCGGCGATTTCCGTGATTTTCTTGCGGTCCACGTTGGAGATTTTGACGCCTGAAAGGTCCTTGCCTCCGGCCGTGGCGACCTGGCAGAACACGTCAACGCTTCGCCGGTAGTAGATGCGGCGCCGCGCGACAATCGCATTGGCCTCCGGGTGCTCCGCCAAGGCACGGGCGATCGCCTTGGCGACCAGGTGCGTGACCGTTACTTTGGCGCCCCGATGCAGTTCGTTGACCTGGCGCAGGTACTCACACGCCGTACGCATGTTGATCTCGAGATTGCCGTAGACGGTCGGATCGCGCGGGTGGTTCCACAGGTGCAGGGCAATGCGCCGCCAGGTCGATAACTCCTTCGCCCGCTCGAATCGCTTACGCCCCATGGTCCGCTACCTCCTCGGCGGCCTGACCGGCGGTCTCCCACTCTGGCTTGCGGCTGCCCGAGTTGCTAACCTACAGCACGTTATGGCTTTGGCCAAGAACTCGGCCGAATGCGCTTCGGCCCGGCGCGGATTTCCACCAGCGCGCCTCCACGCCTGGTCCGGAGCAGAACCGGAGGGGCATGCGCGGGACCGGCAGCAGAGGATCGAGCCGGCACAGAAGAGCTCGGTTCGCCGGCGACGTAGCGCCGTCGTGCTTGCGGCTGCTCTGGTGTGTTGCCTCACCCTGGCTGCGGGTCGTGCGCGGGCGTCGGACGACTACACGGACAGGAGCGACTATCTATTCCTTGCTGACCGGATAGTGCGGCCTGTAGGCGCACTTGTTGATGCCGTCGCCGTGAAGCCGTTCGTCGCTATTTCAGAACTGTTCTACCCGCGGCCAGCCCAGCGGCCGGCTCCTTGCCGGGGCCTGCGCCCGCGGCGCGGGTGCGGGCGCGAGCGCTGACGTTTCCGCTCACTTTTGCCGCTGCCCGCTGTCGAGAATCTGCAGGCGCGCGTAGCGGGCGATGAGCTTCTTCTCGCCGCCGCGGCGGAAGTGGATTACCAACTTGGCGTCGCCGCCGCTTTGCTGGCAACTGCGGATCGTTCCTTCGCCAAACATTGGGTGGCACACGCGCATTCCGACGCGGTAGAGGCGGTCGCCCTCGGATGCGGCCTGCGCCCCGGGGAGCCTTGCGGGGCCGCGGTCGGTTTCGAAGTCCGCTGGCACCGGCCATCCCTCGACGAGCTGCTTGCTTACTTGGCGCACCACCAGTCGGTCTGGAATTTCGTCGAGAAACCGCGACGGTCGGGCGTGCTGGACCGAGCCATGAAGGCGGCGGCAGCGAGCGTGCGTAAGCGTGAGCGTCTTGCGCGCTCTCGTCATGCCCACGTAGCACAGCCGGCGCTCTTCCTGGATTCCCGCTTCGGTCTGTTCCGCCGAGCGGGCGTGCGGGAACAGGCCCTCCTCCATGCCGGTCAGGATGACGTGGTCGAACTCCAGCCCTTTCGAGTTGTGGACCGTCATCAGGGTGACGGCGCGAAGGGGCTCTTCGCCCAGGGCGTCGACCTCCGAGCTCAGTGCAAGCTGTTCGAGGAAGGTAACGAGGGGATTAACGGGCTGCTCCGCTTCAGGATCAAACTCTCGCGGCTCGTAGCTCGCGTCGAACTCCCGCGCGACACCGAGAAACTCGTCGATCGTTTCGAGCCTAGCACCGGCGTCCGAGCCAGCCGTGCGGGCTACGTATTCGGCATACCCGGTTTCCTCGAGGATTCGTTCGACGAGTGGCGCAACGGGACCGCTTGCGCTTTCGAGCCACGGAGAAACCGAGTTGGCAAAGGCGGCCAGCCGCGTTGC
>CAYZHO010000226.1:0-3816 GCA_964478045.1 uncultured Myxococcales bacterium | reverse complement strand
CGGCCGCGATCAGCAACCCGACCCCGATCCACCAGTAGCGCTCGAGAGCGTCGCTTGCAGCCATCACCAGGCGAGTAGAAGCCGGCATCGCAGCCCCAAGGTCGGCGAACACCGTCGTAAACTTCGGCAAAACGTAGACAAGTAGCACGACGATCGATGCGCTTCCCACCAACGCGAGAATGATGGGGTAGGTCATCGCCGAGCGGATCTCGTCGCGCGCCCGCTCGCTGCGCTCGAGGTATTCGGCCAGGCGCTCGAGCACGGACTCGACCACTCCTCCGGCCTCTCCCGCCCGCACCATGTTGATGTAGAGAGGAGGAAACACTTCGGCGTGCTCGGCCAAGGCGTCCGACAAAGACTTTCCCTCCTGCACGCTCGAGAGGACGTCGCCGACCACCCGCCGCATCCGCTCGTTCTCGCCCAACGCCGCTAGACTCTGTAGGCTGCGGTCCAGCGGCATGCCGGCGCGCAAGAGCGTGGCCAGCTCCCGCGTAAAGAGCATCAAATCGCGGCTGCGAATCCGACCTCGCCGCGGCCAGGCCGGCAGCCCGAGAGCGAGCGACCGCCGCCTCGCGCGCTGGCTCGTACCGGCAACTACTTCGAGCGGGATGTATCCCTGCTGGCGGAGACTGGCGACGACTGCCGCCTCGCCATCGGCCTCGAGGATTCCCTCGACGACCCGCCCTTCGCTGGTGGCCGCTCGGTAGGAAAACGTCCCCACAGTATGCTCCGCTCGGGTACGCCGCCCGTTATTCTATCACGCGCGAACAACGGCTCGGAACGCGCTGTCATTCAGGCGTTTTCAAAACCGCTTTCAGTTTGACGGCTGGCTCGGCAGCCGCCTTCAACGCGCAGGCAGGCGCGCACCAACTCGCCCCAGCTTCGCTGCCGAGCTTGCCGCGCTCGCTCCCAGAGTTCCTCGGTGGATGCCGCAGCGCGCCAGCCGCCAACCGCCAGCGCGCTTTCAATCGCTGCGGCAAGCTCGCGAGGGCGCTCGGGACGGACAAGACGAAACCATCCTTCGCCCCGGAGCTGATCCGGCAACCCGCCCGCCGCAGAAACCACTACCGGTATGCCGAGGGCGCGGACGGCAGGAAGCATCCCGCTTTGCGAAGCACGGCGGTGCGCAAACACTACGGCGTCGCACGCCGCAACGGCGGCCACGAGCTCATCCTCACCGAGATAGCGCGGGATCACGTCAAGGCCGCGAGGCCGCCGCCCGGCAAGCGCTCTGGCGAGCGCCCACCGCGAGCACGCTTCCCCCGCAATAAGCAGCCTGGCGCCGCTGCGTCTTGGCACCTTGCGCCAGGCATCCACAAGGACGTCGATGCCCTTATACGGCCGGATTAGCCCGAGCGCTCCGACGGTCGTGCGCGCCGGGCCAAGTCCTAGCCGGCGGCGCGCCTTGCTCGCCGCCATGGCCGCCGCTCGTTCGACTGGGAACAAAACTGGCATCTCCACAACTTCGGCCCGACG
The DNA here is from genome assembly GCA_964478045.1 of uncultured Myxococcales bacterium. GTDB lineage: Bacteria > Desulfobacterota > Binatia > UBA1149 > SPBQ01 > CAZQYE01. Next base: position 2,340 of record CAYZHO010000226.1, on the reverse strand, counting down.
CCCGCCGGTAGCCACGGAGACCTGCCGCGCGACGAAACGGCTGTGAGCGAGCAAGCGCCCGGCGCGTGCCGCGGTTCGCCGCAACAAGACCTTGCTCGCCGGCAACCGCTCGTGGGGGACAACGTTATGAACGACCATGACCACGCGTTCGGGCTCGACCGCCCGCAAGGCCAGTTCCACGGCTCCGCCAAGCACGGGATGCCACCACTCGACGACCACCCGCTCGAACTTCCCGCGCTCGAGCCACTTGGCGGCCGCCCGCCACGTTCGCGGGTCGAGGGTGTCGATGATCGCCGCGCCTTGGCCTTCTCGAGCGGGCGCTTTTCGCACTCCAGGGGGGTAGAGGCGGCGGAAGGACAGTATCTCGACCCGGTGACCCGCCTCAACCAAAGCCGATGCCAAACCAGCCGTGTGCGCGGCAATTCCGCCCGGCCACGGCGGCGCTGGCCCGACGACGGCAACTTTCACGGCTGGCCAGCCCTTGCCAGCCGAAACGCCAAGCGGGCCGCCGCGCGATCATCGGGAACCCGCTTGCCATAGTCCACCAGGAGCTCGACGGCGCGCCGACGCTCACCTCGAGCCGCCAGTAGCTTGGCTTTCTCCATGACCGCCCAACCTCGCCTCGGATCCAATGAGATCGCCCGGTCCAGCCACTTTTGGGCAAGACCTTGCAAACCCCATTTGCGCGCCCCGATGGCTGCAATGGTGTAGGCGTCGGCGTAACGCGGCTCGAGCCGCAGGGCGACAAGAGCGTGCCACCAACCAAGCGGCACCCAGCCCCGTCTCATCTGCGCCCACGCCAGGCACGCTCGCGCCCATGCGTTGTTCGAGTCTACCTTTAACGCTTCTCGGTAACTTCGCTCTGCATCGGAGAAATCCCCGGAAGCATCTGCCAGCAAGCCGCGTTCGACCCAAGCCGCCGCCGTAGCGTCTTCGCGCGCCGTCACAGCCTCGAGAATCGCCTGCGCGTCGCCCGTGCGGCCGCTTTCCTCGAGTCGCCGAGCAAGTAGCACGCTCGCCTTCGGCAACCAGCCAAACGCACGCTCGAGCTCGAGCAGCGCGGCGACCGACAGTTCGGCGGCAGGCCAGCGCGGGTGCATGAGCGGCCGCCAAGGACCCGCGCACTCCTTCGACCGTCCCCACACGCGAATGTCCTCGAACCCGAAAGGCAGCCCGAGCAGCGAGCGAACGCGGACGGTCAAGCGCTGGCGGGACCGATCGCCGAGCGCGATGACCACCGGCTCGCGATCGCGTGCCGCCAGCCGCTCGACTCGCCCGGACACAGATATCTCCCAAACCTCCCTCCGGCCGGTTCGAAGCCAGGGTACAAGCTCGAGTGCCGACAGCGGGCAAGCCGTCGGCAGCTCGACCGCAACCGTCACCTCCGGCGGGCCGTCGAGCCACAGCCGCCCGCCGGAGGTCCATACCACGCCGTGCGGGGTGGCCAAGGTCGCTGGCGCAGGATCAAACCGAAAGATGGCGCCAGGATAACCGACCGCACTGGCCAGCAGTTCGCCGCGCGGCGCCGCCGCGCGCTTTTGGTCGACCAAAAAGGCCGCAAGCCACCCGCGCCCGGCCTGGCCCTGCTCCGGTCCAAAGCCTCCTTGGGCACGCGCCAGCGCACGGGGCGTTGCAACGATGAAAAAGTCTTCGTCTTCGACCACGACTGGCCAGCCCCGGGGAAGCAAGAACTCCAGGTCCTCGCGCCGGGCGAAGGCCGTCGGCATGCGGCCGTGGCGCTTCCATGCGTCGACTGCTGCCGCACTACCCGCGCGCAGCCAGGCCCTTTCGCTCGAACGGTCCAGTAAGTGGCGGCGCAGTACGATAAGCCCCACGCCGTAGCGCGCGGCGATCTCGGCGCGCTCGGCCGGGGTGGTTCGCCGCGAAAAGAATGCGGCACGGTCGCGCAAGCGCCGGTAGGCTTCGAGCTCGTCGCCCGCAAAAACCAGCGTGGCGCGCTCCGAAGAAGCAACCACCGGCTTGCCGCTCAAAGCCGGGACGAGCCGCGAGATTCCCGGCGGTGCCAGCACCAACCCCGTCTCGCGGCGCTCCCTCAGCGCATCGTAGATTCGCCGGCTCACCCCCACGGGAAACTTCTCGAGTCGCCCCGGATGCGGCTGCATCTCCCTGCGGAAGCGGTCCATCCCGGTGTTGCCCGCAGTCAGGGCGATTCCAAAGGCAAGTGCCGCCACCGCCGCGCGCGCATATGGGCGGCGCACCGCGCAAGCGCGCGATGCACTCACGCCTAGCAAGAGGGGAACCGGAACGAGCCAGCCCACTCGATAGAGCATCCAGGGAACAAGAACGCTGCCGGCCATAGCGGCCAGGCCAGGCACGAAC
>CAYZHO010000225.1:0-3831 GCA_964478045.1 uncultured Myxococcales bacterium | reverse complement strand
GTTTCCCCCTCGGCCGAGCACCGAGGTAGCCGCAGGCGCAGCACGCTGGCGGGCCCGGCCGAGTCGCCCGGAGGCTAAGGCCTTTTCCGCCGCCGGCTCAACACCAGCCCTGTCATGAACGGGCCGCGGGCATTTTCATCCGCAGCAGCCCGTGGTAGCTTCGCACCGCTTGGAAGCGAAACGCTGGCGCACCAGCCGGCCCCGCCGCGCCGGCGGAAACGCAGGCGCACGGTGCAGGCGGCTGGGCGGCCGAACGGGTCAGCGACGGTGGCCAAACGAGACGTCGGCGAGCGGATTCGCGCCCTGCGCCGGGAAATCGAGGAGCACAACCGGCGTTACTACCTGCTTGACGACCCGATCATCAGCGACGCCGAATACGACCAGCTCCTGCGCGAACTCGAAGAACTCGAGCGCGCTCACCCCGAGTACGCCACTCCCGACTCGCCCACGCAGCGGCCGGGCGCGCCGCCCCTTGAAGCTTTCGAGCAGGCGCCCCACCTCGAGCCGATGCTGTCCCTGGCCAACGTGTTCGATCACGGCGAGCTCGTCGAGTTCGTCGAGCGCGTCCACCGTTCTCTCGGGGGTGAACCCGTAACCTTCGTCTGCGAGCCGAAGTTCGACGGCGTTGCGGTGAACCTTCTTTACGAGCGGGGAAAACTCGTTCGTGCCGCCACGCGCGGGGACGGCACGGTGGGAGAGGACGTCACCGCCAACGCCCGCACCATACCGAGCGTTCCGCTCGAACTCGATCGGTCGCTCGCCGAGGTTCCCGAGCGGATCGAGATCCGAGGCGAAATCGTCATCACCCGCGCCGACTTCGCCAGGCTGAACGAGGAACGTGAGGCGGCCGGGCAACCAGTTTTCGCCAATCCTCGCAACGCCGCCGCCGGCTCACTGCGGCAACTCGACCCGTCGGTCACCGCTTCACGGCCGCTGCGCCTGTACGTGCACAGCCACGGGCGGGTCGAGCCGCTCACATTCGAGCGGCATTCGCAGTTCCTTGCAGCGGCCGGGCGCTGGGGTTGCCCCGTTCACCCTCTAGTGCGGCGCGCTCGCTCGGCCGAGGAAATCGAACGTTACTACCAGCGCCTTGCGGCGCGCCGCGAGGAGCTCGAGGTGGACATCGACGGGGTCGTCGTAAAGGTCGATTCCCTCGAGCAACAGCGCCGGCTCGGCGAGCTCTCGCGGTCGCCGCGCTGGGCGGTGGCCTACAAGTTCAAGCCACGCCAGGCGATCACCCGGGTGCGCGACATCGTGCCTTCGGTCGGGCGCCTCGGCACGATCACCCCGGTGGCCGAACTGGAACCGGTGGAGGTCGGAGGGGTCACCGTCTCCAGCGCTTCCTTGCACAACATGGACGAGATCCAGCGCAAGGACATTCGCATCGGCGACTGGGTCGTCGTCGAACGCGCCGGCGACGTGATCCCGCAAGTCGTTCACCCCCTCACGGAACGCCGCGACGGCACCGAGCGCCGCTTCCGCATGGTGCGCAAGTGCCCGGCTTGCGGCTCCAAGGTCGTGCGCCTCGAAGGAGAAGTCGCCTACCGCTGCACGGGGCGGACCTGTCCCGCGCAGCTCAAGGAAGCGATCAAACACTACGCGAGCAAGGGCGCGATGGACATCGACGGGCTTGGAGAAAAGCTCGTTGCAAACTTGGTCGAGTCGGGGATGGTGCGCAACTTCGCCGACCTCTACCGCCTCGACGTCGAACGCCTGGCTCAGCTCGAACGGATGGGCAAGAAGTCGGCCGCGAACTTGGTCCGCGCGATCGATGCCAGCCGCACGCGCCCGCTCCACCGTTTCCTTTATGCGCTCGGAATCCGGCACGTCGGAGAAACGGCGGCCCGCAACCTGAGCCGCGCTTTCGGCAGCCTCGAGCGACTTTCCCAAGCCACTTACGAGGAGCTAGTGGCCGTCGACGGCGTGGGCCCCGAGATGGCAAGCGCCATCCGCGCTTTCTTCGACAATCCCGCCAACCGCGAGCTCTTGGCGGAACTCCACGAAGTGGGCGTTCGCCCGCAAGCCCCGACCGAGGCGGCCGCCGGACCGCTAGCGGGCAAGACGTTCGTGCTGACGGGGGGACTGTCGCTGCCGCGCAGTCGTGTCAAGGATCTCATTCAGCAGGCCGGCGGCACGGTCGCATCGTCGGTGAGCCGCAAGACTGATTACGTCGTCGTCGGACAAGATCCTGGGAGCAAGCTGCGCAAGGCCCAAGAGCTGGGCATCGCCACGATCGACGAGGAAGAGCTCTGGAGGTTGCTCGGAGGCCGTCCAGCGTAAGGTCGGGCATCGAGAGCATGGCCTTGCGCCAGTCGGCCCCTGACGTATGTTGGACGTTGGCGCCGGCAGGCGGCGCCGGCGGCTCCGCGAGCGCCGAGGAGGCGTGCGATGGCGACGATCGAACTGGCGGACGAAGAAGTCCAAGTGCTTCGCGAGGTGTTGGTGAACTACTTGTCCGACCTTCGCATGGAGATCGGGAACACGGACAGCAAGGACTACCGTGACCGACTCAAGCGTAAGGAAGAAGTCATCAAGCGGATCCTCGAACGCCTCGACTGATCCGGCGCGCGTGCGGCTGCACTTGTTCGTCTCCGGACGGGTGCAGGGCGTGTGGTATCGGGGCTCGATGGCCGACCGGGCCGCAAGCCTCGGCGTAGCCGGTTGGGTGCGCAACCTTCCCGATGGCCGTGTGGAAGCGGTCATCGAGGGACCGCGCGAGCAGGTCGCCAAGCTCGTCGAGTGGTGCAGGCAAGGACCGCCGGCTGCGCGAGTCGAGGACGTAGTCGTGGAAGAGCAGGAGCCGGAGGGCCTCGCCGGCTTTCGAATTCGTTATTGACCGCTCGTGCGGCAGGCCAAAGCAAGGTAAGGAGGGCACGAGGTGACGGAGCGCGCGCCGGTCCAGATCAACACGGTAACGGGAACGACTACGCCCGACGAGCTCGGACGCACCCTGATGCACGAACACCTGCAGATCGCTTGGCCCGGCTGGGAATCCGACACCCTGCGGCCGGGTCCGGCACGCGAGGAAATTCTGGCCGTAGCGGTGGACCGCATCCAAGAAATGCAGGACCACGGGGTTCGCACGATGATCGACCCGTGTCCGAACGACCTCGGGCGAGACGTCGAGCTGATGGCCGAGGCGGCAGCGCGCACGGGCCTGCAGATCATTTGCGCCACCGGGCTTTACAAGGAAGACCAAGGAGGCGCGCCGTACTGGAAGTTTCGTGCCGGCTTTGGAGCCACGCCGGAGTCGATTGCTGAACTTTTCATCCACGAGCTGACCGTGGGCATCGGCTCGACCGGTATCAAGGCCGGCATCATCAAGGTCGCGACCGCCACTCCGGCGATCACCGAGTACGAGCGCAGCATTCTGGTGGCCGCAGCGATCGCCTCGCGCGAAACGGGCGCGCCGATCACCACCCACACCGACGAAGGGAAACTAGGAGACGAGCAGCAAAAGATCCTAACGGAAAACGGCGTTCCCCCGCACCGGATCATCATCGGCCACTCGTGCGGTTCGGCCGACTTCGACTATCACATGCGGATCGCCCGGGGCGGCTCCTACCTCGGTTTCGATCGTTTTGGGATCGTCATCTTCCAGCCCGACGAGGTACGGGTGTCGTCCCTAAAGAAGTTGCTCGACGCGGGCGCCGGCGACCGCGTGGTCGTCTCCCACGACTCCGTATGGTGCTGGAGAGGCGAGCCGCTCCCTGACCCGGGCCCGTTCGAAGCGATGTTGGCCGAGTGGACTCCAACCCACTTCTTTGCCCGCATTGTGCCGAAACTACGCGAAGCCGGCGCCAGCGACGAGCAGATCGAGCGCCTCGTGGT
>CAYZHO010000224.1:0-3920 GCA_964478045.1 uncultured Myxococcales bacterium | reverse complement strand
GATCTCAGGAGCCGCTGCGGTAATGTCCCCAGCCCCGAGCGTGATCACGAGGTCACCCGGACGGACGCGCTCGGCTACCGCGGCCGGCACTTCGCGCACCGAAGGCACGTAGACGACTTCACCGCGGTGGCAGCGCGCGAGCGCTTGATAGAGCCGGTGGCCATCGATGCCTTCCACCGGCGCCTCGCCGGCCGGATAAATGTCGGTCACCACGACCACCGCCGCCTCGTCGAAGCAGCGGAGGAACTCGTCGAACAGATCCGCGACGCGACTGTAACGGTGGGGCTGAAACACGGCCACGATCCGGCGCCCGTAGGTGCTGGCAGCCGCGAGCGTAGCGCGGATCTCGGTCGGATGGTGGCCGTAGTCGTCGACCACAAGCACTCCGTTGGCCTCTCCCTTGACCTCGAACCGGCGCAGGATGCCCTCGAAGGCAGCCACCGCCGCGGTGCACTGGCTGAACGGCACGCCGAGTTCCATCGCTACCGCGATCGCTGCCAGCGCGTTGAGCACCGTGTGGCGGCCGGGCATCTCGATGCGAACGGAGCCAAGCGCAGCGCCCCGATGAATGACCTCGAACGTCGTGGCCCCGCCCTCGCAACGAATGTCGGCGGCTGCAAAGTCGGCGTCGAGGGTCGTGCCATACGTCGTGTAGCGCTTTTTCAAACGGCCGAGAATCGAGGCGACGTTCGGGCAGTCGCTGCACAGGAAGGCGCGGCCGTAAAACGGGATCCCGTTGACGAACGACACGTAGGCGTCGAGCATCCGCTCGATCGTGCCGTACGTGTTCATGTGCTCGCGATCGATGTTCGTCACCACGGCCAGGGTCGGCTTGAGCAGGAGAAAGCTGGCATCGCTCTCGTCGGCCTCGGCTACCATGTAGTGCGAGCGGCCGAGCCGCGCGTTGGCTCCGCCGAGCGCCTTGAGCCGGCCCCCCAGGACGACCGTCGGATCGAGCCCGGCCCGCGCCAGAACGTGGGCCACGAGCGAAGTGGTGGTCGTCTTGCCGTGCGCGCCGGCCACCGCAACGGCACACTTGAGGCGCATGAGCTCGGCCAACATCTCGGCGCGTGCAATCACCGGAATCCTGAGCCGGCGGGCCTCGCGGACTTCGGGATTGCCGTCGTCGACGGCCGAGGAGACGACCACAACGTCGGTGTCGGCCCCCACGTGCTCGGGATCGTGGCCGATGTGGATGTGCGCGCCGAGGCGCTCGAGGCGGGCCGTCGCCTCGCTGGCCCTTAGATCCGATCCGCTGATGCGGTAGCCGAGGGTCAGCAGGACCTCGGCGATCCCGCTCATGCCGATCCCGCCGATTCCAACCAAGTGGATGCGGCCGCGCAGCCCCGCTCCCGGTCGGGCCAATGCTGCGGGCTCGAGCCCTGCAAGCCCGGGGCCAGAAAGTTCTACCAGACGTGTCATCGGCTTCCTGCCGCGACCCCCCGCACCAGCTCGTAGACCCGCAGTGCCGCATTCGGACGGCCCAGCTCGCGCATGCGGGCGGACATCGAGTCTATCTGCTTGGGGTTGCGGAGCAACTCGCCGAGCGTGGCTGCCAGTACCTGCGGTAGCCGCTCATCGTCGGCGACGACGATTGCCCCGCCGGCTGCGGCCACGCGCTCGGCATTGGCCCGCTGGTGGGCGGCCGCGTGCGGATACGGCACGAGCACCGCCGCAGTGCCGGTGGCCATGAGTTCGGCAAGCGTGGTCGCCCCAGCCCGGCATACTACCAGGCGCGCTCGGGCCAAGGCCTGGGCAACGTCGGCGATGAAACCGTGCACTTCGACGCCCGTGAGGCCGCAAGCACGATAGGCACCAGCCACTTCCTCTCGCCAGCGCTCACCGGCCTGGTGAATCACCGGCGGGAGATCCCCGGCCGCAGCCAGCTCGCCCAGTGCGGCAACCACCGCGCGGTTGAGGCTTTGCGCCCCTCGGCTACCGCCGAGGACGAGCAGCACACGCCGCTCTTGGGCTCGCGCCTCCACGACCGCCCGGCGTACTGGGTTTCCGGTACATACCACCCGCGCTCCCGGCAGGTAGCGGGCAGTCTCTTCGAAGCTCGTGCACACCACCGCCGCCGCTCGCGCCAGTGTCTTGGTTGCCCAACCTGGCTCGACGTTCTGCTCGAGGAGTACCAGGGGGCGGCGGCTGGCTAGCGCCGCCACGGCCGCAGGAACCGAGGCGTAGCCGCCGAGCCCAACGACGACGTCGATGGAGCGGCGAACCAACTCGCGCCTGGCCCGCCAGGCCGCCCGCGCCATCCCAAGCGCGGCCCTAGCCTTGGCCGCGGGCGAGGCGCCGCGCAGGCCTGAAAGCGGCGCCGCGACCAGCTCGAACCCGGCCTGCGGAACCAGGCGCGCTTCGATCCCGCCGGTCGAACCGAAAAAGACGATTTCGTCGCCCGCCTCGCGCGCCTGCTCGGCCAAGGCCAACCCGGGGAATAAGTGGCCCCCGGTGCCGCCGCCGGCCAGCGCGATCCTCACCGCTCGCGCAGCTCGCGGGACAGGCCGAGCAGGATGCCCATCGAGGCCAGCGTCACCAGCAACGACGTGCCGCCGTAACTGATGAACGGCAGCACGAGGCCCTTGGTCGGCAAAAGGCCGAGGACCACTCCCATATTGATCAGGGCCTGCCCAACGAGCGCCAGTGTAATGCCGGCTGCCAGAAGCTGCCCGAACAGCTCGGGGTGGCGGTTGGCCACCCTGAGTCCCCGGTAGGCCAGCAGGCAAAAGCCGAGCAGCACGAAGGCCGGGCCGATGAGCCCGGTCTCTTCGCCGACGATCGAAAAGATGAAATCGGTATGAGCCTCAGGAAGCCAGCCGGCCTTCTGGGTCGAAGCGCCGATTCCGTTGCCCACGAACCCGCCGGAAGCAAAGGTCCGGTAGGATTGGACGAGCTGGTAACAAGCGCCGGTCGGCTCCTCCCAGGGATCGAGAAAGCAAGTCAAGCGATCGCGCCGGTAGTCGGCGGTGCGAACTAGGATCGCCGCCACTGCAGCGGCCGCGAGCACGACCACGAGGAGCTGGCGCAACGGGACACCTGCAAGGAACATGATGGCAAACCCAAGGACGAAGATCAGGACGGCCGTTCCAAAGTGGGGCTGCACGACGAGCAGGCCGCGGAGGACCGCCATGACCGCAAGCGTCGGCCCGAGTCCGTAGCGCCAGTCGCGCAGCTTGCCGGCCTTGCGCGCCAGGGCGGCGGCCGCGTAAACCACAAACGCCGTCTTGGCCAACTCGGCGGGCTGCATCCGCACCGGCCCGAGCGCGATCCAGCGGCACGCATTGTTGGCGCAGCGCCCTACCCCGTCGACGAGCGGAAGGACCGTAAGCAGCAGGGATCCGAAAAACAAAGGGGCGGCAATCCGCTCGAGCCAGTCCGAGCGGCACCGCGTCAGAACGATCATGACGAGAAAGCCGAGGACCAGCGCCACCGCCTGGCGCGTCACCATGCTGTAGCCGTCGCCGTAGCGGCTCAGCGAAACGAAGTAGGTCGTATCGAGGACGAGCAGCAGGCCGGCCAGCGTCAGAAAGACGGTCACGGCCACGAGCCACGGATCGGGCCGGTCGCTGGCCGTCACTCGAATGCGCGAAGTTCGCCGTCCACGCCTCGTCATTCCCGCAACCCCTCCACCAACTCGACGAACCTGCGCCCGCGCTCGGCGTAGTCGCGGAACTCGTCGAAACTCGCGCAGGCCGGCGCGAGCAGCACCGCATCGCCCGCTCTGGCAGATCGTACCGCCAGGGCAAAGGCCTCGGCAAGCCCGCGGGCACGCTCGACCGGCACTCGGTCAGCGAACGCCTCGGCAATCGCGCCGGCCGCTTCACCGTAAGCCACCACCGCGCGCAGGCGAGCTGCCGCTTCGGCCAGCGGGCGAAAGTCGGTGCCTTTTGCCCTGCCCCCGGCAAGCAGAACTACAG
>CAYZHO010000223.1:0-3923 GCA_964478045.1 uncultured Myxococcales bacterium | reverse complement strand
CGCACGTGAATGAGCGCCGACAGCTTCCAGTTCACCCGGTAGTCGCCGAACTCGTGCCCGCAGCGGCACTTAACGATCCGCTGGCCGTCCTTGGCAACGATGAACAGCGCGGGCGTAAGCGGCAGCAGGATCTTCTCGTTCCAAGGAACCCGGCGCTGGAGGATTTCGATCCACTTGTCGAAGCGGTCCGGGTCCTTCGGCGCCTTCATGATTTCCTGGACCCGCGACCAGGGAAGCTGCCCGTCGATCAACTGCTCGATTTCGTGGATATCGTATTCGGCCATCTCTCAGTCCTCGGTCGCACTTTCGGAGCGCGCCCTCGCGCAGGCGCGGGCCCCGATCAGAACGTAAAGTCCTCCGGCAATCCCCAGAACTTGCGGATTTCCTCGCCGTATTGGGGCGACAGCTCCATCGAGGTTCGCCACATCGTGCGGACCGCCTCGGCCATCCCCTCGCCGGCGGCTACTTTCTTGCGTTCTTGCTCCCACCACTGGCGGAAGGGCACCGCCTTCTTCTTGCGCGCTTCGCGAATCTCGTTGCGCCGGCGCTCGGTCGCCGCCAGGTCCACTTTCCACTCCCCGGTCTTCTCGTCCCGTTCGGCAACGACACCGTAGACGTCGCGGGCCACGCGCGGGCGGGTCCAGCCGTTTTCGAGGTCGCGCCGCACGAGCTCGGGATCGCGTTCGATCGGATCGCCGAGCGCTTGAGCGCCCGAGATCGGATGCACGATGATGTCGTACTCGCGCAGGGGCTCGGGCGTGACGAACGGCGCCACAGCGTTCGTCTCGAGCACCTCGGCCTTGACGTTGCGCGCCAGGTCGGGCTCCTCGGGATCGCCACGCTCGTGCACGAGCGGCTTGCGCTCGTCGATGAGCTGCTTGACGTTCGTGCGGCTGGCGTAGGCCGCGCGGTCCGGCCATGCGGGGTAAGCCCCGAACATCCCGTGGTTGGGCGTGATCTTGCTGCGCATTCCCGCACAGCCGCACTGGTACTCGACCCCGGGCGTGTTCTTGACCATCCACACCGCGGTGTGGCCGAGTCCCCCGCGAAAGCGCCCGTATCCGCCCGAGTCTGGCTCGATGTTGCGGCCGAGAAACAGGATCGGGTAGTAAAGCTCGGTCACTTCGGCGTTGCCGAAGTCGGCGTTCGGCGTGTAAATGCACCAAGCGCTGTTTTCGCCGTCGGCAATCCCGCGCGCCGGTGCCCCGTTCGAGGCTTGTTCGAGAGTCAGGCCCGCCACGTACATGCCGTACTGGTTCGTTCCGGAGAACTCGGCCGTCAGAGTCGTGGCCGCACCGGCCGCTACCTCCTCGAGATACCCGCGCGCGTAGTAGAGCCGTCCGAACGCCTCGTACAACGCGCTCATCCACATGACCGCCGGCGCCCATGCCACGCCCGAGGAGGCGAAGTAGTTGGCCGGATACGGGTTGGCCCACGAACCCGGAGGCGGCGTCTCCAGCTCCCAAGTAGCCACCGACCCCCAGTTGAACATGTCGAACCCGACGATGTGGGAGTAGCCGTTGAGCAGCGCCGACAGCAGCGCAGCCGGCGTGATGTTCTGCCCGAACGGGACCCAGCGGCTAGCGCCCCGCAGCGAGAAGTGGACCTTGGCGTCCTTGTCGATCACTGCTTCGAGCGGCAGGTTGAGCAAGCAATCGACGTTCTGCTCCGGCAGGATCACGCGCTTGCCGGCCATGGCCAGGTCCTTGAAGTTCGACTTGCGAACCCGCCCCGGGATCGTCTGCGTCTTTACGCGCGAGACCGCGTAGCGGCGGCTGTCCTCGATGTACTCCTTGCAAGCGTCCTTGAAGTAGTCCAGGCCGTACTTGTCGATCAGCGCGATCACGCGCTCGCGAATCGTCAGGCATCCCGCTAAGCGCCCGCGCGCGTCGCCCATCACCCAGTCCGGCACCCGCGTGCGCGACTTGATGCGCATCTCGTACCACGGGTAGAAGCGATCGTTCTCCCCGATTTTCTCCATCGTGACGGGAACGCCGTCGGCAAAGCAGTCTGGGTTCAGGAAGCCGATCGACCCGGGCATGATGTAGCCAGCGTCCATGACGTGCGTCACCGCCGTAGCCCAGGCGACGAGTTCGTCCCCGTAGAAGATCGGGACCGCCGTGTCGAAGTCGACCGAATGGATCCCGCCGTAGTGCGGATCGTTGTTCTCGAAGATGTCGCCGGGACGAATGCCCGGATCGCGCTCGTAGTCGTGCTCGATCAGCGATCGGATAAACAGCGAGAGCAACCCGGGGTGTGCCGTAATGCCTTTGGACGTGCATACGGCTTCGCCGGTCGGCAGGTGCAGCGCCCACAGCGCATCGCCGCCTTCGGCTGCGATGGCCGACGACGATACCTTGCACCCCACGCCCCAAGCGGCATCGCATACATTGAGGAGAATGTGCCAGAGCGCCTCGTAGGTGCCTGGGTCCTCCTGCTTGCGGCGCAGCTCGCGCAGCCCGAACAGGCAGCCGGTCTCTTCGAAGAGCCGGGCGTTTTGCTCAAGCTGTTCCTTCAGGCTGAGACCTTTTGCCGATCCCACCGTGCTCACCGCTCGCCTCCCTGAGAAAGCCAGTAGATCTTGTACTCGTCGATGCGGGCCTGCCATCCCTCCGGGATGAACAGGGTCGTGTTCGGCGCCTCGACCACGGCCAGGCCTTTGATCACGTTACCCGGCCGCAGCTCGTCCATCTCGTAGAGGGTGGCGTCGGACCACTTGCCGTTGCGAAAGACCGGCCGCGTCCCCTTGTACGCGCTCTTGGGCGGCGCCGGATCCTCGAGGTCGTAGCGAACGATGCGGGGCTTGACGGTATCCACCTGAGCGACCACGCTGACCTCGGTAACGTGGTAGGTCGGCGCCGGCGGCTTGCCCGCAAGCGTGAACATGCGCGTGAAGATCTCCTCGAAGCGCGCGAGCAGCCGCTCGATGTCGCTTCGGCTCGACAGCGTGGTAACCGGCGACTCGACTTCCACGTCTTCGAGTTGGCCGTAGTAGCGGATGTAAGCAATCTGCCTCAGGGTGATCTGATCGCGCGTGAACCCTTCGGCAAGGAGCTCCTCGAGCAGCTCCTTCTCCAGCCCGCGCCAGGCCTCTTCCACCACCTTGCCGGCTTGGACGAGAGCCGAGTCCTCCGCACCCGGCGCGAAGACTACGGAGACGCTCTTGTGGCGGCGGTGCGCGTAGTCCATGCAGGCACCGCCCCACGCCGAGAAGGCCGCCGCGTGCGGGGCCGTAGCGATTCCCTTCCACGGGTGCTCGCTAGCGTAGCCGACCAAGTGCATGGGCCCTGCTCCGCCATAGCCGAGCAGGACGTAGTCACGGATGTCGTAGCCGAGCATCAGGCTGCGCACGAGGTGCTCGCGCATCATCACGTCGACGAGCTTGACGCACTGCTCGGCCGCCACGTAGGGATCCAGGCCGAGCGGGCGCGCTACCTTCTCCTCGAAGACGCGAAGAGCTTTCTCCTTGTTCACCTTGATCTTGCCGCCAAGGTAGTAGTCCGGGTTGATCACGCCGAGGATCATGTCGCAGTCGCAGATCGTCGGCGTCTCGTTGCCGGTTTCCTGGAAGACCGGGCCGGGCGTGCCGCCGGCGCTGTCCGGGCCGAGCTTGATCCGCCTGGTCGCCGGATCGATGCGGATGTAGGTCCCGGTGCCGGCGCCGATCGAGCGGATGTCGAGCATCGGAACGTTGACGTACATGTTCATGAACGGAGGCTCGCGGTCGATCGGCAGGATCCCGGCGGTGATGCACCCCGCGTCGAAGCTGGTACCGCCCATGTCCGAGCAGACGATGTTCTCGATGCCGAGCGCTTTGCCAAGATAGTGCGCGCCCATCAGGCCCCCGACCGGCCCCGACATCATCGTCTCGAACAAGCGCGGGTAGCGAATGTTCGTCACCCCACCGTAGCACAGCACCGTTT
>CAYZHO010000222.1:0-3947 GCA_964478045.1 uncultured Myxococcales bacterium | reverse complement strand
GGCTCGGCTACCGCGTGGAAGTTTCGTTTGAGGAAGGCTTGCGCCGAACGTGGAAGGCATTCCGGGCGCGCTACGCTGCGCTTTAGGTGGCCCGTTTCGAGCCGTTCGCATTTCCCACCGCCCCGGCCCGGACGTTCTTAGACTTGCGCGGCGTGCTCGGGCCAAGGGGGGATAATTACCTCGACTTCGGTTCCCCCGCCGCGGCGGTCGCGGACTTCAATATGCCCCCCGAGTAGCCGTACATTCGTCGCCACAATGCACAGTCCCAGGCCGCCCGGCCCAGCGGCTTGCCTTCCTTCGCCCCACGCCGCCAGGGCCGCGCGCGTAGCGGCGTCGAGACCAGGCCCCCGATCAACGACACGCACGACCAAGCGGGCCCGGGCGCGCGTACACTCGACCGCCACCGGGTTCTCTCCACTGTGGCGCAAAGCGTTGTCCACTAGGTTCTGGATGATTGCCTGAAGCCTGCGGCGATCGGTGAAGAAGTCGAAAGCGGCCTCTTGCTGCGGCCACGTGAGTCGTTCGCCGACGTGGGCAAAGCAGCGTTGCGCGAGGTCGTCGAAAAGGGTTCGAACCTCGAAACGCGCCGGCTCCACGCGGCACTCGCCCCGCGCGATCCTCTCGACGTCGATCAGATGCTCGATCGCTTGCGCCAGCGCTGTGACCTGGCGGTCGATGGCCGCAACGGCGCGCTTTTGATCCTCGTTGAGAGGGCCGAGGCTTTCGGCGGCCAGCAGGCCCGCGTACCCGGCTAGCACGTTGAGAGGATTGCGCAGGTCGTGAACCGCCATGGCCAAATAACGCCGGACGGCGTCGATGGACTCTTGTTCGGGTGGCCGTTGTTCGGAGGGCTCCGCCCGTTCGGCCACCTCACCGCGTATGAGCGCGCCTGCAACCGATGCCAGGAACCGCAAGAACGCTACTTCGGTACCCTCAAGGATGGGCCGTGGCACGGCGGCTACGAGAATCCCACGGCGTCCCCCATCGAGCCGGAAAGGAAAGGCGCCGACCGTCTCTTCCCCCAAGCTTTTAAGCTGAGCGGTTCCCGAGGAAGCGGCCCGTTCCGCCAGCGTATCGGCCGCCGCCTGCAGGCGCGGGTTCCAAACTCCTTCCTGAGCTGTCACCTGGGTCCGGCCGCCCTCGCCAGCGATGCGGATCGCCACGGTCGGGGTATCGAGCAGAAGCGCTGCAGTGGCGCAGATGCGGTGGCAGAGCTCGGCTTGGTCGGTGGCTTCGGCCCAGTGCCGTTCGAGATCGAGGAACTGTTCGAGTTCCACGTAAGAACGCCTTGCCGCCATGACGGGTGCCGAAGTTGATCTGATTCCACCCGACAGCCCATGTCAAGTGTATAAGGTGTTACCGTGGTTGACTCGCCCGAGGTGTCGTCTTAGCGTCTGTTGCATGGCGTCAAGCCTGGTGCTCGCTTCCGCAGGTCAGACCGCTGGGTGGGAGCAGTTCCTTGCGATCCTGAGTAAGCCGGACAACATGCCGGTGGCAGGAGCGCTCCTGCTGGTGATTTTCTTTACCTGGGTTGCCTTGCGGCAGGCCCGGCGGCACGACCGGCTGATTCGCGAAGGACGCAAGCGGGACATTTTGAGCGAAATGCAGAAGTAAGGGGCAGGGAGAACGTGTTCTCCCTGCCCCCGTGTGCCTGTGCTCTAGCGCGAGCAGTCGGTCGCGGGACCGCCGGGCGAGCCTGAGTCCCCGCCTGCCATCGGCTGGCTCGACGCGCACCAAAGAGATCCGTCGTCGTTTGCGAGCGGGTCTTGACGGTTGGCTGCCAGGACCGTCGCCTTGCCTGCTTCAATCGGGAAGCTGCGGGAATCGTATGCCACCTCGTCGATCACCGTGGTGCCACGGCGAACGATGATTCGGTCGGCGGAGTTGTTAAGGCTCATCGCGCTGCCGTAAACATAATCGACCCGGCCGCCGGCAGCCTCGGCACTGCGGCCGAGGATCACGTACTGCCCGGGCGCCACCGGGAGTGGCCCGGCGATGACGAACGAGTTCGCCCCGTCGTCGGTTATGGTCAGGCCATCGAGATCGACGGCCTGGCTTCCAGCGTTCCATAGTTCGAAGTACTCGCCGGCCGAATCGCTGAGCGCGGCCGGGTTGGCCATGAATTCGGTGATCACGAGTGAGGGTACCGGCGCACCCGGGAGGGTCGTCGTGGTGGAGCTCGGAATGGTGGTCGTGGGCGCTTCGAGCGTTGTGGTAACCGCGGGGACCGTCGTCGTCACCATAGGAAGGCTCGTTGTGGTAGCGGGCAGCGTCGTCGTTACGGGCGGTACGGTGGTCGTGGTGGTGCCCGGTTGTTCGAGGCACGCGGCGAAAGTGTTTCCGCCGACGCCCCCTAGCGCCGTCGTCAGATTGTCCGGGTGCTGCCAAGCCAGTAGATCGGCGGCGCCTTCGTACAGACTGCGCAGTTCGGCAAAAGCCTGGCAGTGTGCCTGCGAGACGAGACACGCTGCTAAATCTTCTGGGCCGGCAACCGCGGTGCCGGCAAGGGGACCGGGTGCGGGGCAGCGCCTCGGGAGCCAGCCCGGGAAGCCTGCTGCACATCGCCGCGCCATGCGCCGGCGGATGCGGCGGTCCGCGCGGTCGGGTCCCGTTTTGCTCGTACGCAACGGAGCGCACGCGCTTTCGGCGGCAGCGGGCGACGACGCCTCGCTAGCCGCGGTAAGGCAGCGGCCAAGAGCGCGCCGATCCACGGTGACAAGGCGGTTGTGGCCGGCAATTACTGCCCTGCCGCAGCGAAGCTCCGGCGGCAGGGTCGCTCGCGAGGCGGCCTCGCTCGCTACGGCCGTTGCAGAGGCCGCCGCCACTACGGTGAGTGTTACGATCATCCACTGTCTTGTCATCTTGTTCCTCCTGCGCCAAGGCGGCGCCAGAGGAAGACGTCGCACGCGCGCCGGTGCGGGCGCAACGACAGCGGATGAATATCGAGACTGCGGCGCGAGGAGTGCGTTGCCTAGATGACTTTGTTGAGCGGGTACTCGACGATACCTTCGGCTCCGGCTTCGAGGAGCCGGGGTACGAGGTCGCGCACGACCGTCTCGGAGACCACGCTTTCCACGGACACCCAGTCCGTTCCGTACAGGTTCGCGACCGTCGGTGCGGTGATGCTGGGCAGCATCTTGGTGATCTTCTTTACCGCCGACTTGCGCACGTTCATTTTCAGGCCAACCTGCGCCTCGGCCCGCAGGGCGCCCTGCATCATCGTGGCGATCTGTTCAATCTTACGCGCCTTGTTCTTGTTGCGCAGAGCCTTGCGGTTGGCGATTAGTTGGGGGTTCGACTGCATCAACTCTTTGATGATGCGCAGGCCGTTGGCCTTGAGTGTACTGCCCGTTTCAGTCACCTCCACGATTGCGTCGCAGAGGCCGGCGCCGATCTTCGCTTCGGTGGCTCCCCAGGAGAATTCCACCTGGACGGGGATTTTGCGGCTCTCGAAGTAACGGCGCGTGAAACCCACGAGTTCGGTCGCGATACGCTTGCCGGCCAGATCGCTCGGCTTCTTGTACGGCGCGTCGTTGGCAACAGCTAGGACCCAGCGAGTCGGCCGGAAGGACGCTTTCGAATAGACGAGGTCGCAGATCACCTCCACGTCCGAGCCGTTTTCAAGCGTCCAATCCTTGCCCGTGATGCCGCAGTCCAGCGAGCCGAGCTCGACGTACCGGGACATTTCCTGGGCGCGGACTAGGGAGCAGCGAATCTCGTCGTCATCGATCGTCGGGAAGTAGCTCCGCGACGATGTGGACACGCGCCAGCCAGACTTCTTCAGAAGGTCGATCGTTGCCTGCTCGAGGCTGCCTTTGGGTATGCCGAGCTTAAGGGGAGTCACTTCTTGTAGACCTCGTCGGGGTTAAAAACTCGTTGCTCCGTGACTTCAAGGCCGCCGCTGGTGAGGCGGCGGTAGAAACAACTACGGTAGCCTTCGTGGCAGG
>CAYZHO010000221.1:0-3985 GCA_964478045.1 uncultured Myxococcales bacterium | reverse complement strand
AGCCACCAGGATTGAAGGAACGCCAAGGTCTCCTCTTCCGCCGCCGAAGGGGACTTCGCAATACGCTGGACCAACTCGATAGTCCGCTCCATGAAGCTCTCGTGCGCTTGGTGCTGTTCTTCGAGGCGCGGGTAGTCATACTCGCGCAGTAAGCGTTCCTCGGTGTCGAAGTGGGTGACGGAGTACTCGGCCAGTTGGGAAAGCGTTTCGGTCAGGACCTCCGCTGCCTCTTTCGTTCCTCGCGCGGCGTTCATCCGGTTGATCATTGCGATGATTTGCTGGTGTTGCCGGTCCATTTCAGCGATGCCGACGCTCAGAGCGTCGGTCCACTCGATCCGGTACACGTGCCTAGCCCTCCTTAAATACGGCCTTCCTCGCTAGGCGGCGAGTGCATCATAGAAGAAACGCGAAGGGCAAAGCTAGTCGCAACGCGGCATCTGCATGGCGCTGAATGCCGGCCATACCGTGTGGAAACGATGAACGTAGTTCAATGGCGATAGTGAAGCGCCGTTGGGGCGCCTGGCGGCCGTACGGTGAGCGCGCGGTCGGCGCCGCTTGGATCCTCGGTCGAGAGACTCGGCGTGCTGTCGCCGCCTTATGGCGTCCTCTGTCCGATACCGGCCGCGCGCAGAGTCTCGATATCGACGCCTCGTCCTGAGTGCAGATTCCGGCGGACCTCGAACAGTGATTCCGATTGAAGTCGAACACTGAATCCGGCCCAAGCCGAACCCCCAATCCGATCGAAGTCGAACCGCAATTCCGGAGGAAGGCGAACACCGCGGTAGGCGGCCTGCAGGCCGATGGGTGCGGTGGGACGAGTGCACAGCGGCGCTGGAAGGCTCGGCGGGAAGCAAAAAGAAGGGGTGCCTCCAACCCTACAACAAAAGGAGGACACCCCGATGCCCGCGCACAGACTTACCATGCGCAAGACACGAGAGATCCTACGCCTACGTTGGGAGCAGAAGCAATCGCTGCGGCGCGTGGCCGCCAGCTGCTCGGTGGCCGCCAGCACGGTGCTGGGCGTGGAGAGGCGCGCCCGGGCGGCCGGTCTCAGCTGGCCGCTGCCCGAGGAGCTTGACGAGGCCGGCCTGGAGCGGCTGCTCTACCCTCGGCCTGGTAGAGGCGGGCGCGGGCGGCGGGCCCGCCCGGACTTTGAGTACGTCTACCGGGAGCTCAAGCGGAAAGGGGTCACCCTAGCGCTGCTTTGGCAGGAGTACCGCGCCGAGCATCCCGGAGACGGCTACGGGTACTCGCAGTTTTGCGAATTATATCGGCGTTGGCGCGGCACACTCGATGTCACGATGCGTCAGGAACACCGCGCCGGCGAGCGGCTGTTTGTCGATTGGGCCGGCCAGAAGATGCCGATCATCGATGCGGCCACGGGCGAGGTCACCGAGACCTCGATCTTCGTTGCCGCGCTGGGGGCCAGTGATTTCACCTACGCTGAGGCCCTCGCCGACGAGAAGCTTCCCTCGTGGCTCGCCGGTCACATCCGTGCCTTTGAGTACCTTGGCGGCGTTACCGAGCTGGTCGTGCCCGATAACACCAAGACCGGGGTAAGCAAGCCGTGTTTCTACGATCCCGATCTCAACCCCTCCTACCGGGAGCTGGCCGAGCACTACGCGACGGCCATCTTGCCCACACGGGTGGCGAGCCCGCGCGACAAGGCCAAGGTGGAGAACGCCGTCCAGCAGGTAGAACGCTGGGTGCTGGCGCCGCTTCGGAACCAGCGGTTCTTTTCGCTGGCCGAGTTGAACAGGGCGATCCGCGATCGGCTGGAGTGGCTGAATAACCGGCCGCTGTCGAGACTCTCAGGAAGTAGGCGCTCGCTGTTTGAGGATCTGGACCGTCCGGCGCTGCGGCCGTTGCCGACGCGGCGCTTTGAGATCGCCGAGTGGAAAACCAACGTCGGGGTCGGCATCGACTACCACATCGAGTTCGACCGTCACTACTACAGCGTACCCTACCAGCTCACGCGCAAGCGCGTCGACGTACGAGCCACGGCGACGACGATCGAGTGCTTCTTCAAAGGGAAGCGGGTGGCTTCCCACCGGCGCTCATCCCAGCGTGGCCGCCATACGACCGATTCCGCGCACCGGCCGGCTTCGCACCGTCGCTACGCCGAGTGGACTCCGTCGCGCATGATCCGCTGGGCCGAGACGATCGGGCCCGAAACGGCATCTGTGGTCCGTCATGTCCTTGAAACCAAGCCGCACCCCGAGCAGGGCTTTCGCTCCTGCCTAGGGATCATTCGCTTGGCCGACAAGTACACCAAGCCACGCGTCGAGGCTGCCTGCCGGCGAGCGCGCCAGATCGGCTCGGCGAGCTACAAGAGCGTGCGCTCGATCCTGGCCACGGGCCTAGACGGCCAGCAGCCGAGCTTGCCCGAGCTCTGCCTGCCGCCACACCACCACAACCTGCGGGGCGCCAACTACTACCAACAAGAGGAGGAAGAGACGAAATGCTGAACGAACAAACCTTTGAGAAGCTCTCTCGCATGCGCATGCACGGGTTTGCCCGAGCGCTCAGGGAGCAGCTCGAGAGCGACGGACACGACGATCTCAGCTTTGACGAGCGCGTCGGCTTGCTCGTCGATCGCGAATGGACCGAGCGCGAAGCACGCAGCCTGACGCGCCGACTGCAGATCGCGCGGCTTCGCGACCGCTCGGCCTGCATCGAAGACATCGACTACCAGCACCCGCGCGGCCTGGATCGCTCGTTGATGCGCCGCTTGGCCACCGGAGAGTGGATCGCCAAGCACCAGAACGTTCTGATTACGGGACCGACCGGATGCGGAAAGACCTATCTTGCCTGCGCGCTCGGCAACCGGGCCTGCCGGGACGGCCATGCGACGATCTACCGGCGCCTGCCGCGGCTGCTCCATGAAATCGCCATGGCTCGCGGCGACGGCTCCTTTGCGCGTCTGCTCGCGCGTCTGGCAAAGGCTGAACTCCTGCTGCTCGATGATTGGGGGCTGGCGCCGCTTGGGGACCAAGAACGCCGCGACATCCTGGAAGTCCTCGAGGACAGGACCGGGGCGCGTGCCACGCTCGTGGCCAGCCAGCTCCCTGTAAGTGCGTGGCACGAATACATCGGCGAGCCGACCATTGCCGACGCGGTCCTCGACCGGCTCGTGCACAGCGCCCACCGGATCAAATTGAAGGGAGAATCGATGCGCAAACAGCGCAGTAGCTTGACCAAGGAGGAGAGGCCCGGCAAGTAAGGCGAAACGCGTCGCTGCGCTCCGAGGCTGCGGTCGCCTTCGACTGGATCAGGTGATCGGCTTGAATCGGATCGGGTGTACGACTTACACCGGAATCACCGTACGAAATCACCGGAATCTGCATCCTGAGCAGCAACCGGCGAGTTCGCCGTCGATCACCACTGCCGGAATACTCCGAATTCCAAGCGACCGCGCGCGTTGTGCGGCGCCTGAATCGTTCATGTCGAGTACGCTGACCTCGCAGTTGGGGCAGGCCAAGCTCTTGACCAGCGAGATCGTTTCGCTGCAGACGGGACAGCCGGCGCTGAAGATTTCCACTTTTCGTTTCTGAGTCATGGGTGCTGTTCCTCCCTGGTTCATGCGTTATTCGGCCAGACGGGACGGGTAGCCGATGGAAGTGGTTGCCTTCACGAGGTCTTGCGGGCCGACCCTGGTGGGGTCGAACCTAACGACGGCCTGGGGCGGGTCGAGCGTCACCCGGGCACCGACGACTCCGTCGAGGCGGGTCAGGCTCTTTGTCACCGTTGCCGCACAAGAGCCGCAAGTCATCCCGTCGATCGCGAGGGTTGCTGTTTTCGTTGCAACCGCGACCGGTGCTTTGTTCTCGGGCGAGCGTTGACCGATCACGTACGGCGACGTGTAGAGTCCGGCGACCAGGATCGCCACGAGCCACAGGCTGATTTTCGTTGCTCGTCTGGATGCAGGGCTTGCGCAGGCGCCGCCGGGCTTGCACGTTTCGCGCGCGGGACGATAGGCGCGGAA
>CAYZHO010000220.1:1828-3991 GCA_964478045.1 uncultured Myxococcales bacterium | reverse complement strand
GGGCTCCTGACTCCACCCGGGATTACCCCCCGGCGCGAGGCGAGGCACCGGCGGGCCTTTGCCCGCCGGTGCCTCGGCGAACCCAGGACGCAACCTTGCCCGCCAGGCTGCGAACACCTCGCCAGATCTTGGGCAACAGCCATGCCGCCGCCAGCACGAACACCGCAAGGGCGGCCAAAAACACCCACGGGTGCCGCAAGGCAGCCCACACACCGGCAATCACCGCCACGTCCTCGCCGAGCGAGGCAAGCCAGTTCGTCACGGGCTCGGGCGAGGTGTTGATCACCACCCGCCCGCCGGCTTTGGTCGCATGGCTGCCCGCCGCCAGCGTTCCACCGATCAGCCCCGCAGCCACCTCGATGGCCGGATTGACGTCGCCAACGGCTCGCGCAGCCAGCACGGCTCCGGCGGGGATTCGAATGAACGTGTGGATCGCGTCCCAAGCGCTGTCTAGCCCCGGTATCTTGTCGGCGAAAAACTCGAGCGCGTACATTACGCCTGCCGCCGCGATCACAGCCGGATGCGCCAGGATCTGGAGCTCGGGCGGGAGAGTGGCGTTGCCGGTGGCGGCCAAAAGCCCGAGAGTGAGGACCGCGGCGTACAGGTTGATCCCACTCGCCCAGGCGACGCCGAGGGTCAGGGCAATCGTGTTGGCTACGTCCACTTGGTCTACTCCTTTGGCCCCTAGCGCGGGCCGCCTGGCCCGCGCCTACCTACCGGCCCTGTCTCGTCAGCCAATCTCCTCCGCCTGGTAGCGCTCGAACCGAATCGAGGGCGACCAGTAGTCGGCAGGCAAGCCCGCTTTCCGCTTGAGCTCGGCGAGGAACTTGCGGGGTTCGGGCACTTGCTGCCACACCGCCGGCAAGAAGGTGGCGCTTCGGTAACCCTCGTGCAAGACGAGCCCGTCCACGCCTGGACGCAGCTTTGCCAGCAACTCTTCCTCGCTGGCACACGAAACCGGTTCGAGGGGAGACAGCACCGAGATGTGTATATCGAGATCTTCGAGCTCTTCTGGCGCCAGCGGTAGAAAGCGCGGATCCTCGAAGGCGGAACGATAGGCGTTGATTGCGACGTCGCGCACGAGCGGCCGGCGCGGCTCGATCACGCCAGTGCAGCCGCGTAGCGCTCCCCGCCTGCGAAGGGTGACGAAGGTGGCCAGCTTTTCGCGGAGAGCCGGTGGGTACTCGTTTTCGTCGACCTCGAGCGGCCGCCCCGTGGCCAGCCCGTGCTCGATCGAGGAGCGGGCCACCTCGAGCAAGGTTTCCGCATGCTCGCGCCAGCCCGGAGTCGAGGCTTCAGCAGAGCGCGTACGCTCCATAGCCAACCACCGAGTCGCGCGGCCCCGCAGTGTCGCCCGAGTTGCGCACGTCGAGCGTATGCACCGACAGGCCGCGACGGCGCGCCACTTCAAGTAGGCCGCGGATCCCAACCCGACCGCAAGCAGACTCGGGGTCCAGCCCGGCCGGGTCGAGCCGCTCGATCGCTCGCGTGGTCGCCTCGTCCTTGGCCCGGGCCGTCGCGTAATCGTAGTAATGGCTCAAGTCCGAACTGACCACGATCAGCGTTTCCGGACCGCCCCAGACCTTGTCGAGCACTTCCGCTACTTCTCGGGTCGTAGCGTCGCCGGCCACTAGCGGAACGATCGCAAAGCGCTTGAGAACCCTCTGGAGGAACGGCAAGTGGACTTCCAGGCTGTGCTCGGCGGCGTGAGCCGCGTCGAACTCTTGTACCTGCGGCAGTCGCTTGAGCAGCTCGACTGCCTCCCGATCCACGGGAACCCGTCCTAGGGGCGTCTCGAATGCGTCGGCACTCGAGACAGCTAGCCCGCGCACCGGAACCCGGTGGGCCGGACCGATGAGAACCACACGCTCGACTCGGTCAGCAATCGGGGCCAGCAGCCGGTAGCCCGAACCCGCCACGGGACCCGAGTACACGTATCCAGCGTGGGGAACGATGAGAGCCTTTGGCACGAGGGGCTCTCTCGGCCGAACCCCTTCGCGCAAGTACGTATCCACCTCTTCCTCTAGCGAGGCGGCCGAGGCGGGATAGAAGGTGCCAGCAACGGCAGCGGGCCGAACTCGCCCCTCCTCGGTCCGAATCACGGTTGCCTCCTTGCCGTGGGCTCGGCCGCGACCCTCGGTCTGGGAGGCGTCATCATTCTTG
>CAYZHO010000220.1:0-1818 GCA_964478045.1 uncultured Myxococcales bacterium | reverse complement strand
GCCGTGGGCTCGGCCGCGGGCCTCAGCCGCGCACTCCACGGCTGCTACTGCAAATCTGGCACCGAGTGGGCCGAGGTCAAGCCGCGCGCCCCCGGACCGTACGGGCGGTTTGACAGGCCCCCAATCGGAGCCATTTTAGCGGTCGAAGCCGGCGCAGCTTCCGGCCGGCCCAGGCTGGCCGGGGAATCGCCGCGTCCCGGCCCGCGGCTGCAGGCAGACGCGGCCGCTGCGCCGTTTCGAGCGCAAGTGCGATGGAAGCCGCAGTGGTCCCAACGCGCTACTGGCACCGCACGCCTGCCGGGCGTGTCGTCTGCGACGTGTGCCCGCGTGCGTGCGAGCTCAGCGAAGGCCAGCGCGGCCTGTGCTTCGTTCGGGCCGCGCACAAGGGCCAGATCGTCCTGACCACTTACGGGCGGTCGAGCGGGTTCTGCGTAGATCCGATCGAGAAAAAGCCGCTCAACCATTTCTTGCCCGGCACGCCCGTACTGTCGTTCGGTACAGCCGGGTGCAATCTGACCTGCAAGTTCTGCCAGAACTGGGACATCAGCAAGTCGCGCGAGACCGACACCCTAGCCGAGCGCGCCGACCCGGAGTGGATCGCAAGAGCCGCCGAGCGCCTCGGTTGCCGCAGCGTTGCCTTTACGTACAACGATCCGGTCGTATTCCTCGAGTACGCGATCGACACCGCTTTGGCTTGCCACGAGCGCGGAATCAAGACCGTCGCGGTCACGGCGGGCTATATTTGCCCAGAGCCACGCCGGGATTTCTTCGCCCACATCGATGCAGCCAACGTCGATCTCAAGGCCTTCTCGGAAAAGTTCTACAAGGACTTGTGCGGGGGCAGCCTCGGCAACGTACTGGAAACGCTCGTTTACCTGCGCCAGGAAACGAGCGTGTGGGTCGAGATCACGACGCTCCTCATCCCGGGCGCCAACGACTCGGACGCGGAGATCGAGCAGATGTGCGCTTGGGTCGTCGACCACCTGGGAGTGGATGTGCCGTGGCATTTCACGGCGTTTCACCCCGACTTCCGGATGCGCGACCGCCCCCCGACGCCGCCGGCCACGCTGGCCAGGGCTCGCAAGATCGCGATCGAGCACGGCATCCGTTACGTGTACACGGGCAATGTCCACGACGAAGCCGGGCAATCGACCTATTGCCACCAGTGCGGGCTGCGGCTGATCGGCCGCGACTGGTACATCCTCACCGAGTGGAATCTCGATGAAGGCGGGCGCTGCCGCGGGTGCGGCACGCCGTGCGCGGGAGTCTTCGATCCCGAACCGGGAACCTGGGGCGCGCGCCGGCTCCCCGTGCGGCCCGCGGACTTCGCCCGCGCGTAAGCAGCAAAGCAGCGGATAGGCGGTGCATCCGAGCGCTGCCGGCTTGTTCCAGCACGGGCGCCTAGTGCGCGAGGGCCGGGCCACCGGAGCCGGCGGCCGGGCCCTCGCCTCGGCGCTTGGCGATCGGGCAACCCGAGTTCGCGCCTACAGCAACGCAGAGCAGTTCCAGGCAGGCTTCGTCCCCGCAGGCCCTCGGTTCGTTCGCCTCGAGCAGGATCCCCTCGGGCCCTACCAACGCGATCGCCGAGCGCACGCGCGCACCGGCGGGGATGTCGCGAAACACGACGGCGTTCGCCCCGATCTTGGCCCCGTCCCCCACTCTTATTTTTCCGAACAGTTTGGCTCCAGGTGCCACGTAGACGTTGTCGCCGAGGGTTGGGGCACCGCGCCGCTCCCCACGAAGCCCGTAGCCTATTGTGACCTCTTGCGACACTGAGCAACGAGAGCCGATCACAGCGTCCGCTGCGATTAGAATGTT
>CAYZHO010000219.1:0-4015 GCA_964478045.1 uncultured Myxococcales bacterium | reverse complement strand
TCGAGGGTGGAGCCGGCGGCGTCCGAGTGCTCGAACGGGAGGACATTTCGTGAGTCGCGGCTTAGCGCGCCGGGGCGAGGGATTCACGCTCCTTGAGGTCCTGGTGGCCGTGGCAGTCTTGGCTGTTGCTCTCGTCAGCCTACTGGGCCTGCACGCGCGCAGCGTCCGCCTGGCGGCGGCCACGCGGGATCTGACTATCGCAACGACACTTGCGGCTCAACTAGCCGCCGCCCTGCAGACAACCCCCCCGCCGGAAGTCGGCTCGACCGAGGGAACGTTTTCCCTCGAGCGCGAAGAGCCCGCCAGCCGAGACCGGCCGTACGGCGGCCCGCAGGCGTCGGGTTTTGCGTGGAAGCAAACCGTTGAGCCTACCGGGTTGGCCAACCTCCGCCGGGTTCGAATCGCCGTCGGGCGCCAGGGCGATCCTCCGCTGGCGGTGCTGGAGTTTCTCGTGCGCAATCAGGGAAGTTCGGGGCCGTGAGCTGTCTTCGCCGGCGAGAACATGGCTTTTCCCTGCTCGAAATGCTGGTAGCCGTGGCCGTTTTCTCTGTGGTCGCCTCGCTGGCCTACGCAACGCTCTCGCGGGCACTTCGCGCTCGCGCCCTGGCAGCCGAGACCGAAGAAACTGCGGCCAACGCTCGCGCGGCTCTGACATGGCTTACCCGAGACCTCGAAAGCAGCTTTGCGGTTTCGACCTACGACACGGGCCGTAAGATTTTTTTCTCAAACGGCCTCATGGACACGCTGACGGACAGCGACGAATGGCTACTGGACGTAACATCGGCGAGCAGCCGGGGAACCATCAACGCCGACTTGCCGCAGCCACTCGAGGGCAGTGCTCTCGCGCAAACCGACCAAGCTCGCGTGCTTTACAGGCTCGAGTCTTCCGGAGATTCCAGCCGTCCGGGCCTCAACCTTGTGCGCTACGAACTGAGACCACCGGCCGAGACCCTCGACCTTACGAGAGCTCATCGCTCGGTGGTGGCACGCCGGGTAGACTCGGTCAGACTGCGCTTTTTCGACGGCCGTTCCTGGCACGACACTTGGGATTCGAGCGCGCTTGGAGGTGAGCGCGACCGGGCTCCTGCGCTCGTTGAAATCGAGCTGCGGCTCGTAGACCGCGACCTCCGCACCGCAACGTTCGTCAGCGCGGTCAACGTCGAGCTCGCAGCCCCTTCTGCGATGGCCGGCACGCCCCCAGGAGCCGCCCGGTGACCGCCCGAGGACCCTCGACCCAGCGGGGTGTCGTCCTTTTGGTGGTCCTGTTCACGACCGCCTTGCTCACGCTGGTGGTCATGGAGTTCACCTTCGCCACGCAAGTCGACCACCGGCGGGCCGCACACTGGCTGCAAGCCGAGCAGGCTCGCTTGCTAGCACGTTCCGGAATCGAGCTCGGCCGGGAAATCCTCGCTCAGTCGCCGCTCGTCTACAGCCTCCTCCATGGCGAGGCGAAGGTAGCCGACAGCCTTGCGGAGCTGTGGGCCGGACTGTGCGCGCCGCCGGGTCCCAATGCTTGCCCCAACGAGTTCGCCGACCTCTGCGTCATCGACACGGGCGCTGGCCGCTTGGCGTTGCGCATTACCGACGAGAGCGGCCTTTACAATGTCAACCGGCTCGTGCGGGCCAGCCACCCGGCGGCCGAGCGCGAGCGAAGCGTATTCGAGCGCATTGCTGCGGCAGCGGGCGTGGAGCCCGAAGTACTCGGCGCTCTGGCCGACTGGGTCGACGCCGACGACCGGCCTTTCCCGTTCGGGCGTGGAGCCGAAAGCAGCGTCTATGCATCCCGCAACCCGCCCTACAGCCCGCGCAACGCTCCCTTCGAGACGTTCGGGGAACTTGCCCTCGTTGCGGGACTTAAGCCCCCCGATCTCGTGCGCCTGCGCCGGTTCGTAACGGTTCTCGACCCGAGTGACACGGTCACCATCAATGTCAACACTGCGCCGGTCGAGCTGCTGGCGGCACTAGATCCCGCGATCGGCCCGCTTGCAGCCGAACTCGTTGCCCAGCGATGCCAGCGTCCTTTCGCTAGCGTCGAGGATCTGCGCCGGCGCATTCCCGGATGGCCGCACTGGCTCGGCGAGCGGTGGATCCACGTACGGAGCGCTTGGTTTCGGATTCGCGCCACCGCCATGGTCGGAGAAGTCCGCCAAAGCGCCGAGGCGCTCGTTCATCGCGAGGGAGACGGGATCCGTGTAGTCTATTACGTTACTCGGCGCGGCGTCGTCATCCCGCAGGCCGAAGAAGCACAAGCCTTCGGCCTAGACGAAGTGGCCGCGCGCGCGTCGAGCGAAAGTGAGATGCCTTAGCCGTGGCCAAGCGGATCGCTGCGTTGCACTTGCATGGCCGAAAGGCCGCCCTCGTCGTCGCCCGGGCGTCGCTGAGGCGACTGAGCATCGAGCGCGGCGAAGCGGCTCTTGGAGTGCAGGAGGCAGCCTCAGCGGCATCCGGCGCCGACCTCGCGGTCGCCTGCTTGCCCGCCGCAGCGGCGATGTTCCGAATTCTCGAGTTTCCATTCGGTGATCGCCGCCGTCTCGACTACGCCGTCGGCCCTGCCCTCGAGGAACACCTGCCGGTGTCCCTCGACGATGGGGTAGTCGCCTACGACCTCCTCAACGCCACCGCCCCCTACCGGGTGCTCGCCGCCTTGGTACCCGAGCAAGTTCTAGCTGAACACCGAAAGGCTCTTGCCGAAATCGGCCTAGCGGCGACCAGGGCGGCGTGGGCGCCCACGGCGGCGGCCGCCACCTATGCTAGTGCCGTGGGCCCCAGCGACTGCGTGATCGTGCACCGCGACATCGATTCGATCACGGTCGCCGCATTTGAGGCAGGGCGGCTCGCCGGCTTGCGGATTCACTTGCCAACCGAAGGAAGCCGCCTCGCGCGCAACGTAGCGTGGTCGGTTCGCACTCTAGACCCCCGAAGCCGGCGCCTCGTAGTGGGGGGAGTCGACCGAGCTTCCCTGCGGGCCGAACTGGCATCAAGCCTCGACGACTTCGAGCTCGCCGAGCCTGCCGAGGCGGGGGCCGTCGCCGGCCTCGAGCCGGACCTCGACTGGAGCGTCGTGGCTACCCCACTGGGAGCGGTTCTAGCGGCAGCGGGAACCGCGCCGCACACGGCGCTCTGGTTTCCTCTGGCGCCGCAGCCCACTCCGGTGGCAGGTGGCGCCCCAGCGTCGTGGCGCTCTCTGGCCGCGTGGGCCGGCGCCTGTGCGCTCTGTTTGGCAGTGGCCGCCGGTCTCGATGCCGCGCGGGTTGCCAAACGCTGTCACGCGCTTGAGAAAGCTGCCGACCAAATTGTCGCCCGGGTGCTTCCGGCAGCGGCGGGCAAGCCAGGCCGCCGCCTCAAGCTCGAAATGAGGCTGGCCGAACTCGAGCGCCGTGCCGCAACCGGCGGCGCCGGACCGAGTGCGGTCGCTACCCTTGCGGCCATCTCCAAGGCGGTGCCGAAGCAAGTGAAGGTCGAGTTCGACACCTACCTGTACGACCCGCCGGAAGTGCGGATCCGCGGTCACGCGGGCGACTTCGAAGACGTCACGAAACTCGAACAGGCGCTCGAAGGCGCCCCCGAAATAGCCTCCGTACAGGCCAACAGCGTGCGCGCCGCCGTAAGCGGCGAAGGAGTGGACTTCGACATCACCGTGCGTCTCGAGGAGCCGAGTTCATGAACGAACGGTTGCGGACGGTGGCAGCAGTCCTCGACCGCCTGAGCGCCCGCGAGCGATTCCTCGTCGCGGTGCTCGCTGCTCTCGTCTTCGCCCTGGCGGCGGCGCGGCTCGCTGTCTTGCCAGCGCTCGACGCCCGGCGCGCCATGGCGCGCCGGGCCGAGGCACTCAGTCGAGATCTTGGAGAAATTGTCCGGCTTGCTTCCCAGATCGAACGCCTGGAACGGGAGAACGAAGCCAAGGGCCCCGCTCTGCCCAAGGACTTCTCGCTTTTCGGCTTCGTGGAAAAAGCGGCCGCCCGCTCCGTGGAGCGCGAACAAGTGGCCTCGATGACGCCGAGCCGACGCACGCTCG
>CAYZHO010000218.1:0-4022 GCA_964478045.1 uncultured Myxococcales bacterium | reverse complement strand
GTGGTAGCCAGTAGGTGGCGCCTGCCCAACTTGCGGATCTCGGCACCCGCATCGTGCGCCATGGCCTCGAGGCGCATCAACTCGAACGCATCGAAGCCGATCCCCGTACCAACCTTGCCGGCCCGGCGGCGGCCGTAGCCGAGATGAAGCGTGATCGAGTCCTCGGCTTGGCCCGGCGCCACCCACACCGGTGCCTCGATCCGCCGCCCGTGGAGGCGGATTTCGATTACGTCACCGGTGGCCACACCCCAACGCGCCGCAAAGCGGGGGGCGACAAGCGCAGCGTTTTCCCAGGTCAGGCGGGTACCGGGCTTCGGCAGCTCCTGGAGCCAGCCGTTGTTGCTGAAACGGCCGTCGTAGACGTGCGGGTCCGCGCGGAACGTTACCTCGATTGTTCTCCCCTGCAGGGACTCGGCCTCGCGCAAATCGGCAAGTGCGGCCGAGAGGTTGGGTCGCAGCGAAACCGTCTTCACCGGTGCCGCCGTGCCGGCAACGACCCCATCATGCAGCGAGCGCCGCCAGAACCGTTCGAAATCGGCCTGATTGCCGTGGCGCTTTTTCCAGTACGCCCGCACGATCTCACGAGCGTTCGGCGCTGGCTCGCCCAGCAGTACGGCAAGCACTTCATAAGGCGTTTTCCCGTCGTACAGCGGCTCGATTAAAGGTTGTTGAATTGTGACCGTTCCGTCGAAGGCCCGAGTATCGCCCCAAGCCTCGAGTTCGTGGGCTTGATTGACGTGCCAGTGGCATAGGCGCGCCGTCTCGTCGTCGTAGAGGCCCACATGCACGGCCATCCGGACTGTCCCGAGGGCAGCCTCGAACCCGACCTCGGCGGGCACCGCGTACGCCGGGTTAACCCCCAGCATGACGAGCACGTCCACGCGGCCGCCCTTCATCTCGTCGACCAGGTCGCGCAGCTCCCTCGATTGGACGACCGGTCTAGCTTCGATCGGCTCGGTGTAAACGACCGTTCGGCCCACATTGCCGAGGGCGACGTTCATCGCATGGGCCAAAGCATGGACCTCTGCGTCCTGGTACTCCCCGGCCACGACCAAGCAGCGGCCGCGGTGCGCCTTGAGGTCGCGGGCCACCGCATCGATCCACCGCTCGTGCTTCGTCGCTCGCCCCCCTGGCACACCGGTGCCTACCCGCGCGGCCAACGCCCGGGCTAGGCCCGCGATCTCGCTAGCTCGAACGGCCAGGCGGTGGTCGGCCATTGCTCCCGTAATCGTCAGGGTCGGCTCGACAGCGTAGAGCCGGTTGACTTTCGCGCCCCCCGCGGCCGGCCGCCTGCGCTGCGCAAATTCACGCGCGTAACGAACCCCACCGCGACCGGATGCCAGGAAGTCCGCGTCGAGCGAGACAATGACGTCCGCCTCGGTCAGTCGGTAGCGCGCTTCCACCGCCTCGCCAAAGGCCAAGCGCGCTCCTTCGCGCACCCCGTCGCGGGTCACGGGTTCGTACTGGTACCAGCGGGCCTCAGGGTACTTTTCGAGCAGGCGCTCGATCTGATCCGCCAGCGTGGGCGAAGTAACGGTGCCCGTGAGCAGCCGCAGCCCGGCTCCTTTCTTTGGAGCCTGAGCCTCCATGGCTTTGGTCATTGCGTCGACAAAGGCTTGCCATGGCCGCAGCTTGCCGGCGTTCGTGATGACCTTCGAGCGGTCGGGATCGTAAAGCCCCAGGATCGCAGCCTGGGTCGGCACGTCGGTGGCACCGAGACTGGCCGGATGGTCTGGATTGCCTTCGATCTTTGTCGGCCGGCCGAGGTGGCTTTCGACCAAGACGCCGCTCGCGACCCCCGCGAGCGTGATCGCAGTAGCGAAGAACAACGGTTTTCCCGGAACGACCTGCTCTGGCGCCTTGACGTACGGGAAAATATGCTCAGTCGGCTGGCGCGTACATGCGCTTAGCCCGGCCAGCGCCAGGGATGCACCCATCAACTTGAGAAACGCTCGCCGATTGACGGCGCCGTCTAAAAGCGAGGCCGGCTCGGGAAACTCGGCTTCCAGGAACTGCCGGAACTCTTCGGTGTCGGCGAGCTCTTCGAGACTGCGCCAAAAGTCCTTGCCGCCACGTCCGGCCAACTTGGCGCGCAGCGCGCCAACGTCGAGGCGCCGCCCCCGACTCATCTCGACCGGCGGAATCCCGCCCCTGCTCGCTTCGCTCGGGAAACCTCGTCTCGCCATATCTTCGTACGTCCTTCAGCGATGGCAGGTCGAACAGTCGTCGCGGCTTTCGATCTGGTACCGCTCGACCAGCCGCGCCCCGAAATCAGGATCGTTGTCCGGCGGCTGCCACTGCATGTTGAAGACCTCCGAGCGCGGCCGGACGTTGCGCTCCGGATGGCGGTGGCAGTCAAGACACCACTCCATTTGCAGCGAGACCGCCTGGTACGTCAGGTTCATCTTGTCGATCCGGCCATGACACGTCGCGCAGCCAATTCCCTTGGCGACGTGAATGCTGTGGTTGAAGTACACGAAATCCGGAAGGTCGTAGACTTTCGTCCAGGCTAGGGAGCGCCCGGTACGGAAACTCGCGCGCACGGGTTCGAGAGTGGGACTGTCCGCCCACATCTGCGAGTGGCAGTTCATGCAAATCTGCGTCGGGGGAATGTTCGCGTAGGCGGATCGCTCGACCGTCGTATGGCAATAGCGGCAGTCGATCCCGAGTTCGCCGGCGTGGTGCCGGTGGCTGAATGGCACCGGCTGCTGGCGCGCTACATGGGCTCGAGTGACGTAATCCGAACGGTTGAACTCGAGCGCCGCCCAGCCGAGCGCCGCAAGCATCACGACGGCACCAAACAAGGAAAACTTGGCAAAGGTGTTTGCCCCTGGCCGAAATACCTGCGCCATCTTTCGTCCTAGTGCTCCACCGTCACGGCGGCCTGCGCGCATTGCTGCTCTGGAGGCTCGTGGCGCGCAGGACGACCCTCGCGGTCGAGCGGCCCGAAGTGATTGCCGGTATCAGTCGCGGAGTACGGTCGGCGGTACGCAGCCCCGGCCCCCTCGCGGTCGGCAAGAGTACAACACTCGACCGATATGGCAATGCCACAAAGCCCGACAACGGTGAAATCTTCTGCGCACAGTATTAAGCGCTTCTTATATTGATTCGCCCCGCCCCTTGGTGCCAACCCGGCATCTTTGACTTTTTTCTAAGATTCGAGCGAAGTCGCTGAACCCACCCAAAGGAGGGACGTAGATGGACGCCACGAACGTGAATCCTTCTAACTTCGCCGATGCAATCACGGCCCTTGTCACCACTTGGGGACTGAAGGTTGTCGGGGCGCTGGTCGTGCTTTTCGTCGGGCGCTGGCTAGCCGACAAGGTCCGCGGTTTCGCTAGGCGTGCGCTCGACCGCAGCAGCCTAGACCCCACGCTGATCCCGTTCGTTACGAGCGCCGTCTACTACGGCCTGCTCACTTTCGTCGTGATCGCCGTCCTCGGCCTGTTCGGGATCCCAACGGCATCCTTCATCGCAGTACTCGGCGCCGCCGGTTTGGCAGTTGGCTTGGCGCTGCAGGGGACTCTGGCCAACTTTGCGGCCGGCGTGATGCTGTTGGTCTTCCGGCCCTTCCGCACTGGCGATTTCGTCGAAGTCGGCGGCACCGCCGGTACCGTCGAAGCCATCGGCGTATTCACAACAACGTTGAACACGCCGGACAACGTTCGGATCGTCGTTCCGAACTCGAGCGTGTTCGGACAGACGATCAAGAACTACTCGGCCAACGACATGCGGCGCAACGACCTGATCGTCGGCGTTTCCTACCAGGACGATCTAGGGACGGCGATTCAAACCATCCGCCGTTGCCTCGAGGCCGACGAGCGCGTTGCCAAAGATCCGGCGCCGGTAGTTGCCGTAGCCGAACTCGGGGATTCGGCAGTCAACATCGTGGTGCGCCCATGGTGCAAGAAAGAAGACTACTGGGCCCTACGGTTCGACCTAACGCGCGCGATCAAGGAAGAACTCGAAAAGGCCGGCTGTTCGATTCCCTACCCCCAGCGCGACGTGCATCTCTACCAGAT
>CAYZHO010000217.1:0-4108 GCA_964478045.1 uncultured Myxococcales bacterium | reverse complement strand
GTGCAGCACCGGGCAGTTGGAACGCCGCCAAGGCAGCGGCAAGCGTCCCTGCGCAAAGCCGCAGGACCTTGCTCCGTTTGGCTATGGGTTTTCCATTCGTCCGCATCGGCCCTCACCTCCACGCGGCAGCCTCGAAGAACCGCCGCGGTTGTGGGAGGAACCTGATGCGGACGAGTGCCGCCCGGCAATCCCAGGGGTGTTATCCGAAGGGTTCGATCACAGGCGCGTGATAAGCCGTCCGGTACTCAGGGGGTCTTCGCGATGTAACGATCGGGCTGGTTGCGGCGCGCCGTCGAGAACTCGGAAGTCCAACATACGCCGTCACTGTTGACGAGCTGGACGATCACGGACGGATCCGCCTCGAAGAACGAAGACGTGCTGGCCGGAGCTGGAAGCGGGAGAAAGGCGCCCTTGGCTACGATCTGCGCGAGCGGCCTGCCAGCCTCGCTCGGCCGCAGGATCAGTTTGCGCACTCCGTCTTCAAAGCCCGTCGGATCCTTGTATTGCCAACCTTTCGGTGTCTTGTCCGTCCAGTCCGCGCTCGGGGGCAGGACCAAGGCCATGGCCAGCGACGGAGTGCCCGTGCTCTGGTCAAACACGCACAGCTCGTACTTTGTCTGCGCCGAAGGAACCCCGAGATCCTGCTGGCTGAAGGGACCGCCGTTCTTCCATTTCCACTTGAAGCGGTCCTTGGCGTCGGAGGGCCGGTCGTGCAACTGGACGAGGGCACGCCCCGCCTCGAGGCATCCAGTCAGAACCTGCGCGGTGCCCGTGCATTGGCCCGAGGCGTCGCACGTCTCGCCGTCGGTGCACGCGCTGCCGTCGTCGCAAGGAGTACCCGCCGGATCCAGGGTGCACGCGGACGAGCAGCAGTCCCCGTCGTTCGTGTTGCCGTCGTCGCACTCCTCGCCCGGCTCGAGTACACCGTTGCCGCAGCCAGGGGTGCAGACGGCGGAACACTCTAGGCACACGTCAGGACAACAATCCCCAAAGTCCAGGCACAAGGAATCACAATAGCAGCCGCCGGGTGCCTGCCCGCTCGTGCAAGCCTCAGGCGCGGCGCAACCGCAATCGCTCGGACAGCTACTGGCAGTCTCCGACGCGTCACAAACCCCGTTCCCGCACCGGTTGCACTGGCACTCTTGCGGATCTCCCGGCGGCAAGCACTGACCGGGACACGCGCTGTCGTTCGTGCCGTCGCACTGCTCGCCTTGCTCGACGACGCCGTTGCCGCAGACCGGCGGCGGGCACGTGCAATCGGCCTGGCAGAGACCAACGCACAGCGCGTCGTCGCCGCCGTCGCACTCTTCGCCGACCTCGGCGATCCCATTGCCGCAGACCGGCGGGTCGCCCCCGAACACCGTGATCGTAAGCTGGTAGTCGCCGCTTCCCGCGGCACGGTCGACGAGCGCGTACCACGGACCGGCGGCTGGCTGGACGAACTCGCAGCCGCCGTAGACTCCTGGGCCGTCTGCCTTGCAGTCGTAGGCCGACGGCGAAGCCGGCGCTCCCGCGCGAACGTACAGGTTGGCGTCGAACGTGCCATTGTCGGTTGCATTGAGCGTTACGCGCAGCAGGTTCACTCCGCTGCTCAAAACGAACGAGTGCTGGTCGCTCGTGTTCGCCGTGCCGAGATGGCCGTCGTGTCCGACCACGTTGGTCTGCGCATCACCGACTGGCGGAAGGCCTCCGCACGCCGACGTCGAGTCGCTACCGAGTTGGCCCAGAATGAACGAACGCCACGCATATACGTTGGCATCGAAGCTGTGGTCGCCCGGCCCGCAGTCTCCGAGAACGCCGCCCGAGGTGACGCCCGCCACGACCTCTCCGGCGCCGAGGTCGAGGAACAGCGGTCCGCCCGAGTCTCCGTTACACGTATTCGAATCGTCTCCAGGTGGGCCGACGGGTTCGGCGAAGTCCCAGCAGACTAGCTCGGCGTTCGTTCCACCGCTATTCGGCTGGCAGTCGGCCGTCACCACCT
Source organism: uncultured Myxococcales bacterium (assembly GCA_964478045.1). Taxonomy (GTDB): domain Bacteria; phylum Desulfobacterota; class Binatia; order UBA1149; family SPBQ01; genus CAZQYE01. Next base: position 2,127 of record CAYZHO010000217.1, on the reverse strand, counting down.
GGCCGTAGCGCTTGAGCCCAAAGTCCCCGGCCGACCCCCCTGTCTGTCCAAATCCAGCGATCAGCCCCTGTGCGGGAATGAATGGCGTCGGATCGGTCTGGTTGACCGCCGTTGGCGTAATGCCCGTGACTTGGGCGCTCAGCTTGATGACAGCAACATCGTAGATCGGAAACGTCGCCGGCGTGTAGTTCGGGTGCAGAGTTACTTGCGCGGCTGGAACGACACCAGCGTGCTGCAGGTAAACAAAATAGTGGCTGGGATCCGGATCGTCGACGACGCAGTGCGAGGCAGTGAGGAACGTGCGGCAGCCGATCAGCGTGCCCGAGCAAACCATTTGGGCAGCCGTGGCGTCCGATGCGGTGCTGTAGAGAAGCGCACCGGTGGTCGGAAAATCGTGCGTGCCGAGCCCGTTCACGATCCTCGGGCCGGCCGAGGCAGGACCCGCAGCGAGGGCAACCGCAGCGACCAGTGCTCGTGCCAGTGCCCAGCGGCGCTTTGTAACGCCCCCGCGTCCAGCAACTCCGAGCGCGCTGGCGCGCCGTTCTTCTTGAGCTCCCATCTCTTGCCTTCAGGACCTACAACCCCTGCCCGCTCCTGGGCTTGCTTGGAGCGGCTGCGGCCCAAGGCGCGAGCTTAGACTGGCCAGGCGGTGCTTGTCTAGAGGTTCGCTGCAGCCTGGCGGCAGGATCCCGGGCCTGGGCTGCCTCGCCCGGGATGCCCCCCCTCTTGCGGTGGCCCCGCAGCTTGGACCGCCTTTTTGCTCGCTACCCTTTAGAAGCGAGTGTCGCGGCGAGGATGCGGTCGAGCTCGGCGAGCGCCGGGCTCGGGTCCTCCCCCACCAAGACGGCTCGGATCCCCAAGGCTGCTGCAGCGTCCACGTTCGCCTGGTAGTCGTCGAAGAAAGCGGCGCGATCGGGGGGCACTCCACCGAGGCGCTCGAGCGCGATGGCGAAAATGCGCGGATCCGGTTTGCGCACGCCTACTTGGCAACTGTCGACGATCGCATCGAACAAGTCGTCGAACGGCAGCATTGCTTTCCACGCCTCGCGAAACTCGTGGGCGTTGTTCGTGACCAGCGCCGTGCGCAGTCCTGCCCCGCGCAGCCTGCGAACTCGGTCGACGAGCTCCGGGCGCGGGCTGCCACCGCTTAGCCGGCTGAGCACGTCGAACGGATCGAGCTCAATCCCCGCCCGGCGTGCCAACTCGATGATCCCGGCTCTGGCTTGCTCGAGGGAAATCTCGCCGCGCTCGAGCCGGTGCCACGGGTGATCGGTATCCTCGTGATAGGGACCGAAGACGATCTCTAGTACGCGCTGGGGATCGGCCCCTATTTCGCGCCCGAGCTCGCGTGCGGCCACGAACGGCGAGTCCGTAAAGACGCCGCCAAGATCGAACAGAACGGCTTCGATTCTTGCTTCGCTCACCGGCTTTGACCCTGACGCCGGCCGCCGCCTGCGTCAAGCACCGCGCAAGCGGTCGCGCAGCCCCGACCTGCGGCGGTGGGGGGTGGTCACCGCAGCCTTGATGGCAGCCTCCGACCCGACTACTTCGATCCGGTGCCGCGCTCGGGTCACTCCCGTGTAAAGAAGCTCGCGGGTGAGCAGTGGGTTGCCGGCCGAGGGCAGCACCAGCGCAACCCGGTCGAACTCCGAGCCCTGTGCCTTGTGGACCGTCATTGCCCAGGCCAACTCGTGCGCCGGCAAAAGCGACGGGCTGAACGAACGCGTGCGCCCGCTTGCGCCCGGAAACGAAACCACCGGCCGGCCTTCTTCCCACCAGCCGATGCCGACATCCCCGTTGTAGAGGCTCAGGTGGTAGTCGTTGACCGTGATCAAGACCGGCCGGCCCTTGATCCAGCCCCGACCGGTCTGGGCCGCGCGCCGCTCGACCCGGGCGCAGATCCCTTCGACCCCCCTCGGTCCCTGGCGCAAGCCGCACAGAATCCTGCTGGCAAGCATCTCCTCGAGCGCCTGCTCGGGGCGCTGGCACTGCTGAGCGCGCTCGAGCGGCGCCAGCACGAAATCGGCCAGCAGCTCCTCGCTCACTTCCTCTCCTCGCCAGGCGGCATCCTCAAACCTGGGTTCGGCCAGTACTTCCATTACCCGCTCGGCGTTGCCTTCGCGTATG
>CAYZHO010000216.1:0-4127 GCA_964478045.1 uncultured Myxococcales bacterium | reverse complement strand
GAAGTACTGCTCGGGCAGCGTCAGGTCGGGGCTGAGGTACTCAAGCAGCGACGGCATCAAAATGAAGTTGCCGCCGAGCGGGTTCGGCTCGGGCCGCCGCGGGCGCTCGCGGTGGCTGCCGTTGTGGTTTCGGTTCCGGTTGCCGCTTTGGGTAGCCTGCGTGTGCTTCGACATGCCCCCATTTGTTCAAGAAGCGTGCCGCCGCAACCGGCCCAGAAGCGGATCCTGTAGGGACTCAAACAAAGGCGGTCAACGCTTTGCGTCACCCCTGCGGCGGCCCGCCGGCGCGTTGGCCAGGGATCACAAAGTTCCTTGTTTACAAGGGGGTTTTCGCACTTTTGGGCAATAGGCCAGCCCGCGCTACCCCCACCGGTGGGGCCTTTGTCCCCCGGTCAGGCGGGCTTGCCCTGGGGGATTGCCCGGACGGCGGGCAAGCATGCAGAAGCGCGAGTGGGGGGGAATCCATTGCAGGAATGCCAGGATTTCGCAGTCCGGTCCGGCCCGCTGGGCCCGCACAGTCGGCCGGCACTGTGCGGTTGACAGGTCGAAGCCCAAAGCGATAGATTGCATAAGCGTTCAGATTTTAGAATCAGGAATCAAGATTTGATGGCCGGACTTCCAAAAATGAAATTGAGCCGGCGAGAGCGCGAGCTCGAGTTCCGCAAGAACCTCGTTCTGGATGCGGCCGAAGAACTCTTTGCCGAGTCTTCGTTCGCCGATGCATCGGTCGAGGACATCGCGCACCGGGCCGAGATCTCGGTCGGCACGCTCTATAACCTGTTCCGCAGTAAGGAAGAGATCTATCGCGCCGTCGTCTCGCGCTCGGCACAGATCTTCTTCCATAATATTGAGGAGCGCGTCGAGCAGGCGCGGGGGCCCTACGAGCAAGTCCACGCGGCGGTCTCTTACTTCTTCGAGCACTTCAGCCGTTACTCGCGCCACTTTCGCCATTACGTGTCGGCCACGAACGGCTTCCAGTGGGAACTGAAGTCTCAGCTCGAGCAGGAAGCACTGGCCGCCCAGCAGCGCTTCTTCCGCCGGTTCGTCGACGTGTGCCAGCGCGGTATCGACGAGGGAGTTTTCAAAGGAGGGATTCCAGCCGAGCTGATGGCCGTGACGGTGCTCGGCATTCCGCATTCGTTCTTGGTGGTCTGGCTGGAGCAGGAGGGAGTCGATTTGATGAGCCTGGTGCCTGCTGCTCTGGCGATCACGGACCGCGTAACCGGCGCCAATCCCTGAGCTCTCCGAGTGCGCCGAACGACAAGGGGCCTGCCGATGGAGGTGGGCGGGACCGCTCTGAGGGGCGGATGATGTATGTGGGGTGGCTCCATGAAACGCGATAGCCAGGCTCCCAACCTGACACACGCCAACGCCGTTGCGATTTGCGAGATGGCTCTGCGGGCGATGGGCCTTAGGGCCAAGCGTGCCGTTGACCACCGCGACGGCTACGACTTTCTCGTCGAGGACCGGGTACGCGTGGCCGTGCGCTACGCCAAGCCGAGTTCCGAACGCGAGCAGACTTACCGCCGCCGCAGCGGTGAGATCTCGCGGTACGTCTACAAGCGCTGGACGTTCAACTTCCACCGCCACGGGCGCATGAGCGAGCGCTACTGCGACTTCTTCGTGTGCTTCCTGGCGGCGCCCGGCTCAGGCACCGAGGCGCCTGGCGACGTCAGCGTGTTCGTCATTCCGTGGGAGGCGATTACCGGGCTCACGTTTTGCTCGTCCATGCGCGAAGGCAGCCCGCGTCCCTACCGCGGCAAGTACGCCATCTACCGCGACGCCTGGAACCTCATCTACCGGGCTGCCCGGGGCGAGGACGCGCCGCACGAACGAAAGATTTTGCGAATCGGAAGCGACGCGCGGCGGCGGCTCATGCTCTTTACCGGCGCCGAGGTTTCCAAGAAGCGCCAGCCACGGCGCACCAGCGCGCGCAGGCGCGAGGCTTCGGCCCGCATGGAACTTTCAGGCGAATAGACCGCCGCGCCCTAGCTGTGGGCTACTAGCGGCAAGTGCGCGCGAGCATCGCTTCGCGCGCGAAGAAGACCGCGACCGTGGCGGCTAGGGTGACCGCCATGGGCAAGATGCCGGCGCCTTCGATCACGTCCGGTTTGGTGGCAAGCGCGCCGGCGGTTGCGGCGCCGAGGATCATCAGGGCATCGAGCGCAAGGCCCCACCCGAGCGGCGGCTGGCTCCTGCGAGCGCCGGCGATGCGGTGGACCTCGGCCTGCTGAATGTGCGCCGCCGTGATCGGGGCATCCGGGTGGCGGGTCTCGGCGATGCTGATGTCGCAGGCGGTGGCGTACAGGTGGTGGGCGTGCTTGTTCACCGTGAACCAGAAGTGCTCGCGAGCCCGCGGCGTGAGGCGCTCGAGGTTGATTCCGCGCAGGTCAAGGCCGTCGAGCTCGGGCAGCGGCGGCCTCGTCTGGCGGCGCCGGGCGCGGCGCAACCGGGCCGCTGCAAGAGAGACGACCTTCGGCTGCGCCGTGCCCGCGGGGGGGTGGTGCTGGCTGCGTTTGGGGGAGTCGCTTGCACGCTGCATTGCTTGCGCTTTCCTGCCCCGCCGGGTCGCGCGGCGGGCGGCAATAGGCGGCGAGCAACCGGTGTGCCAAAAGCAAACTCGTGGAAGTACAAGCGGTTAGCGCGCCGGCAAAACTCGGTTCGTGACAAAAGTACCGCTCGGTGTCCTGATTCGTGCCGCTTTAATGGCGCCGTGTGAAGGCCGAGGATGGGCGCCCGCTTCGAAGCGCCCGAGTCGCATCCGCGCGCACGCCGTGACGTCTTGGGCTAGAATGTGGTCGGCGGGGCACCCGAGGCCTGCCAAGTTGTGCGGCCGCAGTCTTCATGTATGGTGAAGGAGATCGGGCACCAGCCTTCAGATGCGGAGAGGTGACCGAGTGGCCGAAGGTGCTCGCCTGCTAAGCGAGTGAGGGGGCAAAACCCCCTCCGAGGGTTCGAATCCCTCCCTCTCCGCCATCACGGCGCTCCGTGAGGGCGGGGTACGGATCGAGGTTCGAAGGGGAGTGGGGCGAGGAGAGTCCGTACTGGTCATGGCCAAGCGATGCGTTGTCCTGATCGTGGCCGTCGCCGCCCTGGCGTGCAGCCAATCGCTGTACAAAAAGAATGACGAGGCGCCTGCCTACGTCACGCAAGTCGTTCCGGGCGGCATCCGCTACTTGCACAACTGGGCCGAACGCCCGTGCTTTTCCCTTGCCCTGGGCGGTTCGGACTGGCAGCTCGATCAGTCCACCGGCGACGACGTACGCTGGCACCGGGGCAACTTGGTCTTCCACCTGTACTTGACCGACAACCGCAAGGCCGCCTTTGCCGTCTCGGGCATGTCGCCCGAACAGGCGCTTCGCGCTTTCATCGGCTACGAACTCGATTACGTGCGGCCGATGTTTGAGTTCCTGGTCAATCGCCCGCCAAAGTTTGCCGAGGATCAAAACGGCGTTTGGGTCGAGTGGGGCTGGGAGGGCCACGGCGGCAAACGGACGGGAGCACGGGTGGAGGCGCCCGCCGATCAGCGCCACATCATCTACAGTCTGTGGATCGACCCTTGGGTGCTGTCGCTGGACTGGGCAACTACGGATCTGAGCACGCCGCCCGGCGCAACGCCCGAGATGATCGACGTGATCGAGTCGCTTCGGTTTCACCCGCAGTGCTTTGCGCCGATGAAAGTCGGCGAGACCTGGAACGCAAAGGGCAAGGCAAAAGGAGCACCCCCGCCCGGCAAGCCCTGGCGCCGCTAGCCGACTTGCCGCGGCCTGCCGGCGTGCTAGCATTCAGCCGAGGCCGGCCTGTAAGTCCGGCTCCCTGGTCTTACGCGCCCGTAGCTCAGCTGGATAGAGCACCAGACTACGAATCTGGGGGTCGCATGTTCGAATCATGCCGGGCGCGCTCTTTTCTCCGTCAGGAAAGCGCGGGCCTGCAGGCGCCCAGCGCGCTCCTTGCGGAGGAGCTCCCTGGGCTTTCCGAGCACTGGATGCGCGCGTCCAGTCTAAAACAAAGGATTCAGTTTGAGGAAGCCCGGGATTGCCGGCGACGATCTTGAGGCCGGGAAACTCGAGCCCAACGTGTTCGGGGTAGGGGATCGGGCGGCCAGGCTCGGACGGGCACAACGGGCC
>CAYZHO010000215.1:0-4216 GCA_964478045.1 uncultured Myxococcales bacterium | reverse complement strand
CGCGGGCTTGATCAAGCCGTGCTCCCAGGCGTGGTCGATGATGCTGCGCTCGATCAGCTTGATCGTGACAGGGTCGTCGTTGATGTTGAGGACGCAGGCCTCTTCGCACGGTGCCGGGCAGACTCGGCCGGTGAACTCGGGAAAGTTGTTCGTCGAGTGGAGCACCTCAATCGCTTCTTCCCAGTGCCCGCGATAGACGAGGTCGTTCCAATCCGGAATCACGTTGCCCAAGGGGCAGCCGTTGTGGCAGAAAGGAACGCCGCAATCCATGCACCGCGCGCCTTGCAGGCGCAGCCGGTCTTCCGGCAGCGGCAGCTCGAACTCGTGGAAATGCCGTACCCGTTCGGCGGGCGGCTGTTTGGCCGGCGTTTCGCGCCGGTATTCCATGAATCCGGTGATCTTTCCCATCGCTCGTTTGGATCGCAGCGCCCGCGATTACACGGACGCGAGCCGAATCGCTTCCGAATCGAGATGCATCCGCTCGAGTACTTTGCGATACTCGGTCGGGTAGACCTTCACGAACTTCGTGCGGGCGATCTCCCAGGCGCCAAGGATTCGTTCCGCTACAGTGCTGCCGGTGTACTGGCGATGCCGCTGGATGAGCAGGTGCACCGTACGAAGGTCTTCTTCATCCTCGAGCGGGAACAGCTCGACCATTCCGAGGTTGCAGCGCGTCGGAAACGTGCCGTCCTCGTCGAACACGTATGCGACTCCGCCGCTCATCCCGGCGGCAAAATTGCGCCCCTGCGGCCCGAGAACCACGACGGTGCCGCGCGTCATGTACTCGCAGCCGTGGTCTCCCACGCCCTCGACCACGGCCGTGGCGCCGCTGTTACGCACGCAGAAGCGTTCGCCGGCGCGGCCCCGGATGAACACTTCGCCTCCGGTGGCCCCGTACAAGGCCACATTCCCAATGATGATGTTCTCTTCTGGGACGTAGCCGGCGTCTTCCGGCGGCCGGATGACCACGAGGCCACCCGACATGCCCTTGCAGAAGTAGTCGTTCGCATCGCCCACCAGGCGTACGGAGATGCCGCGGGCAAGGAAAGCCGCAAAGCTCTGGCCGGCTGAGCCCGTAAAGTTGATTCGGATCGTGTGTGGAGGGAGCCCCTGTTCGCCGTAGCGGCGCGTGAGCTCGCTCGAAAGCATGGTGCACACGGTGCGGTTCGTGTTGCGGATCGGCATGTCGATCTCGACGGGCTGCTTGCGCTCGAGCGCCGGCTCCGCAAGCCGGATGAGCTCGTTGTCTAGGGCCTTTTCGAGGCCGTGGTCCTGTTCCTCGGTGCCGCTGATCCCCACCTCTGGCGGCACGTCGGGCTGCGAGAGGATCTGGGTGAAGTCGAGATGGCGCGCCTTCCAGTGGTCGCTGAGGTCGACGACCTCGATCCGATCCACGCGGCCGGTCATTTCCTGGACCGTCCGGAAGCCCATGTAGGCCATGATCTCGCGCAACTCCTGCGCTACGAAACGCATGAAGTTGATGACGTGTTCCGGTTTGCCAGCGAACCGCTTTCGCAGCTCCGGGTCCTGCGTCGCGATACCCACCGGGCAGGTGTTCAGATGGCACTTGCGCATCATGATGCAGCCCGACGCCACCAGCGCTGCCGTCGCGAATCCGAACTCGTCGGCTCCAAGGAGCGCTGCGATGGCGACATCGCGGCCGGTCTTGAGCTGGCCGTCCGTTTCGACCCGGATGCGGCTGCGCAGATCGTTTTCGACCAAAACCTGCTGCGTTTCGGCCAAGCCGAGCTCCCAGGGGACCCCGGCGTGCTTAATCGAGCTCAACGGCGAGGCCCCCGTGCCGCCGTCGTATCCGCTGATCAGAACCACGTCGGCCTTGGCCTTGGAAACGCCAGCCGCGATCGTTCCGACTCCAACCTCGGCCACCAGTTTGACACTGATGCGGGCGCGAGGGTTCGCGTTCTTCAGGTCGTGTATGAGCTGGGCGAGGTCCTCGATCGAATAGATGTCGTGGTGCGGCGGCGGAGAGATCAGGCCCACGCCCGGCGTCGAGTAGCGCGTCTTGGCAATTACCTCGTCAACCTTGTGGCCGGGCAATTGCCCGCCTTCGCCCGGCTTGGCTCCTTGGGCGATCTTGATCTGAATCTCGTCGGAGTTGACGAGATAGTTGATCGTCACCCCGAAGCGCCCCGACGCGACTTGCTTGATTGCACTGCGGCGCAGGTCGCCGAAGCGCTCGGGATCCTCGCCACCCTCCCCCGTGTTCGACTTGCCGCCAATCGTGTTCATTGCAATGGCGAGGTTTTCGTGCGCTTCCTTGCTGATCGAGCCGAACGACATTGCGCCGGTTTTGAAGCGCTTGACGATCGACTCGACCGGCTCGACTTCCTCGAGTGGCACGGGTGGCTCTCCCGGCTTGAGGCGGAACATGCTGCGCAGCGTGCACCGATTGCGGTCCTGCTCGTTGACGAGCCGCGCGTACTTCTTGTAGGTCTCGTAGTCGTTCGTCCGCACGGCCTGCTGGAGCTTGGCTACGGTCTCGGGGTTGAATAGGTGGAACTCCCCGCGCCGCCGCCACTGGTACTGGCCACCCGGGTCGAGCGGGTGTTCGTCGGGCAACTCCGGCCGGAACGCCCGCCGATGGCGGCTTAGCGCCTCCTCGGTCAAGACGTCGAAGCCGACGCCTCCGATTCTGGAAGCCGTCCACGTAAAACATCGATCGATCACCTCGCGGCCGAGGCCAATCGCTTCGAAAATTTGCGCTCCGCGATAGCTGGCCAGGGTCGAGATGCCCATCTTCGACATCGTCTTGAGCAGGCCTTTGTCGACCGCTTTCACGTAGTTGGCGATCGCTTCCTCGGCCGTATGCCCGTGGAGGTCGCCGTGACCAGCCAAGTCGACGAGCGTGTCGAGCGCCAGGTACGGATTGACTGCGCTGGCGCCGTATCCGATCAAGAGGCAAAAGTGCATGACCTCGCGCGGCTCGGCGGATTCGACGACGAGCCCCACCCGAGTGCGCTGGCCGCTGCGAATCAAGTCGTGGTGAACCGCGCCGGTGGCCAGCAGGGACGGAATCGGCGCGTGGCGCGCGTCCGCACGGCGGTCGGACAGTATGATGATTTCGTACCCGTCGGCGACCGCTCTCCGCGCCGCTTCGCAAAGGCGGTCTAGCCCTTTTTCGATTGCCCGTGGGCCCTCGTTCGGGTCGAAAAGCATGTCGAGCGTGGTGGCGCGAATTCCGTTCTTGTCGATCTCGCGAATGCGAGCGAGTTCCTCGTTGGTGAGGATGGGCTGCTCGAGGGCGAGTTGGCGGCAATGCGCCGGGGTTTCGTCGAACAGGTTTTCCTGGCGTCCCAGAACCAGGCGGAGGCTCATTACGAGCTCCTCGCGGATTGGGTCGATCGCGGGGTTCGTCACCTGCGCGAAGAGCTGCTTGAAGTAGTTGAAAACGAGCTGCGGGCGGTTCGACAGGCACGCCAGGGGGGTATCGGTTCCCATCGAGCCGACGGGCTCTTGCCCGTTGAGCGCCATCGGCGTGAGCAACATCCGCAGGTCCTCGAGCGTGTACCCGAAAAGCTTCTGCCAGTGCCGCAGTTCCTCTCCGGAGTAGCTTTCGGGGACTTCGCGAGCCGGAGGCAACTGTTCCAGCTCAACGAGGTTTTCGCGCAGCCACAGGCCGTACGGCTTGCGGTTGGCGATGGTGTGTTTGACCTCGTCGTCGGCAATGATGCGCTGCTCGTCGAGATCGACGTAGAACATGCGGCCGGGCTGGAGCCGGTCTTTGAGAACCACGTCGCGTGCCGGCACATCGATCACGCCCGTTTCGGAGGCCATGATCACGAGATTGTCTCGGGTAACGAGGTAGCGCGAAGGCCTCAAACCGTTGCGGTCCAGGACCGCTCCGATCCGGTGCCCGTCGGTAAACGCGATCGAAGCGGGCCCGTCCCACGGCTCGAGCAGGCAAGCATGGTACCGGTAGAAGTCCTTCTTGTCGTCCGGCATGGACTCGTGCTTCTCCCACGCCTCAGGGATCATCATCATCATGGCGTGGGGAAGCGAGCGGCCCGTCTGATAGAGTAGCTCGAGGCCGTTATCGAAGATGGCCGAGTCGCTTTGGCCCGGTTCGATGATTGGGATCAGCTTTTTGATGTCGTCGCCGAACAGCGGCGATTCGAAGAGCTTTTCCCGAGCGGCCATCCAGTTGATGTTGCCGCGCAGGGTGTTGATCTCGCCGTTATGCGCCAAATAGCGAAAC
>CAYZHO010000214.1:0-4328 GCA_964478045.1 uncultured Myxococcales bacterium | reverse complement strand
CGGTTCGCGCGTCTCGCCCCGGCAGCTAGGTTCGACGCTTGCGTCGCTTCCGAGCCGCTCCTCGCTTCAAGCCCGCCCGAACCCAAAGGCACCCCGCACCCTACTTCCGAGATCGGCGGCTCTCCTGGCATCCGCCAGTTGCGCTATCGCATCGAGCGCGGCCAGACCGTGTCGGACATTCTCGCAGCCGCGGGCGTCTCGCCCCCCGAAATCGCTCGCTGGCTCGAGGCCGCCGACCGAGTCTACGATCTCAACCACGTCTTAGCCGGGCAGACCATTGTCCTCGACCTCGACACCCAGCAGCACGCTTTGCGGCGTCTTGCGCTCGACATCGATGCAAACACGAGACTAGTCGCCGAGCACCGCAACGCTGGCTTCGAAGTGCGGCGCGACGAAATCGCCTTCGAGCGCCGGCTGAGGCTAGCAGCCGGACGTATCGACCACAGCCTCTACACGGCAGCCATCGCGCAGGGCGTACCCGACCGGATCATCTCCGAGGTAGCGGAAATCCTCGGTTGGGAGCTCGACTTCTCGCGCGATCTCCGCCCCGGCGACCGCTTTCGGATTTTATACGAAGAGCTGGTCGATCCTGCCGGCACGGAGTCTCGCACCGGCCGCGTTCTGGCAGCGGAGGTCACAACCCGGGGCCGCCGCTACGAAGCCTTCTACTATCGCCGTCCTGGCGAAATCGCCGGCGGTTACTACGATCCTAGCGGCCGAGCTTTGGGCCGGGCGTTCCTGCGGTATCCAGTGGCCTACTCTCGAATTTCCTCCCGCTTTTCTGCCGCGCGCCTCCACCCCGTCCTCAAGCGACGCCGCCCGCACTACGGTGTAGACTTCGCGGCGCCCCCGGGTACCCCTGTTCACGCTATCGCTGCCGGAACGGTCACGGTTGCAGGATGGCGCGGCGCCAGTGGCCGGCTCGTGAAGATCCGCCACGACAACGTGTACGAGTCCGCGTACGCCCACCTATCGCGCTTCGCCGACGGCATCCGGCCCGGCGCGCGCGTGGCCAAAGGACAGGTAATCGGTTACGTGGGTTCGACTGGCCTGGCCACCGGCCCTCATCTGCACCTGGCCCTCTACAAGAACGGCAAGTACGTGGATCCTCTCAGAACCGCCTTGCCCCAGGCCCCGGCGCTCGAGGGCCCCACCCTCGCCCAGTTCCAGCGCACGGTGGCCGCGGTGCACAGCCTGTACGCAGCAGAGCAGAACACAGCGCCCACCAAACTGGCTCTGGTCGCTGCCGCCTTTTCAGTTCCCTAGAAGTCCGCGGCCGCCCGAGTCGCCGACCCCGCATGCAGCGCCCTGGGGGTCAGAAGCGGTCCGGCCGCATCGCGGCGTCATTGCCCCCGTCGACGTAGACGATGCTGCCGTGCACGTAGGATGCCTCTGGACCCAGCAGAAAACAGATGACTGCGGCGATTTCCTCCGGGCGAGCCCAGCGCCCAAGGGGGATGTCGAGCGCCTTTACCCCTTCTCCCCAAACCGGATGATTCGCCGAACCGTGAAGAAGCGGTGTGTCGGTTGCGCCGGGAGCCACCCCGTTCAAGCGAATCCCGAGTCGCCCCCACTCGCCGGCACGCCTGCGCACCGCGCGGCACAGGGCGTGTTTGGAGCCGGCGTAGGCCGTAAAGCCGTCCTCACCCGCAATCAAGGCCCGCGCCTTGTCCTCGTCGTGGGCCAGCAATGCTTCTACGTAGGGGTGCTCCTCGAACGAGCCAAACTGCGCGGAATTCGAACACACTGCGACCGCGGCCGGCTGCCGGCCCCGTGCCAGCACGTCGCGCAGACCATCGAGAAGATCCACGGCCCCGAAGTAGTTCACGCTGGCAATGGCCGGCAAATCCTCGACGTGCGCCCCGAGGCCAGCCGAGAGGACCAGCCCGTCGAGTCTTCCGCCCGAGCGCTCGCTGATTGCACCGACCGCCAAGTAGCGCCCGGCCGGGGTGGATAGATCCGCTTTGATGTCGGCGTCGGCCACGTCTACTCCCAAAACCCGCACGCCCTGCCGTGCAAGCCGGGCGCAGACCGCCGCACCGATGCCGGACGCCGAACCCGTGACTGCTACGATCCTCATCGCTCACCTCCGGCTAGCACTACGGCCCACCACCGCAGCCAGGATGGAGTAGGCGGCCAGAAAAGTCACTACGAGATCTGGCGCCGTTCCGTGCATGCCATCACCGCCGAGGCAACCACCGCGAGTGTCACAGATAGGTCAAGAACTTGGTCATAGCTTCCGAGCCGGTCGTAAAGTACCCCGGCTCCCGCGCCTCCGAGAGCGCCGCCGACGGTGGCGGCCAAACCGAGCACTCCGAAAACTTCGCCGAGCGCGCGCACGCCGAACAAGTGTGCTACCTGGAGCGGAGCAAGCGAGAACGCGCCTCCGGTGGCCACCCCGAAACACACGACGTAACCGGCAAGCGCCGGCCCTGCCCAACTCGTCACCACGTCGAGCAACGCGATCCCAAGCGCCATCAACAAGTAGCAGGCGGTGTAAATCCACCGGATCGGCCACCGTTCGGCCAGCCATCCGAACAGCGCACGCCCGGCTATTCCCATTCCCCCCACCAGCCCAGCCGCAAACGAGGCGGACCGCATCGGCAGGCCGGCGTCGGTCAAAAAGGCTACCTGGTGGAGCGAGACGGCAGACAGCGGGATCATCGCCGTAAACCAGGCCGCCGCGACCAGCCAAAACGGCGCCGTCCCAAGCGCCTGCCGGAGCGTCAGGCCTTCTTCTCGCTCGCCCCGCGGCGCTGCACTCCGGCCCAAACGCTCCTCGGGAACCGAAGCAAGAAGCGCCACGACCGGCGCCAGGAGACAGATTAGGCCGGCGCCCGCGACGACGTAGGCCTGCCGCCATCCCCACCTCGCGATCAGTTCCCCGAACAGCGGGGTAAGCAGCAAGGCGCCAAAGCCCTCCCCCGTAAACGCCAGCCCCATCGCCCTCCCCCTGTCGTTCTCGAACCACCGGGCGATCAACACGCTGATGGGAACCAGAGAGATTCCGGCGGCCGCCAGTGTGAGCGCCGTATATGCGGTATAGAGGGAAAGCGCGGTGTCGGCCCTGGCCAGCAGAACGCAAAAGGATCCCGTGAGCAACGCGCCGGGCACAAGTGCTGCCCTAGGGCCACGCCGGTCGGCTAGCCGCCCCCACAGGGGAGCCGCTAGACCTGCTGCCAGAAAGCCCACGGAAAAAGCGCCCGCCAAGAGGCCCCGCCCTATTTGCAGGTCCGCATCGATCGCCTTGAAGAAAACGGTGGCAGCATTGAACAGGCCCCCGCTTGCGAAGTAGACGAGAAAACCTGCGGCAAGCGCGCTCCAACGGCGTCGCGAACCGCGGGCCAGATCCCTGACGCCGGCACTCACCCCAGCACCTCTCCCCTGGACTTCCCGCATCATGCGCAGCGGCTGAAAAAGCCGCAATGCGCGACCGCGATTGCGTGAATGACCTTCATGGTACATGCTGCGCCAACGCGCGTCCTGCAGAGCGGCGCCCGAAAATCAACCCGCGAGGACACAACCAGCCCACAGTGCGCGGGCCGGGATCGCGCGTAGGTAAATGGAGGAAAGATGAGTACGATCAGCGTCGGTGAGCTCGTGGTGCGATGTCTTCGCGCCGAAGGCGTCGACCTAGTCACCGGCATCATCGACGGAGCGCACATCCCGATCGTCGCGCGTACGGCCGCCTGCGGGATTCGGTACGTCAACGCACGCCACGAAGAAGCGGCCGTCCACATCGCCGAGGGATACGCCCGGATAGCGCGCAAGGCGGTCGCCGTGCTCGGCAACCCCGCTTGCGGAACGGCCAACATGCTGGCGGGATTGATGAGCGCGCACGGGGAAGGCCACCCGGTGCTGGCGCTGTCGACTCTGCGGGCGCGTATCAAGAGCGATCCCAACCGCGGGGGCACCTGGCAGGCTGCCGACACGGAGAACATGGCGCGCCCCATCACGAAGTATGCTGCTACGGTCAGACAGTGGCAGCGCATACCCGAAATGATGCGCACTGCCTTTCGCGCCATGTGGTCGGGCCGGCCAGGTCCCGCCTACTTGGCCATCCCCGACGAGCTCCTTGTCGAAGAAGTCGAAGAGTCCGTTTCGCGGCAAATCGAACCCGCGTGCAGATACCGGCCCATTCGACTCGGCGCCGGCGATCCGGCGGCAATCGAGGAGGCGGCCGAGCTTCTTGCGGCCGCCGAGCGCCCCTACATTCACGCGGGCAAGGGCGTGTTGTGGGCCGACGCCGCCGCCGAGCTCATGGCCCTCGGCGAACACTTGGCCGCGCCATTTACCTCGACCCTTGGCGCACGTGGCGTCGTTCCGGA
>CAYZHO010000213.1:0-4397 GCA_964478045.1 uncultured Myxococcales bacterium | reverse complement strand
CCTTTCCCTGGCATTGGCTCATCAAGCTCACGAGAGCCTTGCGCATGGCCCTGAGTGCTCGAATCTTTTCGTCGATTTGCACGAGCTTGCGTTCAGCCCGCTGGTAGACCTCCCGGCAGCGCGCTCGCGGCCGGGCTCGCAGCGATAGCAACTCCTCGATTTCGCTGAGCGTGAAGCCAAGCTGCTGGGCGCGGCGGATAAAACGCACGCGCGCCACCGCCTCGGGCGGGTAGGCCCGGTAGTTTCCGCCGACGCGCGGCGGTGCGGGCAACAGCCCGCGCCGCTCGTAGTAATAGATCGTTTGCAGATTGACGCCCGCTCGTTTGGCTAGTTCGCCGATTCTTAAAAAGCCCATTTCGCCCTCTCTCTTTTGGCCGCCGGGTCGAACCGGCGCGGCGGGCAGGACTCGCGGCGGTCCCTGCTCGCTTGCAGCCATCCTCGCAAGTCTACACCCTCTACCGTGGTATAGGGTCAAGCCCGGCGTCGAGAACGCCGCCCGCGGCCGTCCCGCGAGACCATTCGCTTACTACCGTCCTAGCCTGTCTGCGGAGTTCGTACGGCCACCACCTGCCACACGCTACTCGCGGCGCTTGCCGGCCCTGGCACATTTCGCATGGTTTCGAGTTCGCACCGGGCAGCGCGCAGCATCGAGTGGGTCTCGTGGGCACATCGCGGCTTTCTGTGAACCTGTCTTTAGCGGGCAAAAGAAAAACGTTCCCGCTAGGCCACCGGCACCTTACGAGGTGCGACGGGTTCTGACGCATTGACTGCAGGTGCCCACTCCAACTGGCCAATACGCGCCAGAGCAGGCGGTTCGAAAGCGACTAGTCTTCCGGCTCCGCTCAAGCCGGAGCGAGCCGGGCGCGTCAAACAAGCCGCGCGGCACCGCTAGAGCCACCTCCACGCGGTCTGTGCACGCCAGATCACACCGATGCTTTGAAGCAGCAGCGCCCGGCTCGCGCCATCCAATCTCGGCCAGCGGCCGAGCCCGCAGATCGCGGCATCCATCAGCAAGAGCCTCCTTGGGATCCCGATCCCGCGGCCGGCTCGGCCAACAGGTGCAAACGGCGACCATAATGGCTCTAGAGAGGACAGCGCGCCGACTGCATCGCCGAAGTCGGAAAGCAGGTGCAACGCAGATCGGCGCATCCATTTGCAGGATCATCCAGGGAGATCCCACGACCGGCCTCGGCCATGACACGCGGGTCTGATCAGGCCTACCCGCACCACAGTAGCGCCCGCCCCGGCAACCAAACGGAATCCCGGATCAAACCGGCGCTTTGCAGCAGCAGCTCGCGCACGGCGCGGGCCGCCTCGGCCACGAGGCGCAAACCCGGATCAAACCCGTGCCGTGCCCCAGCACCGGGCAAAGCGCACCCGCTCCCTCGACCAGCAGGAGGAAACCCGGCTCAAGCCGACGGTTCGTGGTCTTCGAAACCGAGGATCCCGAGCTTGGCGAACTGCGCGCGCAGGCGGTCGTTCAGGAGGCCGAGCCGCTTGACGTTCGGAACGATCTTGGAAAACAGCATTGTCCGAAACTGCCGCTGCATCTCGGACTTGTCGCTGATCTCGATCATTTCCTTGACGGGGAAGCCGAACTCTTCCCACACGACTTTCGGATAGAGCCGGTCGCGCATCAGCCAGCAGGCCTCGGTAGCAAACTCCTCGCGCACGGCAAGCTCGGCATCGGACATCTCAGCGTACCAGTCGCGAAGCGAAAGCACGCCGAAGGCGACGTGGCGCGCCTCGTCCTGCATGATGCGGCTCGTTATGTCTTTGATCAGCGGCTCGCGAGTGACTTGGTTCTGCATTCCAAATGCGGCCAGCGCCAGGCCTTCGACCAGGATCTGCATTCCGAGGTACTTGATGTCCCACTCGCGGGCCGCAAGGATCTGGTCGAGCAGCGTGCGCAGCTCCGGGTGGCAGGGATACTGCTTTTCGAGCTTGGTATCGAGGTAAATCTGGTAGGCCTCGACGTGGCGCGCCTCGTCGGCCGCCTGCTGAGCTGCGTAGAACTTGCTGTCGATGTTTGGGACGGCATTGACGAGTTGGGCGGCTACCATCAAAGCCCCCTGTTCGCCGTGCATGAACTGGCTGAGCGACCACGCTTGCCCGGCATGGCGAAAGCGCCGAATCTCAGCTTCGGAAAGCTTGTTCCAGTACTTGCTTCCGTAAAACGGGATGATCTCGTCTGGAGTGTTTTCAGCCTCCGGATCGACGTCGATCGACCAATCGATGTCGGTGGCCGCGTTCCACTGGGCTGCCTTGGACTTTTCGTACAGGTTTCTCAGCCCTTCTTCGTGGCTGCGATATTCCCAGGCGTAGCTTGCTTCAAAGCTGATCGGAAACGACTCGGAGTGGTTCGTGTACATAGTACAGCCTCCCCTGCGGGCCAATGCGGCGGCGCCCGCGTAGCAGCCAACGCTAGGTAGAAACCGCCTCTCTGTCAATGCCGTTCGCCCGGTTGCTGCTTTGCCCTGCGGCTTGGCACTCCACCTGCGCCAAAGAAGCCCAGAAGGCGTGCCAGGCCGGCAAGTGGCTCGAAAAGATAGCCCGCCCCTGCCATTTCCATCGTTGCCGGGAGGTGGCGCACCGCGGGGCTACTCGAGGAGGTGGCCGGCCGGGATCACCCCATCTCCGCCGGAAAGTCTGGGGAAGCTGCCGCGTCGGCGAGCGCCTAGGGGCCGCAGCCGGCCGGCGCCGCCCATGCCCGCGAGGAAACCGGCGAGGCGATCGCGCGGCCTGGCACGCCACTTTAAATCAGGCCACTTGTAACACGCCGCTTATAAATGGAGATCGCGGGCCCCCAAGCCCGCAGCCTCGGGCGAAACCCCGGCAGGACAGCCGCAGCCACAGAAGGCAAGAACCCTGTTGGCACCAGCGCTGGTCGCAGTGTAAGTAGCCGCGCGGGAAGACTCGCCATGGGCAAAGGAGAAACACTCCGCATTGCGATGGTAGGCTGCGGGCGCATCGCCGACGTCGAGTGTCTCGGGTACCTCGATCATCCAAGGGCAGAAATCTATGCGACGTGCGACGTGCGCCGGGAAGTCGCCGAACGCCGGGCGCAACAGTGGGGCGCGACCAAGGCCTACACCGACTTCCGGCAGGTACTCGACGATCCGGCCGTCGATGCGGTCGAGATTCTCACCCCCCACGATTTGCACGCCGAGCAAGCCATCGCGGCTCTCGAGGCGGGCAAGCACGTCTCGCTCCAGAAACCGCCGGCCCGCACGATGGAAGAGTTCGACCGGATCGCTGCGGCGGCCGAGCGCTCCGACCGCGTGTTTCGGGTTCTCGAAAACTACATGTACTACCCGCCTCACGTGCGCGCCAAAGAGCTGATCGAGGAAGGCGCAATCGGCATGCCGCTGTCGGTTCGCTTGAAGACCGCTGCGGGGCGGCCCGACACGGGCTGGCCCGTCGATCCTTCCTCATGGGAATGGCGCCTTGATCCCGAGCGCTGCGGTGGCGGCCAAGTGACGTTCGATCACGGCTACCACTGCTTTCACATGGCCCGCTATTTCATGGACGCCGACATCGAGCGAGTCCACGCGTTCATCGATTTCATGGGAGAAGGCGGGTTCGACGCCACCGCGCTCATCAGTTGGACCTACGGCGGCCAGCCCAAGCGCATGGGCTCCTGGGAAGTGATCCCGTCGATCGGGCTCAAGGTCCGCTCGAAATACTACGCAGGGGAAGAGCGCACGGAGATCCACGGAACCGACGGGATCATTTGGATCAACCGCTGTACGGGAAAACTCCTCGAAGAGCCGGCCGTCGTCCTATATCGCGAGGGAGAAACGAGAGCGTTTCACCACTTGCCGGCCGATTGGGGCGAATCGTTCCGGCTAGCAGGCCGCGACTTCGTCGATGCCGTGCTCGAAGGCCGCCGCCCGCCGCTTCAGCTCGACGTGGCGCGCCGGGTGCTAGCCTCCTCGATCGCAGCCCAGGTAAGCGCTCGCGAGCACCGCGAGGTTGCCGTCTCGGAAATCGCTTGACCGCCTGGCCCAGCCGTTCGGGCCCGGCCGGCTTTGACTAAAACTCGCGAAGGCTCGGCGCCGCTTAGCACCCCAGCTCGCTGCTCAGCAACTCCGCAAAGCGCGCAGCCGCAAAAAAGCCGAGCCGGCAGCGCGGGTACTCCCCTAGTGCGGCAAGCGGCGCTTTTCACTCCGGGCGGCCGGCGTTCGCGAAAGCGCTGCCGGCGTCTCTACCCGCGCCGCGCACGATCCGCGCCCGCAAAAGCGCCTTGCGCGCAGGCAACGGTGCTCAAGAAACGACACGTTCGCAGCAGCACTCGCTGCAGCCCGCCGCGGCCCGCCGCATGCATAACCAAACTAGAGTTCTGCAACCCGGGCGCACATTGCGACACCGGTTACAGCGCGGTAGGCTGCGCGTGT
>CAYZHO010000212.1:348-4430 GCA_964478045.1 uncultured Myxococcales bacterium | reverse complement strand
GAGCGGGAGACGAGATTCGAACTCGCGACCCTCAGCTTGGAAGGCTGATGCTCTAACCACCTGAGCTACTCCCGCACACGAACCGCTGCTCGAGCACTGCCGCGCGAGGGCTTGCCCTCGCGATGTCCACCTCAGGTCATTCGCCCTCGCGCCCGCTCGTAACGAAAACTTCTGGTGGAGAGGGGAGGACTCGAACCTCCGAAGGCTTACGCCGGCAGATTTACAGTCTGCTCCCGTTGACCGCTTGGGTACCTCTCCGTAAAAAGCCGCGCCAGCCGCCGGTCCCAGCGTGTGGAGCCGATGGCCAGACTCGAACTGGCAACCTACTGATTACAAATCAGTTGCTCTACCAATTGAGCTACATCGGCGCCCTTTCGCGACGCCGAATCCAAGCGGCACCGCCTACCGCAATCGGGCCGCCCGGCCGGCCCACGGCCCCGCCGACGCCGGACGGCGGGACACTTTGTCAGCTTGTTGCCCGACGCAAACACGTCCACTTATCAACCACCGGCTTTCCTGTCAACCGTTTGGGTGCCGAACAACTCCGGCCCCCTTACCCGATACAGCGCCACCGCCGCGGCCACCGAAACGTTGAGCGATTCGGCCGGCTCGGCCATTGGGATCCGCGCCAGCTCATCGCAAGTCTCCGCTACCAGCCGCCGCAGCCCCTCGCCTTCGCTGCCGAGCACCAGCAGGACCCGCTGGCCCGGCCGGCCTTCCTCGAGCAGGCGCTCGGCGCCCTGGCTCAGGCCTATTCGCCAGAAGCCGGCCTCGCCGGCTTGCTCGAGTGCCCGCACCAGGTTGGTCACCCGAGCAACCGGCAGTCGGGCCGCGGCCCCCGCCGAGCTGCGCATCGCCACCGCGCCGACAGCCGCCGAGCGCCGTGCGGGGATGATCACACCCCGCGCCCCAGCCGCTTCGGCGCTGCGAATCACCGCACCCAGATTGTGAGGGTCGGTCACCCCGTCGAGTGCCACGACCACGCCGGCTCCGGCCAGGATCTCATCGAGACCGGCGTACTGATAGACGATCCGCGCGGCGATTCCTTGGCTGCGCACGCCGGCCAAGCGGTCGGTCTCCCCGGGACCGACTACGGACGTGGGCACGCCCAGGCGGCGGGCTTGCTCGAGCAGCCCCGCCACGCGCCCGCCTGCGCGGCGCTCGCCGAAGACCGCCACCACCCGCTCGGGACTAGAGAGCGCCGCCTGCACAGCGTGCGGTCCGCCCACCACGAGCGTCTCGCTAGGCGCCTTGCCCCGGCGGTAAGCCCGTTTCACGGTCGCTTCCTCATCGCGCTCCGCGCTTGCGCTCGATTGTCTGCCGCCGGGGGCTTCAGTAGACTCAAACGTTCGATGGGCCCGACCCTGCGCAGGTACCTCGTCTCCGAGGTGGCCATCGCCTTCGCTACTGGCCTTGCCCTTTGCACGTTCGTCCTGCTGATCGCTCGCATCCTGGATCTCGTCGACCTGATTCTCTCGCGCGGCGTGCCGCCAGTGCGCGTGCTCGAACTATTTGCCTACATATTGCCGTCGTTCCTCGAAATGACGATTCCGATGGCTCTTCTCATCGGGATCGTCGTCGCCTTCGGTCGCCTGGCCACCGACGGAGAGCTCGTCGCCATCCGCAGCGCGGGCATCAGTCTCGGGCAAGCGCTGGTTCCGGTTCTCTTCCTAGCGGCCTTTGCAGCCGCGTGCACGCTGGCGCTTGCGGTCTTCGCCCGCCCTTGGGCCAAACGCCACGTTCGCGAAACCGTCTACGACATCGCTAAGACGCGCGCTACGGCCGCTATCGAGCCGCGCGTGTTCAACTCGGATTTCGACGGAATCGTCATCTACGTCGACGACATCGACCGCGAGCGCGGGCTCCTGCGGGGCATCATGCTCTCCGACGAGCGCGAGAGCTACCGGCGGACGACCATCTTCGCCCGCAGCGGCCGGATCTTGGCCGACGAACGCAGCAAGTCCATCTACCTCGAGATGCTCGACGGAACGAGTCTGTCGTACCACGCGGGACAAGAAAGCTACGACAAGACCGACTTCGCGTCGTTCGAGGTCAATCTCGACATCGAAAAAGATCTCGGCGAGACCGGCGGGCCCACGGTTGAGCGCCCCTCCGAGATGGACTGGAGCACGCTCGTGGCCGAGCGGGCCAGGCGCCGGGCAGCGGGAGACCCGGCCATCGAAGAAACGATCGAGATCCACCGTAAGTTCGCGGTCTCAGCCGCATGCCTATTGCTGGCCGTCGTTGGCGTCCCACTCGGCATTCAGCGCACCCGGGCGGTCAGAGCACGCGGAATCGCCGTCTCGATCATCGTAATCCTGCTGTATTACCTGATGCTTACCGGAGCTCTGGCGCTGGCACGCGGGCGCTACGTGGACGCCGCCCTAGCGATGTGGCTTCCCGATCTCGTCCTGCTCGCAGCCGGTCTGTACCTGTTCCGGCGGGCTGCAAGCGACCGCCCGCTACTGCCTGGGGGCGCCCGGCTCTTCAGCCTTTCTCGCCTGCGCGAGGTGCCAGCGTGAACATCATCGGCCGCTACGTGATCGGGCAGTTCATGCGCGTCTTCCTGCTGTCGATAGCAGCCGCCACCGGTTTGTTTCTCGTCATCGATTTCTTCGAACGGATAGGCGGCTTCGTCCGCTACAACCCGCCGACTTCGGCCGTGGCGGCCTTCTTCTTGCTCGAGATTCCCCAAGTGATCGCCGAAATCTATCCGGCCGTCGCCTTGATCGCCGTGCTCATCGCACTCGGGCTCCTAGCCCGACACCGGGAGATCCTTGCGCTCGGCGCCTGCGGGGTGAGCGCGTGGCAACTGGCTGCTCCCTTGCTACTGGCCAGCTTCCTGCTAAGCATCGGGGTTCTAGTCTGGAACGAAACCGTCGTGCCGCCTACCGCCAGTCGCGCCCGCACGATCAAAGACATCGTGATCAAAAAGAAGCGCTACCGGGGATTGCTCAACGCCAGCTCGCTGTGGTTCCAAAGTGCGCAAGGCTTTTTCAACATCGACTACTTCGACGCGAACCGAAACGCTCTGTTCGGACTAACTTTCTACGAGACAGACCCCTCTTTCCGGCTGAACCGCATCATCGAGATTCCCGAAGCCCTCTGGCGTAACGGGCGCTGGGAGTTTCAGGGCGGCAAAGTGAAAAACCTCGGACCGGAAGGGGAAATCGTCGAAAGGGATCTCGAGCCGGGCGAGTTCGAACTCACCGATACGCCCGAGGACTTTTTGCAGATGCGCCGCCACGCGAGCGAGTTCAGTTTCGGGCAGCTCAAGAGACAAATCGACGTGGTTCGCGCCAAAGGACTCGATCCCGGCCAACTCCTCGTGGACCTGTACCTCAAGCTCGCCATGCCGTTTTCAGGCTTGGTATCGGTCCTGGTGGGATTCCCGCTGGCGATCCGCGGCGGCCGCCGCGGCGGCCTGGCTTACACGCTCGGCCTCGGAATGGTCGTGGGCTTTGCCTACTGGGTCACCATGGCTGTTGCCGTGTCGGCCGGACACGCCGGAACCCTGCCTCCTTTCCTGGCGGCCTGGTCGGCGAACATTCTGTTCGCCATTTTGGGCGGCTCGCTGTTTCTTGGTTCCGAGATGTAAAGCGCGCAGCCCCCGCGCGGCCTCAGGGAACCGCTGGGAGTTGCTCCAGGCCGGTGCGCTCGTCGAGCCCGAGCAAGCAGTTTAGGTTCTGCACGGCTTGGCCGGCAGCTCCCTTGCCGAGGTTGTCGATTGCCGTCAGCACGAGCGCCGCGCCCGCCGCCTCGTCCTCGCGCCAGGCAATTTCGACGATGTTGGTTCCGCGCACCGCCTTCGTTTCCGGCACTCCCCGCTCGCCCAGCAGGCGCACGAACGGCTCGTCCCGGTAAGCCGCTTCCAGCAACTCGCCCACCGGGCGCCCTGGACGCAGGCGCAGGTAGCAAGCGGTCAGCAGGCCCCTGGCAATCGGAATCAAATGCGGCGTGAAGCGAACGGTAAGCCGTGCCCGTGCGGCCTGAGCGAGGTAGGTTTCGATCTCTGGCTGGTGGCGATGCCGCCAGACCCCGTAGGGCCGCACGTTCTCGGTAACCTCGGCGAACAACTGCTC
>CAYZHO010000212.1:0-338 GCA_964478045.1 uncultured Myxococcales bacterium | reverse complement strand
ACTGCTCGGTTGCTGCCGCTCGCCCGGCCCCGCTCGTGCCGGACTTCGCATCGATGAAAACCGGCGACTCAAGCCGTTCGGCCAGCGGCAAAAGTCCCAGCAAGGCACCGGTGGGATAGCACCCGGGGTTGGCCACCAGCCGGGCCCCCGCGATTTCCTTCCGGCGGTACTCCGGCAACCCGTAGACCGCTTCGCCCAGCAACTCGGGAGCGGGATGGGCGCCGTACCAGTCGGCGTACACCGCGAGATCCGGCAGCCGAAAATCGGCCGCCAGGTCGATGACGCGCACGCCGGCCTCGAGCAGTTGTGGGACCAACCGCGAAGACTCTCCATGGGGA
>CAYZHO010000211.1:0-4447 GCA_964478045.1 uncultured Myxococcales bacterium | reverse complement strand
GCGGAAGAATCCGCAGCGCGCGTTCGATTGCCTCATTTCCCTCCGCGTGGATTGCAATCGAGAACCCGCGCGCCAATCCTGCCTCTACCAGCTCGCGCGCCTCGCTTTCCCCGTAAAACAATATTCCGCTGCGGACCGACAACGTGGACCAGTCCAGCGAGACCGGGAACTCCGCCGCTGCTCGTAGCGGGTCCAGGCTCGCGCGCGCGAGCGCACGCCACCCGCTTGCTGCCACCGCCCGGGCAAGCTCTGCCAGAGACAACCGAACCGCCGCGCGTTCGCCTCCGTCCATGAACAACTTGAGGGCACCCACACGCAGGGGATCGCAGCCGGGTCCCGGGTAGGCGGATACAAGCCGGTCGCGGGGAGGACTGAACATCCCGTCGCCGCTGGCCACCATCATGGAGACCCCGATGCGGAGTGTGCCTCGCTCGGCAGCAACGCGCATCGCGCGCTCCATCCGCGGCGAGACGGCCGCATCGTAGACGCGGGTGAGACCCGCTGCGAAACAGCGCGCCTGGTAGCGCTCGATACGATCGAGATACTCCCCCTCTCCCGCCGACAGCGTTTCAGCAATCGCCGAAACGAAGAAGGGCGCGACCGCATTCTCGATCAGCCGCCCCGTGGGCCGCCCCCTGCGGTCGCGCTCGATTTCGCCGCCCGGCGGGTCGGCCCGAACAAGTGGCAAGCCCACCCGCTCATGCGCGCGCGTGTTCACCACAGCCTCGTGGTAGGTGTAATGCATCAGCAGGACCGGATGCTCCGGACACGCCCGGTCGAGCTCGTCGATCGTCGGCGGGCGCCGTTCGCGCAAGTGCGCAGGGAAGTAGCCCTCCCCGATCACCCAACTTCCGGCCGGCAGGCTTGCTGCACGCTGTGCAATCAATCTCAAGAGGTCGGTAAGCGAGCGGACCCGCGGCCAGTGAAGGTTTACGGCCGCGTCGAAGAACGCCCCGTCGCTGAAATGGTGGTGCGCGTCGATGAATCCGGGAAGCAGGCAGCGGCCGCCTAGGTCGACCCGTTCGGCGTCCGGCGCCAGGCAAGCGCGGACGGTCGCCAAATCCCCGACCGCAACGATCCGATCCTCCCGCACGCCGACCGCCTCGGCACGGGGCAGCTCGCTTCGCATCGTGAGAATCGGACCGCCGAAGAACAGGCGTTCAGCGCTCATCCTGCCCGACGTCCACCCTGTAAACACGATACTCGACGCTGGTCCCGTCCGACCACCCTTTGGCTACGGCTAGCGTCCGGTTGAGCCACAGGTAACGGGCGTCTCCAGTGCGGTACATCGGCGCCGTCGCCAGCCGAAACTCGCCCGTGGGAACGCCACCGGCAGCCGCTACCTCCCGCTGCGCGCGGTCCAGGTAAAGGAGGCCGCTGTACCAGGTGTAGATCAGCGCACCGTCTTCCGTTCTCAAGGTTGCTCGCACGTCGAGCTGGCCGACCCCGTCACGACGCAACAAGAACCAGTCGCCCCCGACCGGCAACACTTCTCCGCTCAGGCGCGGCCCTCGAAACCACCCTCCGGTCACGTAAAGGTGCAACCGCAGCCCCTCGGCGACCTCTCCGATCAGTTCGGGCGCCCCAAGCTCGGCGCGCATGTCGAACAAGTGATCGAGCCTTGGCGGGCCCGGCGCAACGTGTAACGTGCTCACGAAAGCGAGCTCCCGCGAGCCGGCGCGAAGCACTCGAGGACTTTCTCGTCGGGCACCGGTAGGCCCTCAGGATGCAACGGCTGGATACACACGTGGGTGGCCCCAGCGTCGAAGTGGGCCTTGATCCGGCTTGCAATCGCTTCTTCGCTACCCCAGGCCACCACTGCATCGACCAGGCGGTCGCTGCCGCCTCCGTCGAGGTCTTCGTCTCCGTATCCGAACCGCCGCAGATTCCGCCGGTAGTTGGGCAGGCCAAGGTACATGGCGATTGCTTGCCGGGCGACGGAGCGAGCCTTGGCTGCATCGGTTTCGAGAAGAACCTTCTGCTCGACGCACAGCCAAGCATCGGGACCCATTTGCTCCCGGGCAAAAGCCGTGTGTTCGGGGGGCACTAGATAAGGGTGCGCGCCTTGCGTGCGCTCGGCCGCCAGGGCGAGCATCCGGGGGTGCAGCGCGCCGATGACGATCGGCGGGTCCTCCTTGGGCGCAACGGCGGTATAGGGAGCCGCTTGCATCCGGTCGAGGTATTGCCGCATCGCCTCAAGCGGCCGGCTGGCATCGTGCCCGCGCACCCCTTCGACCAGCGGTTTGTGCGAAACGCCGATGCCTAGAAGGAAACGGCCACCGGACTGCTCTGCCAAGGTCTTGGCCCCCGCGGCCATCGTGATCGGGTCGCGGGCATAAATATTCGCGATCCCCGTGGCGACAACGAGCCGATTGGTTCCTGCCAGAAGCCAACTCGCAGCCGACAAAGCCTCTCGCCCCACGGCCTCGGGAATCCACAAGGCTGCATAGCCAAGTTCTTCGACCCGCCGCGCGAACCTGGCCGCCTCCGGCGCCGCCAGGGCATCGAGAAAACTCCACACGCCGAGTTTTCCTAGTTGCATTCTTTCGCTCCTCCCCCCGGGGGTCGCCGACACCCGACCAACCAACCAGTATCACGCGCCCCGAGGCGATGCACGAACACCCGGGCGCGCGTTTGCCAGCCTTGGCTCCGGGCGAGTCGTGCCATAAACTTTGAGCGAATCGGGGGTAGCCGTCTCGCCCGCAGGCGGCCGCTCGCCGCCGGCCAGGTCGGCCTCCTGGCGAAGGGCGGGCCGCGGTCTTGGCTCGGCTTTGCGCGAGCCGGGATCGAAAGGAGCTCGACGTGGCGAGGAACGGGCGGGTTTCGTCGGCCACGACTTGCGCCGGGTTCCGGGCTCGCCGAGCGGCCAGCGCGATCACCCGGCTTTACGACCGGTTCCTTGAACCGAGCGGGCTGACCTCGAGTCAGTTCGCGGTGCTGGCGACCTTATACCTCGAGGGGACAACCACGATGCACGAGCTCGCAGAACGGCTCGGCGTCGATCCCTCGACGATGACGCGAGCGGTGGGAGCCCTTGAGCGCGATGGACTCGTTCGCACCGAGCGTGCCAGCATGGACCAGCGAGCCCGGCGGGTGGCGCTTTCTGCCAAAGGCCGGCGGCGGGTAACGGCAGCTCGCCCCCATTGGGAAGCGGCCCAGGCCGAGCTGAGGCGGCGTATTGGGGGGCAGCGTTTCGAGCGGCTCATCGCCGATCTCGGAGTGGTGGTCGAGGCCTTGTCGTCGGAGACCGCGCAAGAGAAAGGAGCAAAGAAAAAAGAGTGACGGGAAACCACCTCTACGACACCCTTCTGCTTGCAACGATCGTCCTCGCTCCGATTTCGTTCGTCTCCCTCATGTGGTGGCGGGCTCCTTACGGCCGCTACGCGCGGCAGGACGGGCCGTGGTCACTGCCTGTGCGCCTAGGATGGATTCTCATGGAGGCACCCGCCAGTCTGGTTACCCTCTACTGCTTCGTGCGAGGCCGTCACGCCGGGGACTTCGTTCCCCTCTTGTTCCTGGGAATGTGGCAACTTCACTACGTGGACCGGGCGTTCTTCTATCCCCTGCGCATGCGCAGTGCTCCGGGCGCCCGCATGCCTTTGTCGATCGCCGCGATGAGCTTTGCCTACCAGGTGGTCAACGGCTACTTGAACGGAAGCTGGATCGGTCATTACGGAAGCTACTCGACTTCCTGGCTGCTCGACTGGCGCTTCCTTGCAGGCACACTCGTGTTTGCGATCGGTTTCGGCGTCAATCGCTGGGCGGACCACGTGCTGCGCAACCTTCGCAAGCCCGGCGAATCCGGCTACAAGATTCCCCGCGGCGGGCTCTACGAGCTCGTATCGTGCCCCAACTTTTTCGGCGAGATCCTGACCTGGAGCGGTTGGGCACTAGCGACGTGGTCGCTGGCGGGCCTCTCGTTCGCGATGGTAACAGCCGCCAATCTCATACCGCGGGGAATTGAACACCACCGGTGGTACCGGGAGAAGTTCCCTGAATACCCCGCCAGCCGAAGGGCCGTCATCCCGTTCGTGATCTGAAGAGCGGGGCTCAAAGCACTAGTCCGTGCTGGGCGCTGCGCCTTAGGAGTGCGCTCGGGCCTCTGCAAGACCGAGCGCGGTGGCGTCAGGCCCTGGGTCTGTGCTATGAACGGGCCACTTAGTCCACAGGAGGTTCCTTCATGCGCTACGCGTCCGACGTCACCAAGCTCGTCGGGAACACCCCGCTCGTTCGCCTCAATCGAATTACCGAAGGGATCGACGCCACGATCCTCGCCAAGCTCGAGTTTCAAAACCCGCTTGGCAGCGTGAAGGACCGAATCGGCGTGTCGATGATCGAGGCGGCCGAATTCGAAGGAAAGATCGGTCCGAACACGGTGATTATCGAGCCCACCAGCGGAAACACCGGGATCGCCTTGGCCTTCGTGTGCGCCGCCAAGGGATACCGG
>CAYZHO010000210.1:0-4455 GCA_964478045.1 uncultured Myxococcales bacterium | reverse complement strand
TCTTCAACCGCGTGCCGCACGGCGGGGGAGCGGCAGTGGCGATCGTGGAGCAGGCCGCCATGGCCGTGGCCACCGGCATGGCCAACGTCGTCGTCTGTTACCGGGCTCTCAACGGGCGCTCGGGACAGCGCTACAGCATGGGCGTCGGCGAAGGGGTGGTCACTTCCGACATCATCCACTGGGGCTGGTACATGCCGTTCGGACTGATGACGCCAGCAAGCTGGGTGGCCATGTGCACGATGCGCTACATGCACGAGTACGGCTGCACCGGGCTCGACCTCGCGCAGGTGGCGGTCTCCACCCGCAAACACGCGGTGAACAATCCGGACGCGTTCTTCTACGGAAAGCCGCTTACGATCGAAGAGCACCAGAACTCGCGATGGATCGTCGAGCCGCTGCGTCTGTTCGACTGCTGCCAGGAGACCGACGGCGGAGCGGCCGTCGTGGTTACGTCGGTCGAGCGGGCGCGCGATCTGCGCCAGCCGCCGGCGCTCATTCGCTCGGCCGCGCAAGGGGCTGGAGCCGACCAAGAGTCGATGACGAGTTTCTACCGCCCCTCGATCACCTACTTGCCGGAGATGGACCTGGTGGCCAAGCAAGTCTACGAAATCGCCGGCCTCGGGCCGGACGACATCGACGCGGCGATCATCTACGACGCCTTCACGCCGATCGTCCTGTGGCAGCTCGAGTCCTTTGGCTTTTGCAAGCGCGGTGAGGCCAAGGATTTCATCAAGGAGGGCAACCTCGAGATCGGCGGGCGCCTGCCGACGAACACCCACGGCGGGCAGCTCAGCGAGGCCTACATCCACGGAGTGAACGGCGTGATCGAAGGAGTTCGGCTGATTCGCGGCACCTCGGTCAATCAGCCCGAGCGCGTCGAACACGTTCTGGTGACGGCCGGCGTCGGCGTGCCCACTAGCGGAATGATCCTCGGGAAAGTGCACTGAGAGGCGGGCGGCTGGAAGGCGTGTAGAGGAACGACGCGAACAAAGCGAAGGAGAGAGAAACGAATGCCAGAGGCAGTAATCGTCGAAGCCGTTCGGACCCCGATCGGCAAAGGAAAGATGGGCAAAGGCGACCTGTCGAGCTTTCACCCGGCCAAGTTGCTTGGCATGGTCCAGAAAGCCGTGGTCGAACGGGCCGGCATCGACCCGGGCATGGTCGAGCAGATCGTGGGCGGGTGCGTCACCCAAGCCGGCGAGCAGTCGAACAACGTGACGCGCAATGCTTGGCTTACGCTTGGCCATAACTACGAGGTGGCCGGGACGACGGTCGATGCCCAGTGCGGCTCGAGCCAGCAGGCGAACCACCTCGTGGCCTCGATGATTGCAGCCGGCATGATCGACGTGGGGATCGCCTGCGGCGTGGAAGTGATGAGCCACGTGGGTCTCGGAGCGAACGTCCTGAACGGGCCTGGCTACTTTCAGCCCGAGGACTGGCCGTGGGATTCTAGCCCCGACCAGTTCCAAGCCGCCGAGCGGATCGCCAAAAAGCGCGGCATCACCCGCGAGGAGTGCGATCAGCTCGCTTTGCGCTCGCAGCAGAACGCCATCCGGGCGCGCGACGAGGGGCGTTTCAAGCGGGAAATCCTGCCGATCGAAGTCCCCGAACTCGATGAAAACGGAAAGCCGACCGGCAAGACCAGGGTCGTCGATTCCGACCAGGGCATCCGCGAGAGCACCCTCGAAGGCCTAGCGGCGCTCAAGCCGGTGCTGCCCGACGGAATCCATACGGCCGGCAACTCCTCGCAGATTTCCGACGGGGCGGCGGCGATCCTTTGGATGAGTGCCGAGCGCGCCAAGGCACTCGGCCTCAAGCCGCGCGCTCGAATTCGCTGGGGCGCGGTCGTCGGGACGGATCCTTATTACCTGCTCGACGGTCCGATCGACGCGACGAATCGGATGCTCGAGCGTTCGGGGATGAAGCTGTCCGACATCGACTTGTACGAGATCAACGAAGCGTTTGCCGCGGTCGTGCTGTCGTGGGTGAAGACGTTCGAGCCGGACATCGACCGGCTCAACGTCAATGGCGGTGCCATTTCGCTCGGGCACCCGGTCGGCGCCACGGGCTGCCGCTTGCTGGTCACCGCCTTGCACGAGCTCGAGCGGCAGGACAAGGAAACTGCCTACATCAGCATGTGCTGCGGATCGGCGCTTGGAACCGCCACGATCTTGGAGAGGATCTGATGCTGCTGGAAGGAAAAGTCGCAATCGTTACCGGCGCGGCCCGCGGGCTCGGGCGCGCCGAGGCACTCGAACTGGCGCGCCACGGCGCGCGCCTGGTCATCAACGACCTCGGTACGAATGCGGACGGGACCGGACGCGACGAGGAGCCCGCGCGGGCGGTCGTCGAAGAGATCAAAGCGATGGGTGGTGAGGCCGTCCCGCACTTCGGCGACGTTGCCGACTGGAACGACTCGCGCTCGATGATCCAGACGGCGATCGATACGTTCGGGGACCTCCATATCCTCGTCAACAACGCCGGGTTCTGCCGCGACCGAATGATCTTCAACATGAGCGAGGAAGAGTTCGACTCGGTCATCCGGGTCCACCTCAAAGGGCACTTCTGCAGCATGCGCTTCGCCAGTGAATACTGGCGCAACCAGTCGAAGGCCAAAGGCGGCCCCGTGTATGCGCGGATCATCAACACCTCGTCCGAGGCGTTCATCTTCGGCTCGCCGGGCCAGCCGAACTACGCGGCGGCCAAGGCCGGGATCGTCGCCATGACGATGGCGGCGGCGCAGTCGCTGCAGAAGTACGGCGTTTTGGCGAACGCGATCATGCCGAGGGCCCGCACCCGCATGAACGATACGCCGCAACTGGCGGCGATGTTCGCTAAGCCCGAGTCCGGCTTCGACACGTACGCGCCGGAAAACTGCGCCCCGCTCGTAGCCTACCTGGCCTCCCCCAAGGCCGAGCGGGTTTCCGGCTACGTGCTGATCGTCTACGGCAAGCAAGTGACGATCGTCGAGCGACCGCGCGTCGATACGAAGTTCGAAAACGAGGACGCCTGGACGGTCGAAGCGCTCGACGCGAAGCTCGGACCGTACTTTGCCGAACGCCAGCCGGTCATCGACGGTTTCGTCGTGCCGCCGATGTGAAGCATGCCACGTACGAGGTAGCCGTGGTCGGCGCCGGTCCGGCCGGCGCGACCACGGCTTACTATCTGGCCCGAGCGGGCAAGCACGTCGCCCTGCTCGAAAAGCACCGGTTTCCGCGCGACAAGATCTGCGGGGACGCTTGGTGCGCTCCGGCTCTCGATATTCTCGAGGACATGGGCGTCCTAGGCGAGCTCGAAGCCGAAGGGCTCGTTCGGGATACGACCTCCGGAGGGTTCGTTTCTCCGTCGGGCCGCAGCTACATCGCGGCCGGAAGCGGTGGCGGAGTGGCGGGCACGCGCTGCTACGCGATCAAACGAAAGATCTGCGACGAGCGAATCGCGCGGCGGGCCGCAGCGGCCGGCGCCGAGCTGATCGAGGAAGCGGCGGTCGCAGGCGCTCGGCTCGAAGAAGACGGCCGCTGGAGGATTCGCTGCCGCGACGGGCGGCAGGTATGCGCGCTCATGCTCGTTGCGGCCGACGGCGCCACGAGCCGGCTGGCCCGCAGCCTTGGAGTCGTCACGACACCGGCTTCGGGTGTGGCCACCCGCCAGTACGTGCGCGGCGGCACGCATCGGTTCGCCTCCGGCGGCGTCCTGCTCTACCCGAGCTATATGCTGCCGGGATACGTGGCGCTGTTTCGCCACTACGACGACGACATCGACCTCGGTAGCTACGCGATTCCCGGCGGTGCTGTGCGCCCCGAGCGCCTGGTAGAGCTGCACCGCCGCACGATCCTCGCCGATCCGTTCGTGCGGCGCGTTCTCGGCGAGCGCCCGGAGTTCCGAGAGCCGGTTCGAGCCGCACCGCTGCGGCTCGGGGGAGTAGAGCGAAGCTTCGGGCGGCAGTTCATGGCGGTGGGGGATGCGGCCGGGCAGACCGACCCTCTTACTGGAGAAGGAATCCACACGGCCATGATCGGCGGCCGCATCGCGGCCGAGACGATCTGCGAGTTGTTTGCCGAGGGTGACCTGTCGGCAGCCGCCTGCCGGCGCTATCACGAGCGGTGGATGAAAGCCTTCGGCCGCGATTTTGCCGCCTCGGCGCTGGCCGCCAAGTTCATCTACCGGTTCCCGGCCTTGCTCGATGCTGCGGTCGCCGTGGCCGAAGAAAAAGGCGATGCGTTCATGGCCGAGTTCGGCGCGGCCATGACCGGCGTCAAGCCCAAGACGGCGTTCCTGCGGCCGGGGGTGGCCCTCCCGCTTGCTGCAGCCATTTTGCGCGAAGTCGTCAGGCGAGGGCTATCGAAGTCGCTCGGAGCCGAGGGAAGGCGCTGGGCCGAGCTGCTCTACCGGCAAGCAGGCGTGCGCGACGACCGTCGCCCGACTTCATTTGCTCGGGCATGCCTGAGCGAACCG
>CAYZHO010000209.1:0-4474 GCA_964478045.1 uncultured Myxococcales bacterium | reverse complement strand
ACTCCGCTCGGGCCGCCAGCGCGCCCGCTTCTGCAGTCACCGGCGCGCGTCCGCACGCGGCCGCCGGCGTGACTCCGCTTGTGTGCCGCCGGCACGACTGCTCCTGCGCCCGCCGCTGTGTAAGACCCCGTCCGCTCGCCCGCGCGACGGCGCCTGCGTCTACCGGCTTGACGCCAGTTGCAGCTTCGCCGAAGCGCCGCTTGCGCCCGCTGGTGCGACCCCGCATGCAGCCGCCCGCGCGGCTGCGGTCCTGCCCCGCGTCGTCTGCTAGGACCGCAAGCCGTGGTTTCGGCAACCGCCCTCGGCGTTGCAAGAACCGGGTATTTGCCACATAGTGCCCGGACTAGAACACGTTTCAATCCGGGAAGGCCCCGTGTACATCGACTTTACGCCCGAGCAGAAAGCCCTGCGCCAGGAAATCCGCGAATACTACGAGCGGCTGTTCACGCCGGAGCTGCGCCAGGCCTACGACGAAGAGCGCGAAAGCCTTGGCGGCCCGATCTACCGGGAGATCGTCCGGCGCATGGGAGCCGACGGCTGGCTCGGCATCGGCTGGCCGAAGGAATGGGGCGGCCAGGGCCGCTCGGCGATCGAGCAGTTCATCTTCTGGGACGAGACCTACCGGGCGCGGGCGCCCCTTCCGGTCATCATGGTCAACACGATCGGGCCAACCCTGATGCAGTACGGTTCGGAGGAGCAGAAGGCCGAGTTCTTGCCGAAGATCCTGCGGGGCGAGATCCACTTCGCCATTGGCTACACCGAGCCGGACGCGGGAACCGACTTGGCCTCGCTCAAGACGCGCGCGGTTCGCGAGGGGGATGAATACGTCATCCACGGCCAAAAGATCTTTACGACGCACGCCCAGGACGCCGACTACATTTGGCTTGCCGCGCGCACGGATCCGGACGCTCCCAAGCAC
This sequence comes from uncultured Myxococcales bacterium, assembly GCA_964478045.1. Classification (GTDB taxonomy): domain Bacteria; phylum Desulfobacterota; class Binatia; order UBA1149; family SPBQ01; genus CAZQYE01. The sequence goes on along the minus strand of CAYZHO010000209.1, from coordinate 3,555 downwards.
AAGGGAATCTCGATCATCCTCGTGCCGACCAATGCGCCGGGCTTTTCGGTCACGCCGATCTATACGCTCGGGGGCGAGCGAACAAACGCGACTTACTTCGACGGGGTTCGCGTGCCGGTGAGCAACCGGGTGGGGCCGGAAAACGGCGGCTGGAAGCTGATCACGTCGCAGCTCAACCACGAGCGGATCACTCTGGCGATTCCGGGTCTGGCCGACCGCTTGTTCGAAGAAGTCTGCCAATGGGCAGCGCGCACGCGCTCGCCCGCGGGCGGGCGCATGATCGACGAGCCGTGGGTGCAGGCCAACCTCGGGCGGGTCTACGCCAAACTCGAGGCGCTCAAGGTGCTCAACTGGCGTTCGGCTTGGTCGATCACGGCCGGCGTCCCGAACATGGCCGAAGCCTCGGCGCTCAAGGTGATGGGCACCGAGTTCTTCGTCGAGTGCTACCGCTTGTTGCTCGAGGTGGTCGGTAGTGCAGGCCTCGTGCGCAGGGGTGAACCGGGTGTGTTGTTCGGCGGCTTGCTCGAGCAGGCTTACCGTGGGGCGACGACGCTGACGTTCGGCGGAGGAGTCAACGAAGTACAGCGCGACATCATCGCAATGGCAGGACTCGGGCTGCCGCGGGTGCAGGGCCGCGGTCTTTGAGCCGAGCGCCGCTTCGAGGAGAGACGAAGGTGAGCGTGGAAGCCAAGGCGAAACAGGAACTCGAACGCAAGCTCAAGGAGTTCGTAGGGCAGGAAGTCGGACCGCCGACAGTAGCTCCGGAGCCCGTGAACGAGTCGATGATCTACCACTGGTGCGAGGCGATGGGCGACCGCAATCCGATCTACACGGACCCAGAGGTCGCCAAGCAGTCGGTCCACGGCGGAATCGTTGCGCCGCCGACCATGTTGCAGTCGTGGGTGCTGCCCGGGATCGTGATGGCCACTCCCGGGGCTATGCGGCGCAACAAGCAGACCGAGCTGCACGAGCTGCTGACCGCCCACGGCTACACGGGCGTGGTCGCTACCAACTGCGAGCAGGGTTACACGCGTTACCTGCGCCCGGGCGATCGGATCACGGCGACGACGGTGATCGAGTCGATCTCCGAGGAGAAAGCCACGGCGCTCGGTGTTGGCTACTTCATCAATACCCGGGACGTTTTCCGCGACCAGAACGGCGAGGAAGTTGGCTGGATGACGTTCCGCGTCCTCAAGTTCAAACCGGCCCAGCAGCCGGCTGCCGCGCCGAGCGACAAAGGGGGTACCCCGGCCAAGCCGCGCCGCCTGCGGCCGGTTCTCGGTCACGACAACAAGTGGTGGTGGGACGCGGTTCAGGAAGGCAAGCTGCTCATCCAAAAGTGCGCCTCGTGCGGGACGCTGCGGCATCCGCCCCGCCCGATGTGCGGGAAGTGCCAGTCGACCGAGTGGACGAGCATCGAGGCGTCGGGCAAGGGCACCGTCTACAGCTACGTGGTAATGCACTACCCGAAGTTTCCTGGCTACGAGTATCCGCTGGTTTGCGCGCTCATCGAACTCGAGGAGGGAACGCGGCTGGTCAGTAACTTGATCGACTGCCAGCCGGCTGACGTGCGCATTGGTATGCCGGTGGAGCTGGTGGTCCAAAACGTCGACGAGGAACTCAAGCTTCCGCTGTTTCGGCCGGTAAGCAAGTAGAGCGATGGATTTTACACCGACCGAGGACCAGCAGGCCGTCGGCCGGCTGGCGCGAGAGATTCTCGAAAAAGAAGTGACGGCCGAGCGCCTGAGGGCGGCCGAGCGCAGCCAAGACTGGTACGACCAAGCGTTGTGGCGCACTCTGGCCGAGGCGGGACTCGTGGGCTTGGCCGCCCCCGAACATTGCGGGGGAATGGGCCTCGGCGTGCTCGAGGCCTGCTCGTTCTTGATCGAGATCGGCCGGGCGGTCGCGCCGGTTCCAGCCTTGCCGGCCACCGTGGCGGCGCTGGCCCTGGCCCGCTGGGCAACCGAGGAACAACAGCGCAGGTGGCTCGGCCCACTGGCCGAAGGACGAAGCATCGTGGCCGTGGCGATCGAAGACGCCGGATCCGGGGAGCCGAGCGTTGCGGGGACGGTGGCTCGCCGTGACGGCGGCCAGTGGGTGCTTAGCGGTTGCAAGCGCCACGTGCGAGCTGCGCACGTGGCCGATGCGGTGCTGGTGACGGCCAAGGCCAACGAGCGCACGGGGTTGTTCCTTGTCGAGCCGGCCGCCGAAGGCGTGCGCGCAACGCGCCAACGCATCTCCAGCGGGGAAGTCTTGACGACGCTCGAGCTCGATGGCGTGCGGGTGGGTGGCGAAGCGGTCATCGCGGACCCGAGTTCGAACGAGGTGGGCCCGTGGCTCGCGGATCATGCTCTCGTTGCGGCCTGCGCAGTTCAAGTGGGCGTCTCCGAGCGGGCGCTCGAGATCACCGCGTCGCACCTGCGCGAGCGCGTGCAGTTCGGAGTGCCGATCGGGTCCTTCCAGGCAGTGCAGCAGCGGGCCGCCGACGCCTACATTGGCCTGGAAGCGATGCGCTGGTGCATGTGGCGGGCGGCCTGGCGCCTTTCGGCCGGCCTGCCGGCTTCGGCCGAAGCCGCAATCGCCAAGTTTTGGGCGGCCGATGCCGGCTCCAGCCTGGCCAATGCGGCCCAGCACCTGCACGGGGGTCTGGGTGTGGACCTCGACTATCCGATTCACCGCTACTTCTTGTGGTCGAAGAGTCTCGAGCTCGAGCTCGGCTCGGCAAGCCAGCAAATCACGCGGCTGGGCAAGATGTTGGCCCAGGCCGGCGGCGAGGTGGGATGATGAGCTACGAAACGCTGCGGTTCGATCAAGTCCAAGTCGGCGACGAACTGCCGCCGCTGGAGATTCCGATCACGACGACGCTCATCGTTGCCGGAGCGATCGCCTCGCGCGATTTCACTCCGGTCCATCACGACAAAGCAGCGGCCCAGGCGGCGGGCATGCAGGACGTGTTCATGAACATCTTGACGACCAACGGCCTAGTGGGCCGATACGTGACGGATTGGGCCGGGATGAACGCGGTTCTCAAGGGGGTTGCGATCAAGCTCGGCACGCCGAACCTACCCGGCGACACGATGAAAATGAGCGGGCGCGTGACGGCCAAAGACGAGCAGGAAGGGGTCGTCGAGGTTTCCGTCGTCGGATCGAACTCGTGGGGAGATCACGTCACGGGAACGGTTCGGGTGGCGCTGCCGAAGGAGAACTGAGGCGATGGCGACGACGCTCAAGGACCAAGCGGCAATCGTCGGAATCGGGCAGACCGAGTACTCGAAAAACTCCGGGCGTTCGGAGCTGCAACTTGCGGCCGAGGCCGTGCGCAATGCGCTCGAAGACGCGGGCCTCACACCGGCCGACGTCGACGGGATGACCACCTTCACCCTGGACACCTCCGATGAAATCGAGGTCGCCCGGGCCGTGGGCATCGGCGATCTGACGTTCTTCAACCGCGTGCCGCACGGCGGGGGAGCAGCAGTGGCGATCGTGGAGCAGGCCGCCATGGCCGTGGCCACTGGCATGGCCAACGTCGTCGTCTGTTACCGGGCTCTCAACGGG
>CAYZHO010000208.1:0-4480 GCA_964478045.1 uncultured Myxococcales bacterium | reverse complement strand
GAGCTACACGAGCTTTGCTTGCTTGAGAATCGACCAGGCGATGTCGGCGAGGAAGCGGCACGCGTCCTTGAACATCAGCGCCTCCTCTGAACTAGCGTTGCCGTCGAGGCCGCGCTTGTAGACGCCCTGGCTGATCGCCGCGAGGCGAAAGATCGAAAACGCGATGTAAAACTCCCACCGGTCGATGCCGCTGCGACCGGTCCGGCGGCAGTACGCTTCCACGTATTCTTGCTCGCTCGGGATGCCCGTAGCCTCGAAGTCCACTCCAACGAGCCCGCCCAGGGTGGGGGTATTCATGTGGTAGGGGATGCAGTTGTACCCGAGATCGGCCAGCGGGTGTCCGATGGTAGACAGTTCCCAGTCGAGCATCGCGACGATGCGCGGCTCCGTGGAGTGGAAGATGGCGTTGTCGAGGCGAAAGTCGCCGTGGACGATCGCGCTCGTGTCGTCATCGGGAACGTTTTCGGGTAGCCACTCTATGAGAGCTTCCATGGACGGGATTTCGTCGGTTTGGGCAGCCCGATACTGCTTCGTCCACCGGCTGATCTGCCGGGAGAAGTAGTTGCCCGGCCTTCCAAAGTCGGACAGACCGACTTGCTCGTAGTCGACCGTGTGGAGCGTGGCCAGCACGCTGTTTAGGTTATCGTAGACGGCGCGGCGTTCTTCTCGGGAAAGCTCCGGTAGCTGCGGGTCCCGAAAGATGCGGCCGTCGACGAAGTCCATCACGTAAAAAGCGGTTCCAATGACGCGGTCGTCCTCGCACAGGCAGTGAACGGCCGGTACGGGAACACCTGTTGAGGCGAGGGCCTTCATCACGCGGTACTCTCGATCGACCTGGTGTGCCGACGGAAGCAGCTTTCCCGGCGGCTTCTTTCTCATTACGAAGCGCCGGCTGCCGGCGATTACGAGAAACGTAGGATTGGATTGACCGCCTCGAAACTGCCTGACTTCGATCGGCGTCTGGAGTCCTTCGATGTGCTCGGCAAGATAGCGCTCGAGGGCAAGGACGTCGAAACGGTGTGCGGGTCGGACCTCGGTCGTGTCTTCGGCAATCGTCATCGTTTCCGCTCGATCTTTTCCTTTCGCGAACGCGTCGCTTTTGCCCGGCAGACTAGCTGCATCGCCTAGCAAATGCATGGAGGAGCCTTGCGGCGCTTTCCCGCCGAGCGCAGTGAAGCTAGCGTGGCGCGGTCGCTGGGCACTCGCCGGGGGCACAAAGGTAAGAGCGATCGCCGGCCGCTTGACGAGCTTGCCCGCCGCCCCGTCAAGCTGGCGATGGCGGCTCGGGGCGTGCGGTCCAGCGGGGCTCCCCCGAGAGCGGCCGGACGAGAGGCCTTGCCGCAAATGCCGCCACGGTGGCGAGCGCGAACAACGCCGCTAGTAGGCCGGGTGGTGGTGGCCGGCGTACGGTGTAGATTGGTGGGCCGGGTGTTTTCTCGTTCCTTCGGCCTTCTTGTAGAACTTGGCGCGGCCGGAGAGAGAGGAGAACGTTCCGTTTGGGCCAAGGAGATTCGGCTATGTTGGCAAAAAGCTATCCCTACTACCTCGGAAATCGACCGGAGGCGCCCAACCAAGACCTTGAAGTCTACGACAAATACACGGGCGAGTTGGCCACCCGCGTGGCGCTTGCAGACGAGGCGGCAATCGACAGGGCGATAGGCTTGGCGGCCGGCGCTGCCGAGCCGATGCGGCGCATGGCGGCTTACGAGCGGCAAGCCGTCCTTGCCCATTGCGTCCAGCGCTTCCAGGAGCGGCGCGAGGAGCTGGCAATGGCGCTGTGTATCGAAGCCGGAAAGCCCATCCGCGACGCTCGCGGGGAGGTCACGCGCCTGATCGACACGTTTCGCATCGCCGCCGAGGAGGCGGTTCGTATCTATGGCGAAGTGCTTCCCCTTGACATCAGCCCGCGAGCGCGAGGCTATCGCGGGATGTGGAAGCGGGTCCCCATCGGCCCGTGTTCGTTCATCTCTCCGTTTAACTTTCCGCTCAATCTTGCGGCTCACAAGATCGCTCCCGCCATCGCGGCCGGCTGTCCGTTTGTTCTAAAACCTGCGAGCCTAACGCCCGTGGGAGCGTTGCTGATCGGAGAGATTCTCGCGGAGACGGATCTTCCGGAGGGTGCTTTTTCGATTCTGCCTTGCCGGCGCGACGGAGCGGACTTGTTCACGACGGACGAACGGCTCAAGCTCCTCAGCTTCACCGGCTCGCCCGACGTTGGATGGAAGCTAAAGCAAAGAGCCGGCAAGAAGAAGGTGATCCTAGAGCTCGGAGGCAATGCAGCCGTCGTCGTGGACCGCGATGCCGATCTCGAGGACGCAGTCGGGCGGATCGTATTCGGCGCATTCTACCAGTCCGGCCAAAGCTGTATTGGCGTGCAGCGGATCATCGTCCACGAAGACGTCTACGAAGAGTTTCGCGACCGGCTCGTTGCGGCCACCAAGGCCTTGGTCGTGGGCGACCCGAAAAACGAGGAGACCTTCGTGGGCCCGATGATTTCGGAGGCGGAGGCCCGCCGGCTCGAACAGTGGATCGAAAGCGCCCTCGCTTCCGGCGGCCGCCTCTTGTGTGGCGGCCGGCGCGACGGAGCCCTGCTCGAACCGACGCTGCTCGAAAATGTACAGCCCGAGGAGCCCATCGTCGCCAGAGAAGCGTTCGGTCCGGTTGCCGTACTCTCGCGGTTTCGCGAGTTCGACGAGGCCCTCGCTGCCGTCAACGACAGTGTCTATGGACTTCAGGCCGGAATATTTACTCGCGATATTTACAAGGTACAGCGCGCCTGGGACGAGCTCGAGGTTGGCGGCGTCATCATCGGCGACGTGCCTTCCTGGCGGGTCGACCACATGCCCTACGGCGGGGTCAAAGAGAGCGGCCTCGGGCGAGAGGGAATCCGGTTTGCCATCGAGGACATGACGGAAATCCGGCTGTTGGTCGTACGGGAGCCGCGGGCCTGACGCGACGCGGTAGCCCTAACCCCTTGTTCGACAGCCGCTTTCGTTGCTGCTAGTCTTGGTACAACACCTTGTGGGGTGGGTTGCGCCGTCGCACGGCACGTGCGGGGGCGTGCGCTACAACGAAAAAGGAAGGACGGAAAAAAACCGGCGCGCCGACGGCGCGCCCGCAGCCATCCAACTAAGGAGGGGGCACGAGAATGAAGACGCGTCAGAGTAAGTTCGCAGGAAGGCTGTTTGCCTTTCTCGTTGCCGCAGTGCTCGGCATCGTTTGGGCCGCACCTAGTGCCCAAGCGATTCCGTACTTTGCGCGCCGTGAAAACATGGCGTGCAGCAACTGCCACACCGCGTGGCCGATGCTCAACGCCTTTGGCCGCCGGTATAAAGAAAACGGTTATCAGGTGATGCGCGGACAGCCGTCCGAGCACCAGGACATCAGCAAGAAGCTGAGCTTACCAAAGAGCATCCCGCTGGCGCTCGTGATCAACTCGCGGCCGTACGACAAGAAGAAGAACGGTCCGGCGAAGCTGCGCGCGCTCCACGAGATCGAGATCCTGGCCGGCGGCAACTTCATGGGCTGGGGCTCGTTCTTCGGTGAGCTGGCGGCCGAGGACGAAGGTGGTTTCTCGGTGGGCCTCGAACACCTCGTTGGTGGGCTCCACTTCAACCAGTACCTCAACGTGGTCGCCGGAAAGTCGGGTCCGTTCTTTGCCGATCCCTACAACATTCTGCAGGGCCGCCGGATTACCCGAGCCAAGTCGCGCCTCTTCAACCAACGCTATGGCATGACCGGCGTGAAGCTGGGCGCGACCGAGCAGAACGTCGAGGTCTACGGGCGCGCCGGTGGCCTCTTCTACAGCGTCGGACTCGGCGCCGACCGGAACGACCCCGAAGGTGAAGGCGCCGATGACTACAGCGCTCGCATTGCCTACGACGTGATGAAGAAAGAGCTTACGGTCGGTGCATTCCTGCTCGACGGGAGCGAAAAGAGCGGCCTGGACAAGTACGACTTCCGGCGCTGGGGAATCGACATCCAGGGCCAGTGCGGGATGCTCAACTACCAGGGCGCCTACATGAACATCAGCGACGAGCTTCCCAGTGAGGTGAACAGTGACCTGAGCGACAACAACAACCTGTTCCTCGGAGAGCTGTTCCTGACCTGGCAAGACGAGTCGTTCGACAACCTGCCGGTTCCGCTCACGCAGATCGTTCCGTTCGTGCGGGTCGAAAAGTACGAGATGAACGACGGCGAGGACGACTTCGCCGATCTCATTCTCAACCTCACCGCATACTGGACCGAGAACTTCAGCAGCTCGTTCGAGTACTTCCAGACCTTGGACGGTCCGGACGATCGGCGCTTTACGCTTTACTTCATCTTCGGCGTCTAACCGCCCGGAACATGAAGGCTACGCGGCACGTCGCTGCACCGCGACTGCCGCTGAAAGAGACGGTGGGGCGGGGGAAGATCCCCCGCCCCACTTGTTTTTGCCGCGGTCGAAGGCAAATCCGGGCCGCAGCCGGCCATGGGGCTG
>CAYZHO010000207.1:0-4486 GCA_964478045.1 uncultured Myxococcales bacterium | reverse complement strand
CGCCGCCGAGCTCCCACTCGGTCGAGCCGTCCGAGCAGTAGCCGATGAAGTCCCAGTCGATCTTGATCCGGCCGGGACCAGGAGTGCCGGCCGCACCGTTGACCGAGCTGCTGCCCGTCGGCGGCGTGCAGAAGGTCGAGACCAACAAGGCACCGTCCTGGCCGGGCTCGCCGTCTGCCTCGATGGTCGACAGGAAGCAAGGCAGGTCCTCGGTGATCGAGCACGTGCCGCCAAGGGTGCAGTCCGCATTGGTCGTGCAGGTCTCGATGCCGCCGCCGTTGGCGCGCACGAACCCGTCGCAGAAGTTGACGGACTTATCCGTGCACCGCGCCTCGCCCGGGCCTTCACCCGAAAGCGCGCAGTTTGTGAAGGAGCCGCAGTCATTAGGCTGAGGCGCAGGGTAGGCGCCCGCACCGGCCGTCGAGCACGTGCCAGCGCCGAGGGCGCTGCAGTCGGCATCGGACTGACACGGAATCGTCAGATCGCCCGAGCACACGCCGCACTGGCAGAGCTCGGTCCCGCCGACGCAGCTCAGATTGGAGGCAATCTCGGTATGGCCCGAGGTGAGCTCGAGCGTGATCTTGAGCCCGCTGCCCGAAATGTTCCCCGTAGGATCGGGCGGGCAATCGTAGCTCAACCAGTTGCTCGCAGTTGAGCCAAACGTCGGGCTTTCCGCATTGGCGTCGCAGGGCAAGCCGTCTCGAGGGCCGCCGTTGCACGTTCCGTCGGCAGAGCCGTCGTTCGGCGTCGTGTCGCCCTCGCAGACGGGGCAGGGCTGCGTGTTGCTGATGCCGTTATGCACGATCGCAATGTTCTTTACGATCGTGTCCGACTCACCAGTCCCGACGTCCGCGCTGCCGACCAGCTCTTCGGGGATCTTGTTGACCACGCAAGTCGGTGTTGCGCTGGCGTTTAGCGGCAGCGGCGGCCCGAAGTGGACCTCGCAAACGTTGCCGGCACCGGGGCAGTTCGCCTCATCTTCCGTGAACGGCACGTCGTTTAGCGGCAGCGGCGGCCCGAAGTGGACTTCGCATGTATTCCCACCGCAAGCGGGATCAGACTGGAATGGCGTGTTGCAACGCACAGTGGGGTCGTTCGAGCACCGGCAGGCGCCCTTGCGGCAGTTGACCGTAGGCTGGCAGTTGTGACCGGTCGGGTCGCAGGCAAGGTTCACTGCGCCCTCGAAGAAGCGCACCAGGTCTACGTTGTGGCCGAGGCCGGTCCAACCAGTGTCGAGCTCGGTCTCGGAGGCGCGGCCATTGTGGTCGGGATCGGGCGCGCCGCCCTGGGCGTCGCCGGCGCTACCGGCGCGGGCGAACAAGTCGATGATCGACGGCCAGATCTCCTTGTTCTGGAAGGCCACCGCCGTCAGGCCGCTCGAGTTCTTGGTGACCGAACGGACCACGCAGTCCTGGATGTCGGCCACGTTGGCGCCGCAAGAGCCGACGAGCGCGAGGTCCTTCTCGGCGATCGGGCCGGTCTTGAGGGCGCAGTCCTTGGCGACCTTGTCTTTGAACTTCTGGATCGTTGCGGCGATCTTCCCGCCAGTGTCGTCCGTGCTGCACACGTAGTCATAGGGGCCGCCACCCTTGTCGGAGGTCGCCTGGCACTTGCCGCGGACCTTGGCCACCGTGGCGTGCAGCTTGACCGCGTTCTTGCTGATCGACTGGGCGCACTTGCTGAGCTGCTTGCCCAAGGTCTGCTCGGCCTTGTCCGAAGAGTTGATCAAGGCCAGGATCGCGTTGACGTCGGGGTTCAGGATGTAGCGGCTGTAGTTTTCGACCATCTTGATGGCCAGCTCAGCCTCGCATTGGCCGACGTCGGCGAAGCCGTTGATCGCCGCGACCGTGCCCGGGGACGGGCAGCTCGGGAACTGAGCGAGCGCCGCCGCGTGGACCGTGTCGTCGCACTTGCTCTTGGCGCCGCCCACACTGTCGAGCAGCTTCTGCTGAGCCTTACCGATTTTCCCCTTGCTGTCGGCCGTGGCTGCATCGTTGCAGTTCGTGTTGGCCGGGAGCTTTCCCTTCAAGACGTTTTTCCAGCAGCCAGAGATCGCTTTGCCGACCGTGGCTGCGAGCTTCGACTGCGTCTTGAAGATCGTGGATCGACACTTTGCGTCGTCCTTGGTGACCTGCGCGCTGGCTACTCCCGCCGCCGCGACCAGCGCGGCGCCGACGAGCAACGCAGCCGCCTTGCTAAACGACCTCCCTTTCATAAACCGTCGTCCTCCTGGCTATTTTTCCCCTGGATCATCGGTGGCACGCCCGGCGGTCGGGGACCCCGCCGGCCATGCGGCTCCAACCGAGCGAACGATATGTTCTGGCGCCCCCCGTTGTCAAGGAAAAAACACGGCGTTGCCCCTACTTTCTGCCTGCTTTCAAAATCGGCGCGGCCGGCGCCGGCGCAGCCAGGGCGCGACTTGCGTAACGCGCCGCGTAGCGAGCCGATGCCAGCCCGATGGCTTTTCAAAAGTCCTTGCCGCGCAAGTCGTTTTTCGTTCGCCGCCGGCATGGCAGGCGCGCCGGCCATGGAAAGTCGCTGCCTTCGGTTCGGCCGAACCGCCTTCTGTGCTTCGGCGCTCGCTCGGCTGCGATCGCCCGCGGCCGTGCCCCAGACGGGGGTTGCCAGGTCTAGGCTGAGGTCGGGTAGCCCATTAGGCGCAAGAAGTCTTCGAGGCGATCGAACCTCATGAACACATTCGAGCGCTTTTCCTGGCCGATGGTCGAGCTTTGAGCGCTGGCGTAGTCGTGGCCAGGATAGACCACGGTGTCGTCGGGGAGCTTGGCGAGCTTTTGGGTCAAGCTGTAGTAGAGGTCTTTGGGGTTTGCGCCTGGCAGGTCGACGCGCCCGCACGAGCCGATGAACAGCGTGTCTCCCGAGATCAAGTTGCCCTCGGCCAGAAAGCACGACGACCCCGGGCTGTGTCCGGGAGTGTGCAGCACGCGCACCGGCAAGCGGCCGACTCGTAGGACCGTCTCTCCGTCGGTCGGCGTTACGTCGGTTGCCGACAGCCCGAACATTTTGCGCACGTAGTCGGCCTCGTTCTTGTGAACGTAGATGCGAACGGGCCGCCTGGCCAGCAGTTCGGGCAGGCCCGGGATGCGGTAACCCATTAGGTCTCCGCCGATGTGGTCGGGGTGGAAATGGGTGACCAGCGCGCCGGTAAGGCGCATGCCGTCGCGCTCGAGCTGCTCGAGAATCGCCTCGATGTCCCAAGCCGGATCGATCACCACGGCCTCGCGCCTCTCGCGATCGCCGAGGAGGTAGACGTAGTTGGCCATCGGGCCGATCTGGAGCTGGCGCAGATAGAGAGGATTTTTTTCGTTGGTCTTGGTCATGTCCCGTTCTTTCGCTGGCCCGGCTCCCACAGGACTTCCCGGTGGCCCGTCTTCTTTGCGATCCAGCGAGCCTCGACGAAGAGGAGATCGCTCAGCCGGTTGAGGTATCGGAGGACTTCCGGGCGGGCCCCGCCGCTGCGTACCAGTGCGACCACCGCGCGCTCGGCACGCCGGCAAACGCAGCGCGCCAGATGAAGCGCCGAACCGGCGGTCCCGCCTCCGGGCAGGACGAACGAGGAGAGGGGATCGAGGTCGGCTTGCAGTTCGTCGATGCGCCGCTCGAGCCGAGTGACGTGGTCGGGCCCGATTCGGATGGCCTGCGGGCGGGCGTCGCGCGGGTCGGTCGCAAGTTCGCTCCCTAAATCGAAGAGCTCCTGCTGGACTTCGGCCAGGGCCCGGTCGAGCTTGGCCGCCGCGACCCGGCGGCGGTAGGGCGCAGAGCAGAGGATCGAGCGCGCCAGGCCGATCACGCTGCTCAGCTCATCGACTTCGCCGTACGCTACCACGCGCGGGTCGTCTTTGGAGACCCGCCGGCCGCCGACAAGACCGGTGGTGCCGTCGTCCCCCTTGCGGGTGTAAACGCGATTGATGCGAACGGCCATTGCGAGCCTGCTCTTTAGCCGGGATTTGATGCCGGCGCGAGAGCGGGCCTCAACCTACTCGGGCGGCTACCAGCTCGAGGAGGCGGTCGGGATTGATCGGTTTCTTGTAGATGACGTCCTCGAGGCCTTCGGCTTTCGATCGCTTGATGACGTGGTCCTTGTCGTAGTAGTAGGCCGTCATCAGCACGACCGGAAGATCCGGGTGAAGCCGGCGGACTTCTTGGAACAGCTCGTAGCCGTCCATGTCCGGCATGACGACGTCGCTGACTACTAGGTCGACCCGATGGTCGCGCAAGTAGCGCAGCGCGTCCGTTCCGCAGGAAGCGGTGATCACGCGCCCGCCCTCGTTGCCGATGATGTCCGCCATCGAAGCGCACACGTTCGGGTCGTCGTCGACGACTAGGATCGTGCGCCCCTCGAGGTTGGGCCGGCGCCCTGGCGACGGCGGTGGAGGCGGCACTTCGCCGATGCCGAGGTCGGTCATCATGCGTCCCGGCAGATACTCGACGCGCCCGTAGGTGCCATTGGCTGCCATCTCGCCCACCC
>CAYZHO010000206.1:0-4575 GCA_964478045.1 uncultured Myxococcales bacterium | reverse complement strand
GGTCTGGAGCGGCGAGATATGCGACGTCGTGGTGGGCGATCCCATTTTTCCTCCGCCGCAGGTAGGCCGCCACGAGCGCCGGGCAGTAGTTCGCGAGCTTACCGCGCGCTATACCCGCGAAGTAGAGGGGGTAATCCGCCGGTGGCCAAGCCAGTGGAACTGGGCGCACCGTCGCTGGAAGACTCGGCCGCCGGGCGAGGCCGCAGGCGCCGCCGGCCTAAAAGATAAGAAAATGTCCCCATATGAAGAAAAAAGGATTTGAATGCTTAATGTTGCCGGTCTATGCTCGGCATGGACCGTAGGGCCGTCGGATCGCGTTTTATCCCTGTACGGCGTAAGTCAGGTCCGAACAGCGTCCGAACCGAGACCAGAGACCCAAGTCTCCAAGGAGAGTAACGATCGTGGCCGAGACATCGACCCTGCCCCCGACCAAAAAGCCTGTCGAAGAGCGAGATGACGTTGTCATTCGTTTTGCCGGGGACTCTGGTGACGGCATGCAGCTTACGGGCATGCAGTTCACCAACGAATCCGCGCTTGCCGGCAACGACCTGGCAACCTTCCCGGATTTTCCCGCCGAGATTCGCGCTCCGGCGGGGACCCTGGCGGGGGTAAGCGGCTTCCAGCTCCATTTCTCGAGCCGCCAAGTCTTTACGCCTGGCGACCAACCGGACGTGCTTGTCGTGATGAATCCGGCAGCATTCGCGGTCAACATCGGCGACCTGGTAGACGGCGGTACCCTGATTGCCGACATTGATGCGTTCACGGCCGCCAACCTCCGCAAGGCCGGCTTCGACCACAACCCCCTCGATGACGAGGCGCTGGTGCGGCGCGTGCGAGTGTTCAAGGTGCCGATCACGAAGCTTACGGTCCAGGCACTCGCGGATCTCGATCTGCCGAACAAAACGGTCGTCCGCTGCAAGAACTTCTTCGCCCTCGGGTTGTGTTCGTGGCTGTTCAACCGGCCCACCGAGCAGACCCTGTCCTGGATCCGCTCGAAGTTCGCCCGCTCGGAAAAACTCATCGAAGCGAACACGCGGGCCTTCAAGGCAGGCTGGAACTACGGCGAGACGGCGGACTTGTTCACGTCGAGTTACCGCGTGCCGAAGGCGAAGATCGAGCCGGGGCGCTACACGAGTATCACTGGAAATAAGGCAATCGCCTACGGGCTGATGGCGGCGGCTGCCAAGGCGAAGAAGCGCTTGATTTACGCCTCGTATCCGATCACGCCGGCAAGCGACATCCTCCATGAGCTAGCTGCGCTCAAGGAATTCGGCGTCGTCACGTTTCAGGCCGAGGACGAGATAGCCGCCGCATGCGCCGCGATCGGCGCTGCCTACGGCGGGGCCGTGGGTGCGACTGGAACCTCTGGGCCGGGCGTGTCCCTGAAGAGCGAAGCGCTGGGGCTAGCCGTGATGGTCGAGTTGCCGATGGTGATCGTCAACGTCCAAAGGGGCGGGCCGAGCACCGGACTGCCGACCAAGACGGAACAGGCCGATCTGCTGCAGGCGCTCTACGGGCGCCACGGAGAATGCCCGATGCCTGTGCTCGCAGCCGCGACCCCGAGCGATTGCTTCGACGTGGCGTTCGAAGCGGTACGCATCGCGATCAAGTACATGACGCCCGTCATGGTGCTGACCGACGGCTACCTGGCCAACGGTTCGAAGCCTTGGAAGATTCCGCCGTTCGCCGAACTGCCCGAGATTCCGGCCAAGTTTTGGACCAAGGCGCTCGGGTTTCACCCGTACCTGCGCGACGAGGACACCCTTTCACGGCCTTGGGTGGTGCCTGGCACCCCGGGACTCGAGCACCGGATCGGCGGGCTCGAGAAAGACTACGACAGCGGCAACATCAGCTACGTCCCTGCCAACCACGAGCGAATGGTGCGGGTGCGGGCGAGCAAGGTAGACCGGATCGCCGACGAGATTGCCTTGCCCGAGATCGCGGGCGACCCATCGGGGGATGTCCTGGTGGTCGGCTGGGGGTCCACGCATGGGGCGATCGAGGAAGCCGTCCAGCGCCTGAACGCAGTGGGGACCAAGGTGGGCCACCTGCACTTGCGCTGGCTACACCCGCTCCCGCGCGGGCTCGGAGACGTGCTGCGCCGCTACAAGAAAATTCTAGTTCCCGAGCTGAACCTCGGCCAACTGGTTCGGGTCTTGCGCGACCAGTTTCTCGTCGATGCCAAGCCGATTAGCAAAGTACAGGGACAACCGTTTCGCGCTGCGGAACTAGTGGACCGCATTCGTGCGGCGATCGAGGAGTGATCATGGGCGTTGCAGCAGAAGCAAAGAAGCTCACGCGAAAGGATTTCGTCAGCGACCAGGACGTGCGCTGGTGCCCGGGTTGCGGCGACTACGCGATCCTTGCGCAGGTTCAGAAGGTTTTGCCGGAGCTTGGAATCCCGCGGGAGAATTTCGTCTTCGTCTCGGGAATCGGCTGTTCGAGCCGCTTTCCTTACTACATGAACACGTACGGTTTCCACGGCATCCACGGCCGCGCTCCCGCCATCGCCAGCGGCCTCAAGCTGGCACGACCCGACCTCTCGGTGTGGATTATTACCGGCGACGGCGATGCTTTGAGTATCGGCGGGAACCATTTTCTTCACATCCTGCGCCGCAACCTCGACGTGAACATCCTGCTGTTCAACAACGAAGTATACGGCCTGACGAAGGGACAGTACTCGCCGACCTCCCCAGTCGGCCAAGTAACGAAGTCAAGCCCGTACGGGGTAGTCGACAATCCGGTGGTCCCGCCGGCGGTCGCGCTGGGAGCGGCCGCGACGTTCGTCGCGCGGGCAGTGGACGTGGACCAGAAGAATCTTCAGGCGACGCTCAAGAGGGCCGTCGAGCACCGCGGCGCCTCGTTTGTGGAGATCCTCCAGAACTGCGTCATCTTCAACGACGGCGCGTTCGAGGCGGTGACCGCGGGGGAAAACCGCCTCGAGCACCAACTGTACCTCGAACACGGCAAGCCGATGATCTTCGGGCCTGAAGGCGCTCGGAAAGGGATTCGCCTCACCAAGGACATGCGGCCCGAGGTCGTCTCGCTCGAGGAGGTCGACGAGTCCGAGATTCTCGTGCACGACGAAACGAACGAGGCCATAGGCTACATGCTGGCCACGCTACCCTGGCAGCCTCGCTTCCACGAGGCCGGGCGCTTCCCGGTCCCCCTCGGCGTGCTGCACGCGGTGGACAAGCCGGTTTACGAGGATCTCGTGTACGACCAGATCGAGTCGGTTATCGAGAAGAAAGGACCAGGGGACTTCGACAAACTGTTTGCAAGCGGGGACACTTGGGTCGTAGACTGACGGCCCGGAGGGCACCATGGACGAGAAGGACGCCGAAGTCGCCGAGTTCATAGACGAAACGCTGCGGTCGCTCGAGGAAGGGCAGGAAGAGCGTAAGGACCAGATCCTGAGCGAGGAACGACTGCGGGCTCCAGTGAGCGTTCTCGACCCGCGCGAGCCCCTAGCGGTCGAGCCCCAGACGAGCGTGCTCGAGGCCGTGACCCTGATGCAGCGCGAGCACGTTGGTTGCGTATTGGTCACGCGTGGCGACAAGCTCAAAGGGATCTTTACGGAGCGGGACGTTCTCACGCAGATCGTTGGGCAGGGCGTGGACCCGGCCAAGACGCCGGTGCGGCGGGTGATGACGCCGGACCCCGAGACGCTGCGCCCGACCGATTCGATCGCCTATGCGCTCAACAAGATGAGCCTGGGCGATTACCGCCACATTCCGCTCGTGGACAAAGCGGGCAAGGCGGTCGGGATCATCTCGGTCAAAGACATCGTCAACTACATCGTCAGCTTCTTCCCCAAAAGCGTTCTAAACCTGCCTACGCTGCCGCGCCAGAACTACGCGACCGAACGTGAAGGGCCGTAGCCAGGGTTGACTCCACTTGGCGTGGGGTGTTAACGGGCGGTACGCGCTGTCGGCCGCCGGCCGGCCTGAGGGCCGGCTGGCCGAACACGGGGCGGTGGTACGCACATGGCGGGGGGCAGGAAGAGCAGTTGGGCGGACGCGGTTACCGACACCCTCGGGCGTCTCGACGTGGCTGATACGATCGAACAACTGCGCCGGCAAGTGGACGAGCTGATCGGCCGTTTCGCCGAGGAGGAGACGGAGGCGAAAGAGCGGGCGGGGGGCTCGGGTGCGGGCGCGCTCGAGCGCTACATCGAGGAGCTCAGCCGCAAGATCGACGCGGCCAACGACCTGCTCGCCGAGGTCGCAGATGTGCTCGATGCTCAAGGCGAGCGAATTGAAACAATCGAGCAGCAGCTCGACGGCGCTGGCGAGACTGCAGAAACCTCCCACCCCGGAGCATTGGCGTCGAGCGCGGCAAGTAGTCCCGAGCGAGCAACGGAAGGCGCCCGTGAGGAGAGCTTGCTGGAGGCGGTGGGCGCTCTGTCCGAACTACTGTGCGAGCGGTTCGACCGCATCGAGGAGCGACTGAGGAGCCTTGAAAGCCGGCTCGACGACGTTTTGACCGTCGTGGGCGAGCGGCAGCGCCAGCTCGAGGAGCTCGAGGAGCGCTTACTGATCCTGAGCGCTGCCGCTCGCCCACGACGGTCAAAAC
>CAYZHO010000205.1:0-4579 GCA_964478045.1 uncultured Myxococcales bacterium | reverse complement strand
CCCCCCGCTGTCTCTTGGCGCTCGGACGCTGCCCCGTCGAGCGCACCGTCTTTGCCGCGCAGCGCCTCGACGGGAGCCAGCTTCTCGGCGTACCAGATTCCTTCCTCGAAGGCCTTGATGATTTCCTCGTGGTTGAGCCGGTAGGCCGGCGAATCGAGCATGCTCTTGCGGTAGACCATCGTCGCGCCGCCCCAAGAGTGGACGAGCTTGGCGAAGTCGGGCTCCTCGCCGGCCGCCGCCGCTCGCTCGCGCTCGGCCCGAACCGCGCGCCCGTGCTCGAGAAACTCGTCGAGGATCTCGAGCTCATCCGGCGGGTAGGCGGCCCGCACGGCCTGCTCGCCCCGCTCGGCAACGAGCTTCTCGTACCGCTCGAGGGTCTTTTCGACCTGCATCGGGTAGTAGGCCATCACCTCGGTAGTCGTGTCGATGGCGGTCAGGCCGCCGCCGATCACGATGGCGGGCAGGCGCACTTGCAGGTTCGCCATCGAGCCTTTCTTCTGGGCGCCCGTCAGTTGCAGGGCCATCAGGAAGTCCGAGGCCTTGCGAATCCCCCGAACGAGGTTGTTCTTCATCGGAACAATCGTCGGCTTGCCGGCTCCGGTGGCGATCGCGATGTGGTCGAAGCCGAGGGCCCACGCGTCGTCGATCGTGATCGTTCCCCCAAAGCGCACTCCACCGTAGGAGCGGAAGTGCCGGCGCCGATCAAGCAGCAGCCGGATCACCTTGAGAAAGTTTTTGTCCCAGCGGACGGTGATCCCGTATTCGGCCACGCCCCCGAAACCCATCAGGGGCCGCTCGTCGAGCTCCTGATAGTAGTCGAAAAAGCGCTCGACCGGCTTGAAGTTCCCGTTTTCGTCGCGCGCCAGCTCCGGTTCGAGCGGCTCGATCTTGAGGCCGTCGATCGCCACCACACCGAAACCTTCACCAAGCAAGTAGTGGGCCAGCGTGTAACCGGCCGGCCCGAGGCCGACCACCAGAACGTTCTTGCCGTTGTAGGGAAGCGGCACCGGCCGCCGACGGTTGAGCGGATTCCACCGAGTAAGAAGACTGTAGATTTCCATCCCCCACCGCAGCCCGAGCACGTCGACCAGGACGCGAGTCTCGATCTGGGGAATGTTTACCGGATCGTACTTTTGATAGATGCATGCCTTCATGCAGTCGTTGCAGATCCGGTGTCCGGTTCCCGCCACCATCGGGTTGTCGATCGCGATGAGGGCGAGCGCCCCGATCGGATCGCCTTCACCGTGGAGCGTGTGCATCTCGGAAATCTTCTCGTCGAGCGGGCAGCCGGCGAGCTTGATGCCAAGGGGGTTCGTCGCGATCTGGCCCGACTTGTCCCGCACTCCCTTGGTGCACGAGTCCTTGTTCCGGTTGTGGCACAGGACGCAGTAGTCGACTTCCGACAGGACCTGCTTTTCGCTGTAGCGCCGGTCCGTCAGCTTGAAGCCGTCGCGCCGCCGCCGGCGATCGCGCGGGCCTTCCATGAACTCGGGAAAATCCGGACGGGTCCGCTCGTAATCGACCAAGTGCCCGTAATCGACCGGTTTGGGAACCTTGAATGCTCCCCATCCAGCCACCGGCCCGGGCTCGGCCGCCCGCACTCGGCACCAGCGCGCCACAGCCACCAGCAGATGCTCGACCACCTCGGCCCCGTCCTCGGGCAGTGGCCACAGTCCCCTAAGCCGCTCCTGCAGTTCAGCCCCTAGGCGCGCTCGCTTCTGCTCGCCAGCCTCGAGCAACTCCAAGACGGCGGCGGCAAAGCGCGCCTCCTCGTCCTCGGGAGCGCCCGGCCGCTCGGCGCACCAGGCAGCCAGCTCCGACACTACCCGATCGAATGCGTCGGCATCGAAGCCTTCGAGTTCCTCGTCCCGGACCCGCTTGGCCCGCTTGCCGGGAAACTCCTTCTTGAACTTCCAAATCGGATCGTAGGAGCGAATCTTGTCGCGCAGGGCCGCTGCCTCGTCCTCGATCCCGAACATCCACGCGAGGAATCGCGAGAGATGGCGGGCGACGGCGATCAGCAGCTCGCTTTCTTCGACCGGACCAAGCTCGGCCCCGGCGCGGTAGGCCTCGAAACGCTTGGCCAGCTCTGGGTCGTTCTCGGCAAGACGCTTGCGAAAGTGGCCGTCGAGCTCGGCCAGGCGCCCTGGGTCGTACAAGTCGCCGTAGGTGAATCCTTCGATCCTGAGCTCCATGAGTCCTCTCTCTGTGTGCGGGCGGCTCGCAGAATGGGAAGAAAGCGAAAGGGTACCAGGCGCGTTGACGCGGAGCAAAAAAACCGCGGCAGGAAGCCCACCCGTTTGGGGCCGCCCGCGGTTGTCTTGCGCGCCCTCCTCGGCTAGCCTTGCGCGACTTCGCCGGCCCCCCGCTCGCGCCCTGCCGCGCTCACCGTACCGGCGCCGAGTGGGCCGCGCATACCCTGACCGAAACACGACGGGAGACTTCGCCAGCGATGACGATCAAGACCGACGCCTGGGTCCTGCATGCGGGAGAAAAAGGGGCACCGCCCCGGCGGGCCGAGCTCGTCCGCGAGACCTTTGAGTTCGAGGAACCCGGGCCGACCGAGGCTCTGGTTACTCCCTTGTACGGCTGCATGGAAGGCAACATGGGTCACGCGGTCGAGCGCAAGCCGATCGACATCTGCCTGGCCCGCGGGGAAGAGCGCGTCGTCATCGGCAACGCCGGCGTGGTGCGGGTCGAACGCTGCGGGCCCGAAGTAACCACCGTCAAGGAAGGCGACATCGCGATTCTGTTCTGCAACGGCGACCCGGACGAGTTCGGCTATCCGCGCAAGATCTTCGGCTACGACACGCCCGGTTCGATCGGGATGCTCGCGCGCACGACCAAGTTCGACCAGCGCCAGCTCATCCCGGTGCCCCCCGACACGAAGTACTCCCTCCAGCAGTGGGCCGCCTTCTCGCTTCGCTACGTGACCGCCTGGTCGAACTGGGAGCTCGCCTATGGCGTCCTGCGCCTGCTCGTTAGCGAAGACGAGCTACCCACACCGGAAGTCTGGGGCTGGGGCGGCGGCGTGTGTCTCGGCGAGCTCGCCTTGGCCAAACACTGGGGCTGCCGGGCAACCCAGATCGCCTCGACCGATCAGCGCCTGGCAACCATCGAGCGGCTGGGGATTCGGCCCGTGGACCGGCGAGAGTTCATCGACCTTTACTACGACAAGAAACGCTTCCGCCAAGACGAAGAGTATACCGCCCGCTATCTAGCCGCCGAGAAGGTGTTCATGAACAAGGTCGTGGAACTGACCGGCGGGCAAATGGTCAACATCTTCCTGGACTACGTCGGGGCCCCGGTCATCCGCGCTACGCTCAAAGCGCTGGCGCGCGAAGGCGTGATCGCCACGGCAGGATGGAAGGAAGGAATGATGATCGAGCTGGTGCGGGCCAGCGAGTGCATCGCCCGCCACCAGCACGTTCACACGCACTACGCGCGCTACCAGCAGGGCGTTGCCGCGGTCGCCTTCGCCGAAGAACACGGCTGGCTGCCGCCGCTCGACGGCAACGTGTATTCGTTCGACGAAGTGCCGCAGATGTTCGAGGACTACCGGGCCGGCAAGCTCGGCTGGTTTCCAATCTACGCGATCAACGCGTGAGCTCGAAAGCGGCCTGCCGCGCCGCTCAAGGGGAGGCAAGCAAGCAATGGCAATCGAAAGAGTCGCAGTCCTCGGTGGAGGGCAGATGGGCAGTGGCATTGCCGAGGCGATCGCCACTGCCGGCATCGAAGTGACGCTGATCAAGGCGACGCCAGGGCCGGCCGACCAGGCCCGAGCCGGAATCGCCAAGAACCTCGACCGCCAAGTCGACAAGGGAAAGATCGCGCGCGAACACGCCGAGCAGGTCATTGGGCGGATTACTTTCACCGACCGCCTCGAGGCGGCAGCCGGCGCCGATCTTCTCATCGAGTCGGTGATCGAGGACATCGAAGTAAAGCGCCGCTACTTCGCCGAAGCCGCAAAGTTCCTCGGGCCGCAGGCCATCGTGGCAAGCAACACGTCGACGCTGCGGATCGGGGACATGGCGCCTGCAAGCGGCCGCCCGGAGCGGTTCCTAGGCCTTCACTTCTTCAACCCGGCGCAGATCATGAAACTCGTCGAGGTCGTTCCCAGCGCCTCGACCGATGCCGAAGTAACGGCCGAAGCAGTTTCGTTCGTCGAGCGGATCGGAAAGACACCGGTCCTCGTCAAGGACTCGACCGGCTTCATCGTAAACCGGCTGCTCACGCCTTACATGGTAGACGCAATTCGGTGTCTGGAGGCCGGGCTGGCCGACGTGGCCGGAATCGACACGGCGATGCATCTAGGCGCCAACCACCCGATGGGACCGCTGGCGCTGGCCGACTACATTGGACTCGACATCGTCCAAGCGATGGCCCGCAACTTGCTCGAAAGCTTTGGCCAGGACTACATGGGCCCCACGCCGCTGCTTGACCGAATGGTCGCCGCGGGGATGCTGGGGCGTAAGAGCGGCCGCGGCTTCTACGACTATTCCGGGCGGCCGCCGCGTCCCAACCCGGATCTTCCGCTTTAGTGTCGCGCCCGAGGCCCGCGCGGCTCGCGCGCCAAGCC
>CAYZHO010000204.1:0-4588 GCA_964478045.1 uncultured Myxococcales bacterium | reverse complement strand
GCGGCGGTGGCGGCCGAACTTGGGTGGCTCGCCAAAGGAGGCGCGCGCGGAACCGCGGCGTCCGTGGCTCGCGCCTATTTGCGCCTGCCGCTTGAGCTTGCGGCGAGGCGAAAAAGTAGTTCGATGGCTGCGGCCGGCAGGGGGCCAAGTTGAGCCGCGTGCTCTTGGTGGCCGCTGGGCGGTTACCCTCAAGCGGTGGCGAGCGCCACTGCGGCCCGGGACTTCGAGCAGAACACTTCGCCCGGGCCTTGAGCGAGAGCGGACACCGCGTTCTGGTTTTCTCGTGCGATGTCGCCCGGGGCGAGAAAAGCGAGCGCATCGATGGGCCGGCTGCAGTCGCACCCGGCATCGATCTAATCGAGGCTAGCGAGGCGGCCTTCGCCAGCGAGGCGCTGCGGCGTGCGGCGCGAGCGTTCCAGCCCGATGCTACCGTTGCGGCGACAGTCTACGGTGCGTCCTTGGCCCTGCGTTTGGGCTTGGAGGTTCCTTTATGGGCCGACGTTTTCGGTGACTTCATGGCCGAGGCGCAGGCAAAAGCGCTGGCCACCGGCGACGACTCGGCGCTGGTGCGCTTTTGGCAAATGTTCATTCCCGTCCTCGAGCGGGCGGACATGTTTTCTGCCGTCTCTGATCGCCAGCGATGGGCGCTTCTTGGCCAGCTCGGGATGGCAGGCCGGCTTTCTCGTCCCACGGCAGCCTCGCGGCTCGTGGAGGTGATCCCGTGTTCGGCTCGGGCCGAGCAGCCGCGCGGTCCGGCTGCGGTCGCCCGCGGCCGGCTCGTGCCCGAGGATGCGTTCGTCGTGCTATGGACCGGCACGTTCAATACGTGGTGCGACGTCGAGACTTTGGTGAAAGGGCTCGAGCGAGCAATGGCTGCCGACCGGCGCATCTGCCTTGTGGCCACCGGCGGCGCCGTGCCGGGCCACGACGAAATAACGTACGTGCGCTTTCGCCGCCTGGTCGAGGGGAGCCCGTTCCGCGAGCGGTTCCACTTACTGGGCTGGCTCGACAGATCCCGCTTCGTTGCCCTCGTCGGAGAAGCGGACGTGGGAATCCACATCGAGCGCGACATTCTCGAACGCCGCCTCGGCGGCGAAAACCGGGTGGCCGAGTGGGCGGTGCTCGGGCTTCCGTGCGTGACCACGGGGCTGAGCGAGTTCGGCGGGCATCTGGTGGCACAAGGCCTGGCCTTCGGCGTAGGCCCGGCAAATCCCGAGTCCTTGGCTCGCCGCTTGTGCGAGCTCGCGCGAGATCCGGCCCAGGTCCAAGCAGCGGGGCGGCGGCTGGCCGCGTGGGCAAAGTGCGAGATCGACTACCTTGCCACGGCGCAACCTTTGGTGCGCTGGTGCGAGCGGCCCGCTTTCGCTCCAGACCGCAGCGCAGCGCGCCCGATTTCGGCCGGTCTGCTTTCCGAGCCGGCCGCTCTCGCCACGCTTCTCGAGCGCTACCTCGACGCCCTTTCGCTGGCTGAGGTGAGCCGGCGAGGGGGGCGGTGGTTGTTGCGGCGGCTGCGCCGTAAAGCAGCCGGCGCGTTTGAGAAGCAAAGGGGTGGCCAGTAGCATGCTCGCTCTGCCGGCGCGCAGACGCGCTTGCCGGCGACGGTCGGCTCGGCGATGGGCTGCAAGCGAATATTGATCATCGGCCTCGACGGCGTTCCTTTTTCGCTGGTGCGGGAGTGGGCGGCGGCCGGTCACTTGCCTACCCTGGCAAAGCTGATGGCCGAAGGGGTGGCGGGCGACCTTGCCTCGACGATGCCGCCGACGTCCGGTCCTTCCTGGACTTCGTTCGCTACCGGCAAGAACCCCGGCAAGACAGGGATTTACGATTTTCTCTACCGGAGGCCCGGAAGTTACGTGTTTCCTCCGGTCAACACGACGGTCCGCAGTGGGAAGTCCCTGTGGGCACTGCTCAGCGAGCGCGGCCGCCGCGTGGTGGTCGTCAACTTGCCGATGTCCTATCCGGTCGAGCCCGTAAACGGCGTTCTGGTCAGCGGCTGGATGACGCCGTACTTCGCCACGGACTACACGTGGCCGCCGGAGCTTGGTGAAGAGATTAAGCGGAAAGTCGGCGACTACCGAATCTATCCGGCCGAGACGTTCTCCGAGCGAGCCAAAGAACGGTTCTTCCGGGCGAGCGACGAGCTGCTCGACCTGCTGACCAAGACCAACCTTTACTTGATGCGTAGGGAAGAACCGTGGGACTTGTTCATGACGGTCTATTTCGACACGGACCGCGTGCTGCACCAACTGTGGCATTACATCGATCCCGGCCACCCGTGGCGGCGCGGCCGGCACGAGGATTTGTCGGCCCCGGTGATCCGTTACTTTCGCCGGCTCGATGCCGACATCGCCCGGTTGGTCGAGGCAGCCGGAGAAGGAACGCGCCTGATCGTGATGTCGGATCACGGGATGGGGCGCGCGGCTCGCTTCATCGTTCTCAACAACCTCCTGCTCCGCACGGGCTTTATGAAGCTGCGCGGGGACCTCTCCACGCAGATCAAGAAAGCACTGTTTCGGGCAGGCGTAACCATGCGCAACGTCCACCGCATGGTCGACCGCCTCGGGCTGGCCAAGCACGCCGAGTACAAGAACGTCTATTCGTTCGACGGCCTGCTCAAGAAAGTGTTCCTCTCGTTCGACAACGTCGATTGGCCGCGCACGCAGGCCTACTCGTTTGGGCGCCACTACGGGTCGGTGTTTCTCAACGTTCGGGGGCGAGAGCCGCAGGGCTGTGTGGAGCCAGGAGCCGAGTACGAAAGAGTCCGCGACGAGATCGCAGCGGCGATGCTCGAGTACGTTGATCCCGAACTGGGCCGCCCGCTGGTTTCGCGCTGCATCAAACGCGAGGAGCTCTACTGGGGGGAGCGGTTCGAGGAGGCACCCGATCTGATTCTGCTCCCCGAGGATCCGAGCGACATCTTTTACGGCCTGTCCGACTTTGGTTCGAACCGCGTGTGGGACGCCACCTACCGGTACTCGGGCATGCACCGCGATGCGGGAATGCTGGTTGCCTGCGGCCCAGGGATTCGGCGCGGGCAGCCGTTCTCGGGAGGAAGCGTGATCGACATCGCGCCCACAGCGCTGCACTGGCTGGGCGAGGAGATTCCAGCCGACATGGACGGCCGTCCGCTCGTCGGCTTGCTCGAGCCGGAGGTTGCCGCTGCAGAGCCCGTCCGCTTGTGCAAGCAAGAGAGCGATTCGGGGCGCCCGCCCGGACGCGACTACACACCTGAAGAAGAACAAGAGATCATGCAGAGATTGCGTGATCTCGGCTACCTCAACTGAGGGCGGTGCTGAGAGGGCGCCTGGCGCCAGCGGTTCTGGCGTTGCTTGCCGCAGCAGGGGCTGCGCTAGGGTGGCGATTCCTTCCACCGCCGCTCCTGTTTGGCCTGCTGGTGGCCGGTGGCGGGCACGTGGCCAACGCGGCGATCGATCCGGCGGCATCGAGCTGGGCCGCGCGCGGTCCCGCGCGCTTGATCCTCGACCTTGCGGCCTCGCTGTGGCTGCTGGCAGCGGCGGTGCTGCCCCTGGCGGTATTTGGGCTGGGCCTCGGTGCAGCTCGCTGGTCGCTGTCGGTGGTCTACGGGCTCGTAGCCGCCTTGGCTCTAGCTCGCGCTTGCCCGGGCGGCGGGCGCCAGCCGCCGGTGGTGGGCTGGCTCTGGTGCCTGCCGGCGATTGCAGCGTTGCTGCCGGCGGTGGCCTACTACGCGGGCGGCACGGTCGACGACTGGTGGGATCTGGCGTTCGCGCGCGCGTATGCGCAGCGGCCGGCCTTCTCGTTCGCGGAGCCGATTCTTGGGACTGGGCGAGTCCATCCACGATTCATATGGAACCCATGGCTGGTGGCTCAAGCGCTCGTTCAAGCGCTAGGCCACTTGCCCGATCCTGCGGCATTCCAAGCCAGCGTTGTGGCGCCGATCACTTGCCTTCTGGTGATCGCCGGCTGGGCGGCCATGAGCGAGGCGCTGGTGGCACCGGTCGAGGGGCGCGCGGCACGGCTCGCGATCCTGTTGCTGCCGGCATGGCTATGGGGCACTGAGGCACTGCCTTTTTTCACCAGACTGCACCAAGACAAGTTCGTGGCCGGCCTTGCTCTTGTTCCCGCGATGCTCGCCGCAGCGGCCGCTTGCCTCGATGGGCGGCGCAGAAGCGACTTCGTTGCTTTCGCCCTCCTAGCAGGGGCAACCATGCAAGTGCACGGGCTCGTTTTCGCGATTGCCGTGCTTGGCGCAGTTTTGATCGCGGTCGGCTACAGTGCGAGCGGGCGTTTCCCCAGCCGCTCTCGGGCGGTAGCGGTGACGCTTGGCCTGCTGGCCGTGGTTCCGGCTTGGCAAGCCCGCGAGGTAGGGCGGTGGTTCGCGCGGGAAGGGATTTCGCTGGCCGCGCCGGACAACCCAGTGGTACGCGCGCACCTGGCCCTCGGCAGACTGCTGTGGCCCGATCGTTTCTATTACGTTGTCAATCCGGCGGCCGTTTTCGGGCCAGTGGCCCTGCTGGCGCTGCCGGCTTTGGTCTACCTGGTCCGCCAGCACCAGCGGCAGGCCCGGGCACTGGTGGCCCTGAGCCTTGCGCCGTGCGCCATCTTGTTC
>CAYZHO010000203.1:0-4597 GCA_964478045.1 uncultured Myxococcales bacterium | reverse complement strand
GGCGATCTCAAGGCGATGTTCTGGATGTACACCACGCACATCCACCTGCCCGACGTGAACACGCTCATCCGGCCGGCGCTCATGAAACTGTTCACCGTGGTCCAGGAGATCTACCGGCACGCTCCGAACGTTTTGTACGCCGATGTCGTGTTCCCGGCGATGACTTGGGGCGAGTGGACCGGCGGGACCTACATCCAGTCCGAGCGCCGCGTATACGTCTGCGACGGCGTGATGGTCGCGCGTGACGAACGCGGCAACGTCCTCAAAGAGGCGCGGCCGGACATGGATCTGGCCATCGACAAGTGTAAGGCGATTGCCCGCCGGCTCGGGCTCGATGCGGACAAGATTCTCCCGTACGAGAAGAAGCTCAAAAACGCGTACGGCCAGAGCTTCTACGACCCCGAGGAAGTCTTCGAAGACATCGTGAAGGCCTCCAAGGGATCGGACGCCGATTTGACGGGCATGCTCGAAGTGCGCGAGCGCGACGGGATCGGCCTCTACGACCAGCTCCGCTTGTTGCGCGGCATTCAGTGGCCGGCGCCGACCTACATGCACGCCAAGAAGGGCGGTACCCCGCGGCGCTACATGCACCAAGAGGGCTGGAAAAACCCGCCCTACCGCAACTTCCGCCACGCCGACGGCAAGGCGCACTTCAAGCTGTGCGAGCAGGACTATGGACCGGGCGGCAAGTACCTCAAGGAGGTGACCGACGAGTTCAAGAAGTACGGTGCCAAACCGGGCGAGGGGCCGTGGCTGTACAAGAACCAGGAGTTGCTGGTTCGCGCTCGCGACTTGGCCCTGACGCCGGAGATGCCGGACCTCGACTTCTACGACGACAAATCGAAGACGCTCGAGGATGCCAAGCGCGAAGACAAGTATCCGTTCTGGCTGGGTCTCGGCATCGTTTACGAGCACTTCCACACGGCCAAAACGATCCGCGGCGCTACGACGCTCAAACTGGTGCCCGAGCAATACGTGGAGATGCATCCGGACGACGCCAAGCGCTTCGGTCTCGAAGACGGCGAGCGCGTGCGCGTCGTCACGCGGCGCGGAAGCTACGAGGCGCGGGTTTCGATCGGCACCGGCTCGATTGTCCGCCCGGCCCGCAACTCGGTCCCGGCCGGCTACCTGTTCAGTCCGTGGAACCTATCGGTGGCCGACAGTGCCGATCCGCGCCGCAATCGCTGGCTCGTCAACGCCGTCAGCCACCGGGCGTGGGACCCGGTGTCCGGTCAGGCCGACTACAAGAAGCTGGCGGCGCGGATCGAACGCGTTTGAGGGTAAACGGCAGTGGCGCCACCCATCAGCCGCCGCCGTTTCCTGCGCCAGATCGGCGCCAGCGTGCTGACGGTGGCCGGCGCCGCAGGAGCGGGGTTGGCGGCCGCCCTGGTAGCGCCCGGGCGAGCGCAGGCCTATCTGCGGCCGCCGGGCGCACTGCCGGAGCCCGATTTCCTGGCAGCGTGCATTCGCTGCGGCCGGTGCGCGGACGCGTGTCCGAACCGGGCGATCATGCTGTTGTCGGAAGCAACGGCCGCCGAGGTGGGGCTAGCAGTGGCCCCGGGACACCGGGGCACGCCGGTCATCGTGCCGCGGCGGCAGGCCTGCATCCTGTGCAACGGCCTGCCCGGCGACCGCTTGCTGTGCACGGAGGCCTGTCCGTCGGGGGCGCTCGAAGAGACGGCCAAGGCGCCGGACCAACTCCTCGGATCGGTCAAGATGGGGACCGCCGAGGTAGACCGCAACATTTGTTATTCCTACAACGGCGCTTCCTGCGGAGCGTGCGTGCGGGCGTGTCCGCTCGAGGGCAAAGCATTGCGTGCCGGACTGTGGGAACGGCCGATCGTCGATGCCGGGGCCTGCGTGGGCTGCGGCCTGTGCGAGCGTAGTTGCGTGCACTACCCGCAGGCGATCCGGGTTCGGCCGGCCCGGGAGGCGGTATGAGCGGCTCGACCATGAGCCGGCGGGAGCTCGCCCGGCGGATTCTCGGCTACGGCGGCCGGCTTCTCCTCGGCGGGGGAATCCTCTACAGCCTCGTCGGGCTTCAAGGGCATCCGGCTCGAGCTGCCGGTGTCCGGGGAGATCTCGGCGTGGTCCGGCCGCCGGGAGCGGCCGGGGAGCGCCCGTTTCTAGCCCGCTGCATGCGGTGCACGCGTTGCGCTCATGCCTGCCCGGCCGGCTCCATCGAGCTGTTCGGCCCGGAGGCGGGGATCTTGGCCGGCACCCCGTATCTGCTTCCGCATCGGCGCGGCTGCACGTTGTGCCTTGCGTGCACTCGCGCGTGCCCGACAGGCGCGCTCGAGCCGCTCGACCGTCGCGAGCAGGTGCGCATGGGCGTGGCCGAAGTGGACCGGCGCCTTTGCGTATCGCACAACGGCACCGGCGTGTGCGGTGCCTGTTACACCGCCTGCCCGCTGCGCGGCAAGGCAATCACTCAGGACCTGCGCAACGCTCCCGTCGTCCACCCGCAAGCGTGTGTCGGCTGCGGACTGTGTGAGGAAGTGTGCATCGTTCGCGACCGCCGCGCGATCCGCGTGCGTACCTCGCGGCGGTGGGTGCAGCCCGGCGGTCGAGAAGGCTAAGGGGAGAGCGGCGGTGAAGATCTTCGGGCTTCAAGCATTGCGGCGTGGCGTGCAGTGGTCGGTTGTCATCGCGATCCTGGCCGTGCCGGCGGTTGCCCGTTACCAGAACTATCTCGCCGCACGCGAGCTCGACCACCACATCGAAGACTGGCACGGGACTGCTCCGGGTTACCTGCTGGCCGCCATCGATCGGGCGATGCGACTGCTGCCGGGTGCCGAAGTCGAAAGAGCAGGACGCGTCGAACGCAACCGCACGGCGGTGCTCTCCTACGCGCAAGGTTTGCGCGGGAGCGTATGGTCGGCCGAGGTCGGCCCCGTCTCGCTTACGGACCCCCTGGCGGCCGCCGAGAGCGTGGCGGCGTCCAAGCGGGTTCCGCGCGTTTTGCTGATCGGGCTAGCGGTCCCGGTGCTCGTCACGCTCTTGTTCGGGCGAGTCTTCTGTTCGTGGCTTTGCCCGGTTGGCCTGATGCTCGAGCTTACGGACAAGCTGCGGCGCGTCTTGCGCTTCCTCGAGTTGCCGCCGAAAAACGTGCGAATGGCGCGGGCCACCAAGTACGCATTGCTTGGCGCTGGCATCGTGCTCTCGGCGGCCCTGTCGATTCCCGTCCTCGGCTACGTTTATCCGCCCGCGATTCTAAGCCGC
The DNA here is from genome assembly GCA_964478045.1 of uncultured Myxococcales bacterium. Lineage (GTDB taxonomy): Bacteria > Desulfobacterota > Binatia > UBA1149 > SPBQ01 > CAZQYE01. Next base: position 1,375 of record CAYZHO010000203.1, on the reverse strand, counting down.
GAGCTTCACGGCGTCGTCTTTACGGTCTTCGATCGCGCGGAGCTAGGGCGGCAGATCCACTGGTCGGCTGGACTGACGTGGATGAGCCTGTTGCTCCTCGGCATCGTGTTGTTCGAGATGACGATCTCAAAGCGCTGGTGGTGCCGCTACGTCTGTCCGGGCGGTGCCCTCTACAGCTTGATCGGAGCGCTGCGGCCGGTGCGCGTCAAACTCGACCAGGCGGCATGTACCGACTGTGCGCTCTGCACCGCGGCTTGCCCCATGGGGCTCAATCCGATGAAGAACCAAATGGGTCCCGAATGCGACAATTGCGGCGTGTGCATCACCGCGTGCAAAGAGGGGGCTCTCGGTTACGGCCTCCGACTGCCCCGCCTCAGGCGGCCGAGTGAAAAACGGGTCCCTCGACCGCTGGTTGCGCGGTCCTTGTTCTGGCCGCTCGCGATCGCCGGGGCCCTGGTGCTCGGCTGGACCGGGCTGGCCTCGGCACACCACATTCTCGGGATTCCGCACTACGCCTACGAGGAGGACTACCCGCAGGCTCCGGTGCTCACGTATCGCGTGAACGCGGGGCCCTACGAGGTAAAGATGACGGGCTACCCGGGTATGCCGTCGCCAGGGGAGCCTTGCGCCCTGCACGTTTACATTCGCGACCGCCGCGTCGACAGGCCGTACGACGGCGAGGTGACGCTGACGGTTTTGCGCGACCGTCTGATCGGAGAAGACCCGATTGTTTACGGCCCGGTTTCCGCGCGTCTCGACGAGCGAATCTACAAGTTTTACCCGCGGTTCGACAGGGAGGCCAACTATACCGTCCGAATCGCTTTCAGCGGCGACACCGGGCCCTGGACGCTCGATCTGCCAATGGTGGTCGGCGAGCCCGGCTCGCCGTGGGTCGTGCTCGGTGCGGTCGCGTTCGGTGTTCTGTGCTTCCTGTTGGTGATTCGCGCGGTTCGGATCAAGCTCAAGAGGCGGGGCATTGTCCAGCCGGCTCGCCGCTCGCGGCCGGTTCCAGAGGGAGCGTAGTGAAAGACCGCTGGGCTCTGCTTTTTCCGTATTTGTGCGGAGCGCTGATCGTTGCCTCGATCTTGGCGGACGCGCTTCTGTGGCCGGGTGCACCGGCACACAAACCCGCGGCGGGCCACTCCAGCATGATGCTGGAACGGCCGGGAGCAGCCAGCGTGAGGCCGGCTGTGTTTGCTCCCGGGGGCCAGGGCCATCCGATGCTGCGTTGCGGGGGCAGCGGTGTTAGAGGCAGGGACCACAGCTTGAAAGCCGCGGCCCGGCCCGCCCTGCAAACCACCCCAGTGGCGGGCAACGGGGCGGCCGCTGGGAGGGCCGCGGGGCGCAGCGCAGCGCCCGGCGGGCACCCAATGGG
>CAYZHO010000202.1:0-4613 GCA_964478045.1 uncultured Myxococcales bacterium | reverse complement strand
GGTCCTCGAAGGCCAAAGACGATGGGGACTCCGACGGCAAGAGCAAGGACGACGGGGATAGCGACGGTAAGAGTGGCGAGAAGAAGACCTGCCATGCCCAGGTCAAAGGTAAAGGGGTCACCTTCTTCCTGACCCAGTCGTTCGGCTGCGGTTACGGGCCGGTCGAAATCGACGAGACGGCACGGGTCCACCTTTCGGCGCCGACTTCGGGACCGTATGCGGGGATTCTGTTCTACCAGGACCGGACCGTCGACGGCGGTGCGAAGTCCATTATTGCTAACTCCTCCGCCAATGACCTAAGAGGAGTCGCATATTTCCCCAATACAACGGTTGAACTCCGTGGCGGAAGCGGCCAGAGCAGAGCCAAAATGAAAGTGGTGGCTGAGAAGGTGCTCCTCAGCGGCCACCTCAAGCTTGGATGTCCCGGCTCTGACAGCCCACTCAACCCGGGAGCGCTGAGGAAGATCGTTCTAGTCGAATAAGCAACCGGGTGCGCTGGGGCACCGCGGTTGAGGGCGGCGGCGCCGGTCGAAAGGCCGGCGCCGTTTTTTTGTCTCTGTGGCACAACGCCACGTTTCCGGCCGGGAGGGCGGATTGGGGCAGGGGCGTGCCGAGCTGTGCGGAGATCCAAGCTCCCGTTCGCTCAGCTTCGTGCCCTCTTGCGTTGGGTGTGCGGCCGCTCGTCCGAGGATCCAGCCCCCAACACTGCCAGCGGTCGAACGGCGGGGGCAGGCCCCGCGCTCCCAGCCGCGGCCGATCTGCTTGGGCCACCGGCAAGGCACTTGGAGCAGGCGGATTTACCGTGAGTGCCTAGGGGTGCTCGCCGAGCGAAGGCCGAGCTGCATGGGTTCCACTAGTTTGTGATCACCCGGCGCGCGTTGGCCGTAAGGACGAGCTGGTCGGCGGGGATAAGCGGGGTGAGGAAGTGAAACTCGTACTGGAGATCTACCCGCACGACGCTGCCGGGAGCATTGGCGGGATCCCATTTCGTGGTGACCGTGAGATGAGCGGGCGTGATGCCGAACGCCCGGTCTTCGACGAACTTCTTGATCTCGCCCGCGCCGGCTGGATCGGAGCTTCTGGCACTGTGCATCGATGCATAGCGTGCCGCCTCTCCCGCCAGGTAAGCCAGGCTGCTCTTAACCCATACGGCGCGGCCAAGGTCGATAATCCCGACAACGATCATCATGAAGATCGGGATGAGAAGAGCGAACTCGACGAGCGAGGTGCCTCGCGATCGGCGCCGCCGGCCGGATGGGGGCAATGGACGCCCGCTCGACGTTGGTTGCCAGCGCCTCATCGTCTTTACCTCGCTCGCATCACGGCTGTCTGCTTGAGCGGGACGCGGTGGGGAAGGCCGGGGTACTTCAGCAGGGTCTTGAAGTTGTGCCGGACGCTGACGCGGACGTACATTCGCGGCGTTTGGGACGGGTCCGCGCACGTGCCGGTATCGCAGTCTACGGTTCCGTTTTCCCCCAAGCAGTTGCAGTAGCGTTCGATCTTGATCTTGGCGCTTTGCGCAGCCGAGGAGTCGCCGAGATCCTCCATCACTGCCTTGCGAATTCCCGCGACGTCCTTTGCGTGAAGCGTGTCCTGCGCCCCGTATTGGGCGCCGGCCTGCGCGGCGCTCTGGATCGTCAGGGCATCGGCCGCGGCGCGCCCGAGGTCGATCGCCCCGAGCAGCAGCAGCAAGAGCAGCGGCAGCATCACAGCGACTTCGAGGACGGCCGCCCCGCGCTGGCCGCTGGGCCTCCCGCAAGGCGCAACTGGCGTGTCGGTGGTTGGGTTCTTCATCTCTCTGTGCGAACGGGCACCGCGCGGATTTCTCCCGCCTGATTCCATGATAGCGCACCGGTTGGCATTCAACGGCGGAAAGCACTTTCCCGCCGCGCTTTTTCGCCGGTGCTACGGCAGGTGCGAGGTGCTTTGCAGTGCGCGGCGTAACGGCCCGGCCGCCCTCAGTCCCGCTCGTGCGGAGGCACGATCATCGCGCCGAGGTCGTCGCCCCGGATTTCCGTGTAGGTGGAGTCGCGGCGCCGGTTCGGCCCGAACGAGTAGACGAAAGCCATCCGCGGCTCACCCGAGCGGCCCGAGCGTACGTTGATCCAGTACGGCAGGTTCCACGGGTCGAGGAAAAACTCGGCACGCGCTTCGTTGAGACCTCGCTTGCGAAGCGCCGCAAACTCCCCTTCTCGCAAGTGTGTCGCTTTGTGCTCTACCTCGTACGTATAGACCCGCTTGTGCAGGGAGTGGGACATAGAAAAGCCCTCGTGGTGTCGAGCCATCCACTGAAAGTCCTTGCGCAGCGCCTCGAGCTCGACTCGTGCTGCGGCAATGCGGGCCGGATCGCCGGCTCGCCGGACCCGGCCGGCCCAGGCGTTTACTCCACCGAATACAACGGCGGCGAGCCAGCAAGCCGCAAGTGCCATGGCAGGATGGTGGTTCCAGCGCGAGGGGCCGCCCGTAGAAAGCAAGTGGTACGCCACCGCGAACAAGAACCCGAGTCCCATCATCAGCTCGACGATCTCACCCGTGTATTTCCAGGGGTAGTGCACATAAGCGGCCAGAGCCGCGGCGAACAGGGGGATTAGCCACGCGGGCGGCGCGACCACTCCCCAGCGATCGAGCCAGCGCCGGATCGGACCCACGGCTGCGATCAGTGGCAGCGCAATCCCGTAGCCGGCGAGCACGCACTTGAGGCCGAGCTTGCGCAGATCGGTACTGATCACGTTGTGGACGTTCAGTTCTTGCTGGAAGTTGTGTTCGAGAAAGTAGACCGGCGGCCGGTAAGCTAGCAGCCGCTGTCCCCAGGAGATTTCCTCGCCGGCAACGAAAACGCAGAAGGCGGTCATCGCCAATGCGAACCACCAATGTGGCTGGCGCTGGATGCGGTGGCGCCAGGCTCCGGCCAGCCACCCGGCGGCTGCAAACGCGAACGCGCAGTAGGTAGCCCACTCGATGTACTCGTCTTCCTGGACGCTGAGATAGTAAAAATCCGGCGCATAGCGGTGAAGCACCGCCATGTATGCGAGAACGCCAAGCCCGAGCAGATTGGCGGCCGCCGCGGGCCGCCACGCCCGGCCTATGGAGGAGCCAAGGGCCATGCGGTCTCGGCCCATTGTAGCCCGGATCGCCTGCGAAGGGCTTACGTTTCGCGCAGGGCGCTGCCCGGCGCTCGAGCCGAGACCGCGGCGCGCCCGCTACTCGACCGGCTCGAAGCGATCCCCAAGCTTCTTGAGCACGCCCGGCAGCGTTGTGTATTCCATGTCCTCCATTGGCAGGCGATGCGGTTCGAACGGCCCGTGGCGCCGGATGTATTCGGCGATTTCGGCGGCTTGCTGGCGCGTCCGATCGTAAGCAGGGTCGTCGAACAGATCGACGGGGCCGGTGAAGCCGCCGTTGCAGATTTGGAATCCGGCCGCGACCACACGCGGCGGACCGTCGAAACGCGTGCAGTGGGCGTTGGCGAAGGAAACCGGCATGAGCGGCCCGTTGTGTGAACCCCGCATCCAGCCGCTAACGAGATGCGGGAACGCGAACGGCTCGAGCACCTCGCCGAGCGCCGGCAAGCCCGACTGGGCGCGCACCAGGGCGACGGGGTCGTCCTTGCCGACGTACTCGCCGGCGATCTGGTAGAGCTTTTCGGTGCTGACGACTGCCACGGGTTCGCTTGCGTCGATCTTGTGGCCCTCTTTCGGGAACACGCGCTTGATGACGTAGCGCGACTTAGCTCCGATCAGCGCGAGAAGGTCGTAGCTTTCCTCGGGCGTCTTCATGAAGACGCGCTTGTGCTCTTGAATGTCCCATACCTCGAAGCGAAAGCCGGCATGCATGTTCGGATCGATGACGAGACCGGCTGTGTTGAACGGGTCGGCAAACATCCGATAGATCGGAAGATTGAAAGCCCCCGGTTCGGTCTTGTCCATCATGAAAGCCACGAGCGGCTCGGCCTTGCGTTCGGTGATTTCCATTTCGGCTACGCCGGGGCCCATGCCGCGAACGTTGCCGGAGAACGCATCGCTCAGGAGATCTTGCCCGGCCCCGTAGAGCTTGAGCTCCTTGGCTACCTCCGTGCATGCCTCGAACGTCTTCCACGCCAGGCGGTGAACATCCTCGCAGTCGGTTCCCTTGTTGTGCGCCATCAGCAGCTCGAGGTCGTCGCCGGCGGCTAGAACTCGGTAGTCGTTGATGAGCCCGCTCGACTTGGCTTCGGCCAAGCATTCCGATGCCTTCTGCATGAGTTGAGGATGAACGGTCGCGTGGCCAGGGTAGCCTCCGACGTCTGCCTTGATCAGGCTAATCGTGGTCTTCATTGTCGATGAATCCTCCGAACGTTTTTCTGCTCCAACGGAAAGCGCCCCTAATGCAGTCTAGACACAAAACGCCTTCGTGTATAGTGCAGCCATAACATTCCGTACTTTCGCGAGTAAGCAAAAGTACTCGAAACCGCCCAATGGAGCTGCAGCAGCGCCGAAGACACATCCCGGCAGCGGGCCTAGAGTGCGACCGCGTTGCACTCCGGATGGGCCAAGGGTGCGCGGCCTGCAGGCCCGAAAGGCGCAAGGATGTTGAAGGGGCTGCGGCGCGCAGGTAGTAGCTGATGCGGGCAGCGT
>CAYZHO010000201.1:652-4641 GCA_964478045.1 uncultured Myxococcales bacterium | reverse complement strand
GTGCTCTATCCACCTGAGCTACGAGGGCAAACAGGCAAGTGTGCTCGTCGGACCGCTTCTCGTCCTCACATTCGCGCTCCGCCGTCGATGACCATCACCTGACCGGTCATGTAGGATGCGGCGTCGCTGACGAGGAAGTGCGCCGCTCCTGCTATCTCGTCCGGCTGGCCGTGGCGTCCTAGCGCCGTGCGCTCGACATACGCGTCGTGAAACTCCGGCGTTTTCACCAGCACTTCGGCAAACCGAGTTTCCACCAGCCCCGGTGCAATACAATTTACACGAATTCCACTCGGTCCAAGCTCTCTGGCAAACGCCTTGGTCAGCATGATTACTGCCGCCTTGCTGACCGAGTAGCACCCGAGCATGGGCGAGGGCTCGATACCGCCAGTCGAGGCAATGTTGACGATTGCCCCCGAACCCTGCTCGATCATAACTCTGGCCGCGGCCTTGGTGAGAAGAAAGGGGCCCTTCACGTTGGTGGTCATGATTTTGTCCCAGGCCGGTTCCTCGAGATCGAGCAGGGGGCCGAAGACCGGATTAGTCGCGGCATTGTTGACGAGGATGTCGACCCCGCCCCATGCTTCGCAGACGGCCGGGACGATGCGTTCCACGTCAGACGGCACGCTCATGTTCGCGGGTACCACGATCGACTCGGCGCCCATTTCGGCCAGTTTGGCAGAAACTTGCTCGAGGGCTTCCCGCTTGCGGCTCACCAAAGCCACACGAGCCCCGTTGGCCGCTAGCCGCCGGGCAATCGCTTCCCCAATGCCCCGGCTCGCGCCGGTGACGATGGCCCTGCGTCCCGTAAGATCCAGGTCTGGGTTTGGGTTGTTCGCCATCTCTTTACTTATATCGCTGGCAGGCTGCCAACAGAAGCGTCGCTTCTGACGCCCCCATCAAGCGGAGGCTGCCTGGGCCAACACGGCAAGCGCCTCTTCGTGGACCCGGCCGTTGGTCGCTAGTACTTGCGGCTTCCACGGATCGAAACCGCAACCGGCGAAATCGGTGACTCGACCCCCGGCGCGTTCTACGACGAGCCAGCCGGCAGCCGTGTCCCAGGGACGCAGGCCGAACTCCCAAAACCCGTCAAAGCGACCGGCGGCGACGTAGCAAAGGTCGAGCGCCGCCGACCCGAAGCGGCGCACATCGCGGCAGCGGGCCAGGAACTCGCGGAAGAAGGACACGTAAAAATCGAGGCGCTGGCAGCGGTCGTAGGGAAACCCGGTGACCAGGAGAGAATCGGCGAGCGAGGCGGCTTCCGAGACCCGGATTGGCTCGCCGTTTAGCCGGGCGGGGCCGTTGCGGGTCGCCGTAAAAGTTTCGCGCTTGCAGGGGTCGTGGACGACGCCCACGGCGGGCTCTCGGTCGACTACTAGGGCGATCGAGACAGCACAGTGGGGCAGCCCGTGAACGAAGTTGGTCGTCCCGTCGATCGGGTCCACGTACCAACAAGGGCCGGCTGGCCGGCTGTCTGCAGCGGTTTCTTCGGCCACGATCGCCGCGTCGGGAAAAGCCTTGGTGAGGCCGTCCACGATCAAGCGTTCGGCGGCGGTGTCGACCTCGGTCACCAGGTTGACCGGGGATTTGTGGCCTACGTGGCCTACTCGCCCCAGGTTGGCGGCAATCAAGCCCCCTGCCTGCTGGGCCAACTCAGTGGCAACTGCGAGCTCCGCTTTCATGCTGGCACCGTCTGTTTACACGCCGCCTCCCGGGGGTCAAACTTGCCCCGTGAGCGCTGCGTGCGGGCGCGTGACCGTTCGAGCTCCAGCAAAGGTCAACTTGATCTTTCGGGTGGTTGGCCGGCGCTCCGACGGCTACCACCTGATCGAAAGCTTGATGGTCCCGGTTTCGATTTACGATGAGCTAGAGATTGCGGTCCGCCCTGGAGTCCCCCGGGTCGCATGTCGCGTCGTCGGCCCGAGCGAAGTCAAGGGCGGGCCGATGAACCTAGCGGCTCAAGCGGCGCGCCGCGTGCTTGCAGAGCTAAACGCCCGGGCGGCCGTGGAGATCAAGCTGCGCAAGCGCATTCCCGCTGGGGCCGGGCTTGGGGGCGGGAGTAGCGATGCGGCGGCGGTGCTGAGGGTACTACCGCGGTTGCTCGGGCGGCGCCTCGGCCAGGCGCGCCTTCTCGAGCTGGGTGCTGCTTTGGGCGCGGACGTGCCGTTTTTCGTGTTCGGGAGGCCGGCGGTCGCCAGGGGAATCGGCGAACAGTTGGAGCCGGTGGCGGACTTCCCCCCCCTTGCTCTGCTCGTCACGGTACCACCGGCTCGGGTGCCCACGGCCTGGGCCTACGCCCGAGCATTGGGAAGTTTGACATCGAAAAAACGCCGGAATACTAGGGCATTGCGCCCTAGACCGACGCTGGCCGGCATAGTAGCGGCTTTGCACAACGATTTTCAGGCCGGAGTCGGGCGGGCATTCGACGATGTTCCGCGGCTCGTGTCGACGTTGCGGGGGCTGGGCGCGCGTGGGGTCGTCATGAGCGGGAGTGGCTCGGCGGTGGTTGGCGTGTTCGAATCGCTCCGCAAGGCCCGCGAGGCCGCCGAGGCCATAGCGCCTCCAGATCTCGCCTTCGTCGCCCGCGTGCTCAGGGGTCGGCCGGCTCCCATCTGGCGTTGATGGGCGGTAGCCAAGCTGGTAAGGCACCGGATTTTGGTTCCGGCATTCGAAGGTTCGAATCCTTCCCGCCCAGCCTGCACCGAGCGTTCGAAGTAGCCGGCGGCCGATAGACCGAGGTTTGAGGAAAGTGTCGGGTTCGAGGATCGCAAGAGACGCGCTCCAAGTGTTCGCCGGCAACGCGAGCAGAGAGTTGGCACGTCAGATCTGCGAGCACTTGGGGGTTGAGCTGGGCCGCGCCGAAGTCGGCCGCTTCAGCGACGGCGAAATCTTCGTGGAAATCGAAGACAACGTACGCGGTGGGGACGTCTTCGTGGTGCAGTCGACGTCCTCCCCGGGTAACGACCATTTGATGGAGCTTCTGCTTCTTCTCGATGCTCTCAAACGCGCTTCGGCCAAGCGGGTGACGGCCGTAATTCCCTACTACGGCTACGCGCGGCAGGATCGCAAGGTAGCGCCGCGCGTTCCGATCAGCGCCAAGCTTGTGGCCGACTTGCTCGTGACCGCCGGGGCCTCGCGGGTGATGACGACGGAGCTGCACGCAGGCCAGATCCAAGGCTTTTTCGACGTTCCGGTCGATAACCTCTACGCCAACCCGGTGCTGCTCCCCAAACTGAGCGAGTTGCTGAGGGGCACGCCGGTGGCGGTGGTATCGCCGGACGCGGGGGGCGTAGAGCGCGCCAGAGCGTACGCAAAGCGGCTCGAGGCGCAGTTGGCGATCATCGACAAGCGCCGTTCGCGGGCGAACCAAGTGGAAGAAATGCGAATCATTGGTGACGTGAGCGGGTGCGCCGCGGTGATCGTCGACGACATCGTCGACACGGCCGGAACCTTGTGCCGAGCGGCCCAAGCGGTCGCCGAAGCCGGAGCCACGCGGGTGATCGGCTGCTGCGCGCACGGGGTGCTCTCGGGAAACGCCCTCGAGAAGATCGCCGAGTCGGCGCTGGACGTTCTTTTCATCACCGACACGATCGCGCCCCGGCCCGAGGTACTGGCCGCGGACAAGATCAAGGTGGTGTCCGTTGCGGCCCTGATTGCCGAAGCGATTCGACGAACCCATGAAGAAGAGTCAATCAGCTCACTGTTCAACTGAGAGAGTTTAACAATGGAACGTATCGAACTTCGGGTGTCTCCGCGTCGCATCGAGGTTTCGCCGCGGGCATTGCGCCGCAGCGGCCGGCTGCCGGGCGTTTTCTACGGGGGTGGGCAGCCGGCCTTGCCGGTCGAGGTGGACGCGCGCGAGTTCATGCGTCTTGGCCTGACCTCGGGCGGTGCCCACTTGATCCGGCTGGTGTCCGAGCACCCACAGCTTGAGGGAAACCTGGCACTGATTCGGGAAGTACAGACGCATCCGATCAGCGGCCTGCCCATCC
>CAYZHO010000201.1:0-642 GCA_964478045.1 uncultured Myxococcales bacterium | reverse complement strand
TCCATGTCGACTTGCTGCGGGTCGACGTGAACAAGCCGGTCGAAGCCAGCGTGGAACTCACGTTCGTGGGCAAAGCGAAGGGTGTGGTCGAAGGCGGGATTCTTCAGCCGCTTCGCCGCGAAATCGACGTTCGGGCCCTGCCGGACCAGATCCCGGAAGCCATCGAGGTGGATGTCAGCGAATTGGAAATTCACGACGTTCTGCACGTGTCCGACTTGCAGATGCCGCCCGGTGTCGAGGCCGTCTACCACGAAGACTATTCGATCGTGACGGTGGTTCCGCCCGTGGTCGAGAAGGTCGCCGAGGAAGAAGAGGAGCTTGCCGCGGCAGAAGAGGCAGCGCCGGCGGCTGGAGAGGAGGCGGCTGCGGGCGAAGAGACGGCCGGCGAGAAGTCGGAAGAGTAAGGGGGCCGGCCCGGCGGGTGCCCGGATTGGCTCGTGTACTGTGTAGCTGGACTTGGCAATCCGGGCAGGCGATATAAGGACACACGGCACAACCTGGGCTTTCGGGTAGTCGACCGGCTGGCCGAAAGCCGCGGGACGAGCATCCGGCGCGAAGAGTTCGACGCGCTGACGGCCGCTGTGGAAATCGGCCGTACCGAGGTGCTGCTGTTGAAACCACAGACCTACATGAACGCCAGCG
>CAYZHO010000200.1:0-4706 GCA_964478045.1 uncultured Myxococcales bacterium | reverse complement strand
CCTCGTGGCCGCCGCCGGTGCTGCCGTCCTCATGGTCACTGCAGCGATCGTCGGCGGGGGCTGGATCCGGCTGACGTTCTTCCCGGACGTGGAAGCCGACAACGTAGTTGCAGACCTTACCATGCCGCCCGGCACTCCCCGGGCCGTTACGGAAGCAGCCGTCGCCCGCCTCATGGAGGCGGCCGAGCGTCTCAAGCGCGAACTCGACTCGAAAATGGCCCCGGGCCGCGGCCCGGCGATTCGCCACGTGCTTACTTCCTTCGGCGAGCAGCCGTTTCGCAGCTTGCGCAGCCAGAACGCCGGCCGCCGCGGGCGCAACTATAGCGGATCGCACCTGGCCGAGATCAACCTACAACTTGCCCCGGCCGAGCTGCGCAGTTTTTCCAGCGCCGAAGTCTCGCGCCGCTGGCGCGAGCTAGCCGGCCCGATTCCCGACGCCGAAGAGCTTTCGTTCAGCGCGACGCTCTTCGAGGCCGGCGCCGACATCGCCGTGCGCCTTTACGGAAACGACATCGAGCGGCTCACGGCGGCTGCCGAGCGCCTGAAAGCAGCGCTCAGTGCCTACCCGGGTGTCCACGACGTGGCCGACTCTTTTCGAAGGGGCAAGCGTGAGCTCAAGCTCGAGATCAAACCCGAGGCGGAAGCCCTCGGCCTGACCTTGGCCGACCTAGCCCGGCAAGTCCGGCAGGCTTTTTACGGGGCCGAAGCCCAGCGCGTTCAGCGGGGCCGCGAAGACCTCAAGGTGATGGTAAGGCTTCCCGAGGCACGGCGGCGCTCTCTGGCCGATCTCGAAGCGCTGCGCATTCGCGGGCCCGGGGGCATCGAAGTTCCTTTTTCTACCGTTGCGCGGGCCCACTGGTCGCGCGGCTTTGCATCGATCGAGCGCGCCGACCGCCAGCGGATCGTCGACGTAACGGCCAGCGTCGACCGCAAGGTCGCCAACGCAAACGAGATTCTCGCCGAGCTTTCGCGCACGGTGTTGCCCCGACTTGCAGCGGATTTTCCAGGCCTGCGCTACAGCTTCGAAGGCGAACGGCGCGAGCAGAACGAGACGATCTCGAGCCTAGCTCGCGGAATGGCCATCGCCGTGCTCGCGATCTACGCGCTCATCGCCATTCCCCTGCGTTCGTACGTGCAGCCCTTCATCGTGATGACCGCGATTCCGTTCGGCGTTGCCGGCGCCGTGTGGGCGCACATCCTTTTAGGCATGGACCTAACCTTCTTGTCGGTGTTCGGAATCGTCGCCCTTGTGGGCGTGGTGGTCAACGACAGCCTCGTTCTCGTCGACTACGTCAACACGCGCCGACTGGCCGGCGAAGCCGTGGCCACGGCGGTGCACGAGGCCGGCGCGGCGCGCTTTCGTCCGATCCTGCTTACCTCCCTGACCACGTTCGCCGGCCTGACCCCCATCCTGCTCGAGCGTAGTCTCCAAGCCCAGTTCCTCGTTCCAATGGCGGTTTCGCTCGGTTTCGGGGTCGTCTTCGCCACCGGCGTATCGCTCATTGTCGTTCCCTGCAGCTACTTGATCCTCGAAGATCTGCGCCGCCTGGTCAGGCGAAGCCTGAGCGAGCCGCAAGGGCCCGCCGAGCGCTCGGCAGTAGTTCCGCGCCCGCTTCCGGGCTGACGGCAGGCCATCCGGCGGGAGAAAACCGGAAGGGCTGGCCTGCCCCTGCTGCAGCGCCGGGGCTTGCTGCCACCTGCCGGCCGCATCGAGAGGGCCGCGGGGCGCCAGCCTAGTCGTCGGGAAAAGCGGCCATCAGGCGATAGGTGCCGATCGTCTTGAAACCGATCTTGGCGTAGACCGGTTCGCCCATCGGCGTCGCCTGCAAGCAGACCGCGCGAGCCCCGAGTTGGAACGCCCGGCGCGTGACGGCCCGGGTGCACACTTCAGCGTAGCCGCGGCCGCGCGCTTCCTCGAGGGTGCTGACCCAATAGACGCCGGCGATTCCATGACTCAAGAGGACGAGCGCTCCCGCAACGGGACGGTCGCCGGCATACAGGAGCGCTGCATGGATGTGCGGTGGCAGCGGCTGAGTGCCGACCGCTGCGCCGGTGGCTTCGCCGGGAATCTCGTAAGTCTCCCATGCCCGTTCGACGACCGAGCGATAGTCGGCAAGGCTGGCTTCGTCGCTCACCCAGGAGATCCGGCACCCCGACGGCGGCGCCTGTTCCGCCGGGGGCGCCTCGATCGCCATGGCCGGCAGCACAGCCAACTCGCCGAGCCCCTCGCCGGCGGCCGCCTCCCCGAGGTCGGAGTCGTCGGTGGCCAACCGGAGTACCACCGTGTAGCCGTGACCGCGGGGAACGTAGAAGTTGACGATACGGTCCAAGCAGGTTTCGGCATCGATCCGGCGGTCCATGCGAATCGCGTTGTTCACCACCGGATGGGGGTGGGCGGCCAGAGTAGCTACGATGCCATCCTCCTCCACCACGCTGCCGCCACCGCGGCGCGCTTGCTCGCGCAACGCTTCGGCGTAGTTGAGATCACTCAATAAAAGCAGTTCCTCGTGCTCCATCGCTCGGCGCCCTCCCAGCCGCCCGCCCCCGCTTATACCACCGCGCAGCGCCGGTGCGCCACGGACGCCGCGCCAAAAACGAACAAAATGATCCGCCGGCCCGCCCAAGCCGAGCCAGCGGTGCGGCCCGAGCGAGCCTTGCCGCGCGATCCGGGCTAAATGAACGAACATCCCCATGGAAAAGACACCGCTTCGCTCGCTGCTCCTGCTTTCGGCCACCTGGTTCTTTCTAATCGGTGCGCTCGGCCTGTTCTTTCCCTTCTATTCGCTCTATCTCAGCGCCAACGCCGGCCTGTCCGGCTCACAAGTCGGACTAGTCATGGCGATGATCCCGCTAGTCGGGATCGTCGCCCAACCCCTCTGGGGACGCGTGGCCGATCTGACCGGCTCGCGCAAGCGAGTTTTCACCCTCGTCACAGCCGGCGCGGCGGCCGGTTATAGCTTGCTCTACTACCTCCGTGGCTTTGCCCAGCTCGCAGCCGGTACGGCGGCACTAGCGCTCTTCTCGTCGGCGGCGATCCCCACCTGCGTCGCCCTGAGCATGGCTCTGCTGCGGCGCATGGGCCCCCACGCTTTTGGGCTCGTGCGCGCTTGGGGAACTTTCGGATTCCTGATCGCAGTGGCAGGGTTCCCGCGCTTCCTCGCATGGCTTGGCAAGCCCGTAACGGGCGATGGGCCGCGCGATGGGCTCGGGCTGATCCTGCCGCTGACGGCAGTCCTGACGCTGGTGGCCGGGCTGGTAGCGATTGCCTTGCCGCGCGACGAAGAAGTTACCGTGCGGGCGCGCGCCGGTGACTGGCGCCTGCTCGCCGGCGATCGCGCGTTCGTCCGGTTGCTCGCTTTCATGCTGGCCTCCTACTTCTTCCTACAGGGCCCAATTGCTCTGTTTCCGATTTTCGTGCGCTCGCTAGGCGGCTCGGTCGAAATGGTCAGCCGCATGTGGATTTTCATGCTGGCCCTCGAAATTCCGCTCGTCGCACTGTCGGGCACGGGCCTGCGGTGGCTCGGCCCGCGCGGTCTGGTGGCCCTGGGCGTGGGTTCGGGAGCCATCCGCTGGCTCGTTTCCGGAACCACCGAGTACTTGCCGCTGGTCTACGGCGTGCAGGTCCTGCACGGAGTGACCGTCATGGGGTTAATCGTCGGGGGGCCGCTCTACGTGGAAGCCGTAGTTCCCGCCCGCCTGCGCGCCACCGGCCAGGCCATGCTCTCAACAGTGGGCATGGGCCTAGGCGGAATCCTCTCGAACCTGGCTTGCGGCTGGCTGATCGACCACGTCGGGCCGGCCGCGCCGGCTCTGTTCGGCGGTGCGGGAGCCGCCGTTCTAACGGCGACCATGGGGCTGCTCGTGCCGCCTCCTCGCAAGGTGGTTCACCCCGACGACGTCCCGGTCGCAGTGACTCCCGATTACCGTTGAGTCGGACCACTTGCCGGCTAAATGGAGCAGCGCACAAGAGGCATGCCTGTGAGCGTTTTGGCGGCTGCCGGCAGAGCGCTGGGCTTCCCTCGCACTTTGCACGGCTCCATTCTGCCGTCTTCTGGCTCTGCCGCTTCGCGCGCCAGCCGGCAGACCGCTAGGGCCTGCGCCGCCCCGCGCCTAAAGGAACCGGCCTTGACCCGCCCATGGGCCGAGCAGCCTGCCTCCGACGAGGTCCGGTAAGATGCCGGGCTGCGCGCCTGCGCCCCCGCGAAGGCTAGCGGGCCGGTTTAGGAAGCTTTGGGAACCGCCGGAGGTGTCGGGCTACGTCAGGCCAGCTTGTGAGGAAGGCGCCGGCCGCGCGAATGTGCCCAGCGACCGGCTGGCACGAACGCCGCAGTCAGTATATTTGAGCGGGGCGGCCCTTGGAGGCTCGCCGCCGTTGCGGTAGCCACGGTCATATAGCAAAGGCCGCCTGGGAGGCTTGCCCATTATGGACCGAACTGCAGCCCAAAGGTCGCCCGGCAGTGCCGGTTCGCTTTCGCCCGAGGTCGAGGCCGCCGGGCATTCGACGGAAGGGCTGGACCAAACCACCGGGAACAGCAATGCCGCCGTGTACCTAATCGAGGGCCGCCAGGTTCACATGCCGGTCGTGGTTCGCCGCGCGCGCTCAGCCACGGCAACCTACCTGGTCGATGCCAAGCGGGCCGCCGAACTGCTACCCGACGACCGGCTGGTGCCGGCCGAGCTCTTGCCGAGCCGAGCGCTGCTAAGCG
>CAYZHO010000199.1:0-4810 GCA_964478045.1 uncultured Myxococcales bacterium | reverse complement strand
ACGATGATCGACCCGATCTGCTTGGCCTGCGGAAAGTCGTAGTCGTGATGTAAGGGATTGAAATCGCCCGAGCCGGCCGCGTACTTGACTAGTTGGGTGAGCGTGGGGCGCTTGCGCAGCTCGGGCAGTTCGTCGCCTTCGCGGATTGTCTCCCAGCGTGGCGCCATCGGCCTCTCCTCCTCAGTAGTAGATGAGCTGCGAGCGCTGCACGGCGGCGACCTTGCCTTCTTGGTTCGTGTAGGTCGTCTCGGTCGTGATGATCAGCATCTTGCCGAGAGTCCTGCTCTCGCGCACATCGAGGCCGGCCACTCGCAGAACGCCGGTCAGCGTGTCGCCGGAACAAATCGTCTCGAAGTATTCCGTTTCGGTTCCGCCGTCGAGAACGCGGGCGAGACCGTGCTCGACGCGAGGTTGTCCTTCGATCGGGCCACTAAACCAGTCGTGGCAGCGCCCGGGGATAAACACCGGCGTGCCGAGGTACGTCGGCGGTGCGGGCAGGCCCCGGTAACCAGCCGCGCGGGCGGCTTCCAGGTCGTAGTAGACCGGGTCGGTGTAGCCGACTCCGCGCGCGAAGGCGCGCACGCTCGTGGTCGTAACCTCGTAAGTCCACGGTGCGGACTGCGCGCCGATTGCCCGCTTCAGCTCGTCGGTAAGTTCGAAGTGTTCGGCCATTGGCTCCTCCCAATCGTTGGTTCGCACTCCTGTGCTGCCCGCACCGCCGCGCTTTGTCCAGTCGCGCCGCGGTCGATGGCACGTTTTGCAAAATCGTGCAAATGGCTTACGTTGGTGTTGTTCGGACGCTAAGATCCGTTACTCGCCGGTCGCGGCCGATGACCGTGCCGCCCTTGGCGAGCAAACACGAGGCAACGAGGCAAGGAGCGAAGAGAGAATGGGCAGAAAAGTTTATGTGGTCGGCGTCGGCATGACGAAGTTCGAGAAGCCCGGCTCGAAGGCCTGGGACTATCCGGACATGGCGCGCGAGGCCGGCACGAAGGCGCTAGAAGACGCCGGGATTACATACGACAAGGTCGAGCAGGCGTGTGTAGGTTACTGCTACGGCGATTCCACCGCGGGGCAGCGAGCGGTCTATGAAATCGGCCTAACCGGCATTCCCATCTACAACGTCAACAACAACTGTGCCACCGGCTCGACGGCCCTGTACATGGCCAAGCAGTTCATCGAGGGCGGGCTTGCCGACTGCGTGCTTGCGCTCGGCTTCGAGAAAATGGAGAAGGGCTCGCTCGGCATCAAGTACAACGATCGCACCAACCCGCTCGACAAGCATTTCAGCCTGATGGTCGAGCTGCGCGGCTTCGCCCAGGCGCCGGGCGCTCCCCAGTTTTTCGGCAATGCCGGTCGCGAGCACATGGAGAAGTACGGGACCAAGCCCGAGCAGTTCGCGAAGATCGCGCTAAAAAACCACAAGCATTCGGTGAACAACCCGTACTCGCAATTCCAGGACGAGTACACGCTCGAGGACATCCTCAACTCGCCGGTGATCTACGAGCCGCTCACCAAGCTGCAGTGCTGTCCGACATCGGACGGAGCAGCGGCGGCCGTCCTGGCCTCGGAGGACTTCGTCAAGAAGCACGGCCTTCAGGCCAAAGCCGTCGAGATCGTCGGGATGGCGATGGCCACCGATTTTCCCTCCACTTTCGAAGAAAAAAGCTGCATCAAGCTGGTCGGCGCCGACATGACGCGGGCGGCAGCGCGGAAGGTCTACGAGCAGAGCGGCCTCGGGCCGGAGAACGTCGACGTAATCGAGCTGCACGACTGCTTCTCGTGCAACGAGTTGATCACTTACGAAGCGCTCGGCCTGTGCGAGGAAGGCAAGGGCGGAGAGCTCATCGACTCAGGTGCTGTAACCTACGGCGGCAAGTGGGTAGTAAACCCCTCGGGCGGTCTCATTTCCAAAGGCCACCCGCTCGGCGCCACCGGCCTGGCCCAATGCGCCGAGCTCAACTGGCAGCTCCGCGGCGAAGCTGGCAAGCGCCAGGTCGAAGGAGCCAAGGTCGCACTGCAGCACAACCTCGGGCTCGGCGGAGCAGCGGTGGTAACGATGTACCGTAAGGCCGAGCTCCCCGCCTGAGGCACGGGCACAGCTTCGCTACCAACAGCAAAGGGGCGGCTCTACAAGGCCGCCCCTTTTCTGCGCTGCGGGGATGTTCGACTGCCGCGGCTACCGCCACTAGTCGGGCGTCTACGAGGCCGCCCCTTTTCTGCGCTACGGGGATGGGCTAATGGGGCTCGGGCGGCGGGAACTGTTTGACCTGCTGCCGAGGCGGCGAGCCCGTGGAGTTCAATCTAGCCCAGGTGTTCGAAGCAATCGCCGAACGCGTTCCGGATCGCGAGTGCATTGTCTGGCGCGACCGCAGGCTTTCGTGGAAGGAGGTCAACGAGCGATCCCGCCGCCTGGCAAACTACTTGCTTGGGCGCGGTCTCGCGCTGCGCGCCGAGCGGGCCAGTCTCGAGCCGTGGGAGTCGGGCCAGGACCACGTCGCGCTCCTGCTCTACAACTCGAACGAATACCTTGAGGGCATGCTCGGTGCGTACAAGGCCCGGCTAGCCCCGTTCAACGTGAACTACCGTTACGTGGAGCGGGAGCTTGCATACCTGCTGCGCGACGCCCGCGCTCGGGCCATCATTTATCACGCTTCGCTCGCTCCCAGGGTGGCCAAGGTGAAGGCCCACCTGCCGGAGTTGGAAGTCTTGATTCAAGTGGAGGACGATTCGGGCAACGCGCTTGTTGACGGGGCAGTGGCTTACGAAGAAGCACTGGCGCAGGCCTCGCCCGAGCGGCCGCCTCTCCGGTGGTCACCCGACGACCTGTACATCCTCTATACCGGCGGCACGACCGGGATGCCGAAAGGAGTACTCTGGCGCCAGGCAGATATCTTCGTGGCTGCCTTGGGTGGCCAGGTGGTTCCCCGCAGCGGGCAAGAGTTCGACTCGCTGGACCAAATTGTCGAGCGAGCAGTGGGTGGGGGCGCTAGTCTGCGCGTCATGCCGGTCGCGCCGTTTATGCACGGAGCGGCCCATTGGAGCGCCTTCCATACGTTCAACTTGGGGGGAACTGTAATCTGCCCGAACGTCGTTCGCCGGCTCGATGCTCGCGACGTGTGGGAGACGGTCGAGCGCGAGCGAGTTCAAGGCATGCTGATCGTCGGTGACGCGTTCGCCGTGCCGCTGCTCGACGCTCTCGAGTCGGGTCGCTACGACCTTTCTTGCCTCAGGTTTCTCGTTTCGGGAGGAGCGATCCTGAGCGAGCGGCTGAAGCGCCGATTTATTGAGCTGGTCCCCCACTTGGCGATCGTCGATTCGGTTGGCTCGTCCGAGACCGGTGCGCAAGGCCAGCACGTCAGCAGCGTCCAGGCTGGCGTTGCGACCGGGATCTTTGCTGCCGCCTCGGGCAACGTAGTGCTGAGCGAAGACAAGAGGCGCGTTCTCGAGCCGGGCAGTCCGGAGGTAGGTTGGCTCGCGCGCACCGGGAGAATTCCGTTGGGCTATCTCGGCGATCGCGAAAAGACCGAGCGCACGTTCCCCGCGGTAGGGCCCCGTCGCTTTGCGGTACCCGGCGACCGCGCCCGCCTGCGCGCGGACGGAACGATCGAGCTGCTCGGTCGGGAATCCGTGACGATCAGCTCGGGGGGAGAAAAGATATTCGCTGAAGAGGTCGAGCACGCCCTCAAGCAGCACCCGGCCGTCGGGGATGCCGTGGTCGTGGGCCGGCCGAGCCAGCGGTGGGGCGAGGAGGTAGTGGCGATCGTCAAGCTGCGCGAGGGGTGCAGCGCCACCGCTGAGGAGCTACTGGCGGAAGCGGCCAAGCGCCTGGCTCGCTACAAGCTGCCCAAAGCCTTCGTCTTCAGAGACGAGATAGTGCGCAGCCCCAGCGGCAAGGCGGACTACCGCTGGGCCAAGACGCGGGTTTTCTCAACGTGACTGTCGGCTGCCCGCTGCCGGTTGCGTCAGTCGAGCGTGCAAATTCCGAGCGTTCCCTCCGGATGTCCGTCCTTGCTCAATGCAATGCTTGTTTCGCAGGTCGAATTCCGGAGCCTCGCCCGGTGGGCCACCACATCAGCGCAATCCCAATTCAAGAGCGTACAGTCTGGAGCGGAGGGGTTACTGGGATTGCCGGTGACGGTGCTCCCAATGAGTTTCCAGCTTTTCCATTCCACGCCAAACTGGTCATTGCTCGCGATGGTGGTGTCAAAGGCGCTTCCCTTTCTCACGTAAACGCCGTACAGGTTCGCGGTCACTTGCGAGCGGCGGATTGTCGCCCGTACTGACTCAACGCCGCCTCCGTTATTGCTCGAGATTGTTGCGTCCTCGAGGATCAGTTTCCGGTCGGCCAAAATCCCAACAGTACTGGTCCCCGTTATCTGAGCCCCGCTGATTCGAGCAACCTTCGCTGTTATCCCCGTATCGCCGTTGGTGACGGTGATGTTGCTCGCGACTAGCTTTCCCAGGGGCGTCCAGATGCCTCCCATGGCACTTCCTGAAACTTGCAAATCCGCTACTTCCATAACCACGCGTCCGCCGAGGACACCGTACTGGGCACCGATTATCGCTCCGTTTGTGATCCGGCACCGACCGGAACAAAAAATACCCGGGGACGTTGGACTGCCAACTATCGTGTGGCCGCCAAGGTCGAGTGTGGCCTTGGCGGCTAGCGTGATCGCAGCGCCCGCCGTAGTGCTGCAGTCAAGATCGACGGTAAGAAGGCCTTGGCCTTCTACCACCTGGCCGCATGAGGTTACGTCGGTAGCCGCCCACGCGATTCCCCGAATCGCCGGTAGAGAAAGCAGTGCGG
>CAYZHO010000198.1:0-4863 GCA_964478045.1 uncultured Myxococcales bacterium | reverse complement strand
GTGCTCCTGCCGACGCCAGCGGCGTACCGAGTAGCGCGTGTGCGAAGTCCAACGAGGCCGCACTGGCCGCTTGTGCGACGGTTGCGGGGTCTGTCGCGCCAAAAGACGGCGGAAAAGCGCTGCACCAGCGCTGAGAATCGCGCTCGAGCCGCGCCTTCGCCTGGGCTAACTTCCCGCGGCGATCGGCTGTCGCGCACTCCTCGAGGGACTGTGGGCCCAGCCGGTCGGCGGCGGCGTCCCGCAGGCAAGCAACGTGCTGGCGCGCGCCAATCTGTATGAGCTTGGCCAAACCCGCATTGAGCGAGTCGATGCAGCGACGCTGTCCTCGGCTTTGAGGGAAACCAGGCTCCGGAACGTCGCCGCTTGCGAATCCCGCGAGGAAAGCTGCCGCCTTGGCGCCCTGTTCTACCGGGTCGCCCTCTGGGTCTAGATACCACGGGCTTCCGTCGGCCCCTGGCATGCCCCAGTGCCAAAAGTAGATTGCCTCTAGCCGGCCGGAACTTGCCGGAACCTCCGCCCTGAGGTCGGCCGCTGCCAGTAGTGCCTGGTAGTCGTTGCGCTGTTCCCAGGGGTCCGGGATTCCGCGCCCTGGCTGCGCCCGGAAAGGTGCCGCAGAGGTCTTGTCATAAGGGACGCTTCCGTGTTCGACCACGACGCACGGCATGCCGAGCCCGCCCTTGCGAGCCGCCGCGAACGCGAGCAGCCCCGGCACGCCCGGTCCCACGTGGTCGTCGAAGATGGCATTCCAAGCCGACTCGAGCGTTGCGACCGAGGGCTGCCCGCGTCCGGCCGCTACGGCGGGGGAGACCAGCGGAGCGTACAGATCGACGCCCACGAAGTCGATGGCCGGGTGCTCCCAAAACGTGGTCGTGATGGTTTCATCGGCAAAGTCGTCCCAGTTGGCAGCGTAGCCGAGCTGACCAGAAAAGACCTGCCGAACGGCCTCGATCAGCGCGGTCCAGCGGCCGGCGTTGGCTGGGTCGCGGGCCAGGGCGCGGAGTTCGGTGCCGACGGTCATGCGGGCGGCGCCGTAGGTTTCGGCCAAGGATGCCATGTCAAGAACGTAGGCGCCGTAATCGGCCCAAAAAGCGTCCGCCGCGCTTCCGGAAAACGTTAAATCCCCGCGCCAGAAGGCAAACCCATCGGGCTCGACGAACGGGTCGAGCGTCACGGTAAGGCCAAGCAGTGCAGCGCGGGCGAGCGCGGCCTCGATGGCGCCGTCCGGGGGCAGGCTCGTGGTACCGTCGCTAAGGCGCAGGTGGCCGGTGGCCGGGTCTACGAACCGAACCGGACTGATCGCAACTGCCCGCAGGCCGTGGTCGTACACGTCCTGCACGGCGCTTTCCCACGCCGCCGCTCCAGCGGGACCCAAGTCGCTCCAGGAGACCAAATGGACGCCGACGAGGGGATCGAGACCAGGCTCGTAGCGGCTCGGATCCGCCGGCGATGGGCCGGCCCATCCAACCAGCAGGCAGGCAAAGAGCGCGAGGCTGCCGAGTCGAGGAAAGCGCGTCATTGCGGTGGCCGTGGCTGCCGTACCCATTGCACGAGAATGCCTGCCGATAGGAACACGCCCGCGTGCAGAAGCCAAGCCGCACGGTAGCTACCGGCGGTGTCGAAGATGTGCCCGGTTAGGACCGGTCCGATCGCGGCGCCGGCAGTGGCCGATATCATGACCAGGCCGAGCACCTTTCCGAACGCGAGCAGCCCGAAGCACTCGCCTACCAGTAGTGGGATTAAGACGGCAGCGCCTCCGAGCGCCAGTCCGAAGCCGGCCGTGAAGCAGGCGACGGCTCCGCTTGCCCCAGCGCGAAGCAGACACGCGGTGGCGGCCGCGTGGAGCGCGAGCGCTGTAGTCATCAAGTGCCGTTTCGGGAGAAAGTCGGCCAGGTATCCGAAAAGGATGCGCCCCGCAACGCTGGTTCCAACCATGGCGCCGAGGACCGAAGCCGCGGAGGCCCGTGCAAAGCCTTGGTCTTCGAGAAAGGCTACCGAGTGCTGGATCACCGACATGTTCGAGAACACCCAGAGAAAGTGGCAGGCCGACAGGAGCCAGAACGAGGGTGTTTGCACAGCCGCCCTCAGCTCAAGCCCCTGGCCCGCCGGTCGGGGGATTCCCGCGGTGCCTTGACTCCCGCTTCCGGCTTCGGGCGCGGCTAGCCCGTCGGGCAGCAAACCAAGATCGGCGGGCCGATCGCGCACGACTGCGGCGATGACCGCAGTCACCACCGCGCCCACTATTGCGGCAAGGATTACGTAAGCGTTACGCCATCCGAACCTTTCGATGAGAAAAGCGGCAAGCGGCGACATCGCCAGCCCCCCAAAGCCGATGCCCGTTAGTGCGATCCCCATCGCCAGTCCCCGCTTGCGAGTAAACCAGTTCGAGATGAGCGTTTGATTGGGTACCCAGGCGACGCAGGTCAGGCCGGCGCCGGCCAGCGCGGTAAAGGCATAGAGCTCCCGGAGCTCTGCCATCCGGCTCACCAAATACAGTGCTCCTGCCATCACCAGGCTTCCTGAGATCATTACTCGGCGCGCCCCGTAGCGGTCGATCCAGAGGCCTGCAATCGGGGACATCAGCCCGCTGACCAGCGCCGCAATTGCACTGCCACCAGCGATCGCGGCGCGAGACCAGCCGAACTCCCGCTGAATGGGAACCAGGAAAACCGGTGGCACGTAAAGTCCGACCCCAACGGTAACGAAGAGTATCAAGAATGAAGCGGCGGTGACCTTCCATCCGTAGAAGAGCGTTTTCACTCGATCACCCCTTGCGCGCGCAAGTCCGCTTCCACCCGTGCCATCCCCTCCGCGAGCTCGACGCGCGGCTGGAAGCCAAGCATGCGCCGGGCCTTTTCGATCGAGTAGGACTCGCGTTTGCTCAGCATCAGCATCGTTTGCCGGCTGAGTTCGCTCGGCTGGCCGAGTGCTCGGGCCAGCCGGCCCGCTGCCTCGGCAAGGCACGCCGCCAGCGCCGTCGGCAAGGTACGCGGAGACCCGCTCTTGCCGGCCCACCGGATGTGATACGAGAAGAACTCTCGCGCCAACACGGTCTGCGGGCCGACGAGGTTGAAGATGTGACCGCATCCTTCCTCGAACATTGCTGCCCGGTGAATACCCTCCACCAGGTCGTCGATGTAGATCGGAGAGAGCAGCCCAAGACCGCGAGCAGGCAGAAAGAACAATCCCCGCCGGATGGCTTCGAGCGGAAGCAAGATCCAGGGGCGCGAGCCGCTTCCGTATACGTCGCCGGGACGGACGATGGTGCACTTGATTTCGCCGCTTGCGTGGGCAGCAAGCGCTGGATGTTCGCTGGCCGCTTTGGCGTCTTGGTACCGATTGCCGCTCAGCGTGGTTACCGGGGTCTTCTCGTCGGCGTTCGGAGCATGATGCCACCCGTAGGCTCCGCAGGATGAGACGAGAACGAAGCGCCGGGCCCGGGCGGCGACGGCCGCATCGAGCGCGTGGCGTACGCTACCAACGGTCACCCGCCGGTATGCTTCCGGGGGTGCGGTGTTGGAGACGATGGCCGCCGTGTGGATGAACAGCTCGCAACCGCGAGCGTGCTGCTGCCAGGGCCCGGGGGCTGCGACGTCGCCGGCCACCACGCTCCCCGTTGAGTCGCTCTGAAGGTCGACGCCTCGGACTTCACTGCCGAGACTAGAATAAAACTCGCACAGAGATCGCCCGACGAATCCGCGCGCTCCAGTGATGAAAACACTGCGCGGCGCCCCGGGCAGGGGGCGCGTTGGAGGCGGTTGCGGGGTTCCCGAGTTCTGCACTGCGGCTTATGCCTGCAAGGCTCGCGCCGCCCGGAACTGCTCCCAGCCGGGCGGCCGGGTGTTCAGCTCGCGGTCGACCTCGACGTGGATCACCGCTGGTTTTCCCGAGGCCTGAGCGCGTTCGAGCGCAGGTGCCAACTCTTCGATCGACGCCACTCGCTCGCCGTGGCAGCCCATGGCACGGGCAATCTCATCGTAGGCTACCGGCGCGACGTCGATGCCACGGCCTTCCCAATCTCGAGGGCCGAGTCCCTGGGCGAGAAAGGCCGTTTTTTCCATTCCCCACGCGTCGTCGACGGCGACCACGACGAGGACCGCTAGATCCTCGCGGACGGCGGTCTCGAGCTCCATAATGTTGAAGCCGAGCGCTCCGTCCCCCGTGATCAGGCAGACGGCACGGTCCGGAGCTGCCAGCTTCGCGCCGAGCGCGAACGGCAGTCCGGTTCCCAGATAGCCCATCTTGACCGAATAGAGGAATCCGTAGGGCACGAAGATCGGATGGAAGGCGACCCCGATCAGCGTCGTGTTCCCGCCGTCGAGCACGGTGATGCAATCGCGCGGTAGGAACTGGCGCACGGTTGTGACCATTTGCGCTGGGTTCACGCCGTGGCTGGGCGCGGCCGCCAGGTACTCCATACCGCGTGCGGCCAGGCGGCCGGCGGCCTCGCGGTAGCGAGGGACGTCGGGATTGTCCCCCCGGGGCGGGCGCCGCTTGGCCGTGGCGGCCAGTAGGGCCGCCAGGGCGGACTTGGCATCGGCCACGATCGGGACGTCCACGGGCCGGTTGAGCCCGATTGACAGAGGATCGGCGTCGATTTGAATCGTGCGCTGGCGGCGGGGATCCCCCCAGACCGGCGGCATTCCCCAACCGTCGTACTCGCCGAGACGCGCAAGGCAGCGGAGAGCGTCATCGAGGCGTTCCGGGACGTCGTCGGGCTCCCCCGGCGCGAGGTGGCCTGCGCCCTGCTCGAGCGCTTGGGCCTTCCGCTCTGGGACGACGCGTTGGAGGCGCGCGACGCTCGGGACCGGCATCTCGTGTGGGAGGGTCTGGAGGAGTTTCGCGAGCACTTGGGTGGTGAGCTCA
>CAYZHO010000197.1:0-4896 GCA_964478045.1 uncultured Myxococcales bacterium | reverse complement strand
CGATCAGGTTCGAGCCGATGAACCCGGCACCGCCGGTAACCAGAAGGCGCACGCCTTTGAGTATAACCGAGCCGGCCGCGGATTGCTCAGCTAGCTTGGATCAAGCCCCGAGGCCGCCAAAGCAAGTGCCCGATCGGCTTGGTGCCTCGCCGCACAGTACGGACGAAGCGCCAACCCCCTGATGACCGGTGAACGATGCCCAGCACAGCCGACACGTCCGCTTTGGCCCGAACGGCGGAGGACCGCTTGAAACGCCCGCCGGGGCCGCCGCGGGGCGCCCGGCGGGCCGAGGGCAGTGTTACTTGAGCGGCAAGGCCGACTTGCCGATCTTGACGACGAACGAGGACTTGCCGAAGTTCACGTGGCAGGCCGTGCAGGCGTCGGCGAAAGTCTTGAGCGCCGCCTTGAACTGGCCTTTGTCCTGCGCCGTGATCGCCGCCTCGACCGGCGGAATACTGGTAGCGATGAACGCATCGAGAGACGGCTTGAGCGCCGGCCGCGTGATCCCGAGCTTGTCCATCGTCTCTTCGATCTCGTGGATCTCGTGAGCCGCCAAGTCCCAGTTCTTCTTCTTGCCCGCCAGGCTCAGCGCGTTCAGCCGCAGGCCGATCTCCAGCATAAGCGTCGATGCGCCCGGCTGAATGTCGCCCAGGACGTTGATCTGATCTGTCCCTGGGTCGTACAGGTTTGTGTCACGAATCCAGTCGCCGCTCGGCTGCGGCGTGTATTTTACCGCGTAGACGGCGCCTCCAGAGAGCAAGGCTCCAACCAAGGCACCAACAGCAAAAGTCAGGATTGGCTTGTGTTTGCGCATTCCGTTCTTCCCCCCTCACCGGCGCCTCGGCAGACACCGGGTAGTGTGGTTCGACTCGATCGCAGCTCCCCGGACGAAACCCCGCCGGTCCGGCTCACGGACCGGTCGCCTTGAAAATCGATCCATCGGCCTTCTTGACGCTCGTGACCGTTGCGCCGAAGCATGCGGCATCGCTCGTAAGGATTTGCACCGTCGCGTGGGTGGCATTGAGCAGCGCCGGCGCAATGCCCGTCGGCATGAAGTTGAGTCCTTTGGGCGCGTTGTTCTTGGCGATCGCGATCGTCTTTCCTTTGCCGGCGTTGCCGCCCACCAGGATCATCTTGAGGACGCCGTCGGCTTGCGTCAGTTTGTCGATGTACTTGTAGCCTTTCGTCGATATCGCGTTCCAGCAGAACTTGCCCGAGCACAGATCGCCGGCGCGGCTCACCGAAAGCTCGCCGACCAGCGCGTCGGTATCGTCGTAGATGCAAATAGTGTAGTTGGTCGTCCCGGCCACCGGGTCGCCGAAGTCGCTTTGCGAAACGACCGACTGCAGCTTCTTGAGCGCGACCTTTATCTTTTCCTTGCCGGCCTTTTTCTCGTTAACGAGCAACACGCTCTTTGCCGGCGCCACACAGCCGACCAGCGGCTGCGGATCGCAAGAAACCGGAAGCGTCGTGGTCGTAGTGCTCGTGCTCGTGGTCGTCGTGGTCGGCATCGCACAGTCGGCGTCGGCCGGCCAGTCGGCGGCACCGTCGCCGTCGTTGTCGAGCCCGACCGTGTTCGTGTCGTAGCCGGAGTCTTCCTGAAAGCTCGCGCACGGATTCGTAAGCGTGTTGGTCGGCTGGCCGTAATACGGCGGCGGCACGTTTTCGGGGAGGATCGGCGGGAAGGGATCCGGGTGCCCGAGCTGGCCGGGCTGGTGGCACGTGGCGCAGACCGTCACCCCGTGGTTCGCGTGGACCTGGCGCAGGCCGTAGCCCGTGGCCTTGGGCTGGCCGCTGTTCGGAGAGATCTCGCCGTAGTCGCGCCCGTGGCAGCCGGCGCAGCCGAGGCCGCCGCCGGGCCCGCTCGTGTAGGTTCGAACCGGCTTGCTCCCCGGCCCGTTGGGATGGCACAGGTTGCACTCGGTAATCCCGAAGTTGTTCGTGTGAACCGCGTGAAGAACCTGCTGGGGACCGCCCTTGAAGTCGACATGGCACAGGACGCAACCAGTTCCGAACCCGTCGTCGTACATGGGGTACGCCCCGGCCTGGGCCGCCCACAGGGCGCCCGCTAGCCCAACTGCCGCCACAACGGCAACTTTCGATTTGGCCACGACCCTAACCTCCGCGCGGTCCGCGCCAGATCCGTGCTGCCCCGGCGCGGTTGCCCGGGCAGCGGTTTGCCCGCTATTTTTTCCCCTATAACCGACGTGCCTCGCCTAAGTCCAGGCAAAATCCGGCCAGGGCCAAGAAACTCGGTGCTCCGCCCCTAAGATCGGGAAAACGAAGGCAGAATCCGCAGGCCGCCCAACCGCCGGCGCGGCGAGTGCTTGGGCGCTTGCTACCACCCCATGTGGGGTGAAACCGCCGCCGGGGTCATTCCTTCATCCAAGCCGTCCGGCTCCGGGATTTCCTGTTGTTCTGGCGTGGAACCACCGGCGGGATCAGTTCTTGACCCCCCAAAGCGGCCGCAATGCCCGCAGCGCAGCGGGCCTGCGTGAAACCGCCGCCGAGATCAGTTCTTCACCCCCAAGGCAGCAAGGCCGGCTCGCGCCTGCTCGTTGCCTGGATCCATGGCCAGTGCCCGGCGGAACTGCTCGGCCGCTTCGGCCGCACGGCCGAGCGCCAGCAGCACCCGCCCATAGCGGACGTAGATCGCCGGCTTGGGCCTGACCGCCAGAGAACGCTCGTAGTAATAGGCAGCATCGACGAGTTTGCCCTGGCCGGCCAGGACTCGGGCCAAGTTGTTGTAAGCCGGCGTGTACTTGGGATCCACGTCGATGGCCGTGCGAAACTCGGCGATTGCCTCCTCGACCTGCCCCCGCTGCAGAAGGACGTAGCCGAGCCCGTTGTGCGTCTCGGCCGTCGGCTTGGTGCGAAGGGCCGCACGGTAGTGCCGCTCGGCCTCGTCGAGCCGGCCCTCGCGCACCGCGACCACCGCTAGGTTAAGGTGAGCCGAAGCGCACTCGGGGTCGAGCTCGAGGGCCTTGCGGTAGAGCTCAAGCGCGCGCTCGTGGTTGCCGAGGTTGTCGTAGACGAAGCCGAGATCGCTCATGATCTCGGCTTTCGGCTCGATGTCGAGCGATTTCTTGAGATGCGACGCCGCTTCTTCGAAGCGCCCGAGCTCGATCAAGGCCAGAGCGATGTTGTTGTGCGCCTTGACGTAGTTCGGATCGGCGGCCAGCGCCCGCTCGAACTCACCGACCGCCTCGGCGCTGCGCCCCTGCTGGAACAGCACCCAGCCAAGAGCGTTGTGCAGCTCGACGCTGTTCGGGTCGAGTTCGAGGCCGCGCCGGTAGTTGCGCTCGGCCAACTTGAAGTTGCCCGTGCGCTCGTCGGCCAAGCCGGCGCGCAAGAACGAGTAAGCGTCGAGGAACTGCTCCTTGATCTCGACGATCGCATCGCCCGGCAGCGGCACGAACTCAGGGATGTTCGCCGCCCGGTCCGGCGAGGTGAACCGCTCGAGCAGAACCGGCGGACTGTCGTTGCCGTTCTCGTCAATGTGCGTGAGGAACAACTGCGTGAAGGGCGTGTTGACCTTCGAAGAGAAGACGAGCCAGCGGCTGTTCGACGACCAACTGTGCCAGGAGTTCATCCGCGAGGTGTTGTAGCGCAGCCGGCGCGCCTTGCCGCCCTCGGCCGGAATGATGTACAGCTCGCTGTCCGGCTGCAGGAGCATGTAGCTGTTTGCCTTGCAGAAGACGATCCACTTGCCGTCGGGCGAGTACTTCGGGAAGTAGTTGCTCATCCCGTTGTTCGAGGCGCCCTCGAGCGGCTCGGGCTTGCCGCCCTTGCCGTCGTTGAACGGGATCCGATACAGGTCGTAGCGGAACGGCCGGCGCTCGACGACGAACTCCGGCACGTCCTTTTCGTCCACCAGGACCGAGCTCGACCGCTCGAGCTTCGGCTTGCGGTAGGCCTTGGCGCGGGCGAACACGATGTACTTGCCGTCCGGACTCCAGACGGGGTTCGTCTGCACGTACTGCGGATCGTCGGCGCCGGGCAGTGCGTGGAAGGTTTTCGTCAAGCGGTCGTAGTAAACAAGGATCCCTTTGATCGGGAAGAACAGTTGCGAAAACGTGATGTCCGGAAGCGCAACGAACACGGAGCGGTCCTTGACGGTGCTGATCACGTAGCGGCCCTTGGGCGAAACGCGCGAGAGCAGCCCAAAAGTCAGTTCCCCGTCTTCGCGCCGGTAGTCCGCCCAGGTGATGATCTTGTCGTCGCTCATCACCATGTGCTTGGCCACCCGCATGATCGCGTAGGCTCCCTTGTCGTTGCCGTAGTCCACGTCGAGCCCGAGGAAGCGCCCGTCGTTGGAAAACGAGTGGCAGTTGCCGCAAACGGGCAAGTCTTTGAGAACGATCGGCGGCTGGGTCTGCGAGTCGATCGTGCCGAAGCGCCAGCGAATCCGCGAAGGGTCTTGCACCGCCGACAGGAACGGTAGGGGCACTTCGCGGTAGAGGATCGCGTCCTTCACTTCGTCCTTGGACGTGCGGATGTGGACCCGGCCCGACGAGACGATCCGTTCCGGCCGGCGGTGGTCGAAGCCGGCCACGACGACCTCGGCGTCGCGCTCGAGCGAGCGCTTCTTGATCTTTGCCCACTCGTCCTCGGGCGGACGCCAGCGCGGGCTCTCGGCCGAGTACCGCAGGAGGCCGCCGTCCTCGAAGCGAACCAGCACGATCCAGCGGTCGGCTTCCTTCGTCTTGTCCTTCCACAGAAACGTCGGCGCGACGATATCGGGCGGGAAGAGCGTTCCTTCCTGCGGGTACGTAATCTGGACCTTACCGCTGACCGCGGGGTCGGCGGCCGCCCGCAGGAGCGCCTCGGCACTCGGGCGCCGCTGGCAAGCAGCGCTTGCCATGGCACATGCAATGGCCGCAAGCGCAAGAAGTC
>CAYZHO010000196.1:0-4975 GCA_964478045.1 uncultured Myxococcales bacterium | reverse complement strand
TTGCGGCCGTGGGGGTTCAAGTCCCCCTCCTCGCACCACTTCATACTTGCCACTGATGGGAGCGCCGACGCGCCATCCCGCGGCTCTATCGGCCGTGGCGCCGCCGCTCCCACACGATCTCTGCTGCCCGGATGCCCGAGGCAATCGCCATCTGCGTGCCGACGCCGCGGGCCCCCGCATCGGCGCCGGTGAAGTAAAGCCCCTCAAGCGGCGCCTCGATTCGTGGCCGCTTCGTGCCAGCCTGTCCGACCACTTGCGCCAGGCCGATCGTCTCTCCCCCTACGCCTGGCATAGCCGAATCGCGGGTCGCGTTGGCAACGCTGCGGGTGGTGTACAGGTCCTTGTCCTCGATCGCAGCCGGAAGTTCGGGAAACGCATCGAACAAAATGCGCTCGCCCGCATCGGCCCATGCCTGAATCTCTTCTCTCGGCAGGTCCGGATCGGGAGGGCAAAAAGAACCGGTCAGTAGAATCTGTTTGCCCGGTGGGGCCGCTTCCGGATCGTAGTTCGAGGGAACCTCGTAGTAGACCACCCCTTCGCGCGATGCCTGCCCGCGGGCGGCTCGCTCGAGCCGGTCGCTGGTCCAGGGGCTCGTGTCGGAGAAAATAACGCCGTACGGCCGGTCCGTAACCGGGCGTGACAGGAAATAACGGTAGCCAAGTAGTGCGTAGGAAGGAACGAGACTGCGAACGTAGTCGACGTAGCTCGGCTCGAAGTGCTCCTCTCCCACGTACTTGAGGACCGTAGGCTGGATCCCCGCATTGCTGACCACTACGGGTGCCCGGTAGGTGCGCCCGTCGCTCGTGCGAACACCCGCGACCTTGCCGCTTTCCACGAGAATCCGCTCGACCCGCGTGCCCATTTGAACCGTTCCCCCGAAGCGGCGGACGGCTTCACAGTACGCCTCGGCCACTCGGCCAAATCCCCCCTTGCAGAAAACCCCTCCCCCCTTAAGGAACATCTCCTGCAAACTAGCGATTGCTTCGGCGGCATCGAGCCGATCGCTCGGAACCATGAACATGCCGTCGCAGCACAAGCTCGTGAGAAACGCACGGAGGGAAAGCGGCAGATCGTACTGGTCGAGCCAAGACGCAAAGGAACGTCCCTCGAGGGACGCGATTTTTTCCGAGGGCATGAATGTCAACTCGGCGAAAAACTCGAGGGCGGCCGGGCGCCGGTGCTCGGGGATTTCGAGCCACGCGAAGATCACGTTCGGGTCCGTCTCTCCTACCGGCATATCGGGCAGCATCGAGTAGCGGCCGGCCGGGTTGCGATAAATGCTGCCTTGGGTGCCCGGCACCACCAGCTCGGCTAGATCCGCGACGCCAAGCTCGTCGAGAACCCTTTGGTAGTAGTTGTCCCGCACTGGGGCGCCGATCACGACCCAAGCCGTGAATCGAAACCCGTTCTTGGCTAGGCTCATCGCCTTGCCCCCAGCCACCCGGTTTTTCTCGAGCAACAGTACATCAAGGCCGCGCTTGGCGAGCAGGCCGGCACAGGCACTGCCGCCAAGTCCCGCTCCGATGACGATCACGTCGTAACGCTCTCTGGACATGCCGGCTTAGCTAGATCATCGCCGCTCGTGAGTCGAGCGCAGGTTGTGGAGTCGGGCACTGGCGAAGTGTACCCTCAATTGGGGGCACGGCGGGCCGCCCCGCAGGCGCCCGCTCGAAAAGGGAGGTAGCCATGAACCAACTCGTCGATCGCATGGTCCGAGCGGCAAAGCTCGAAGCGCAACTTTACGAGGAAGTCGAGGCGGATCCCTCTTGCCTCTCCCAAGCCGCTCTGGTCGTGGTGCTATCGAGTCTAGCGGCCGGGATCGGCCTGGGTGTGGCCGGTGCGCACGGGTTCGGTGGGATCGTGGTTTCGACGCTCGGGAGCCTCGTGGGCTGGGCGATCTGGGCTGGCTTGACCTACTTGATCGGCACCAAGGTGCTGCCGGAACCGCAAACCAATGCAGACTTCGGACAGTTACTGCGAACGATCGGCTTTTCGAGCGCTCCTGGCGTCATTCGGATTTTGGGCGTGATCCCCGGACTTGCGGGCGCGGTCGCGCTGGTAGGAGGAGTATGGATGCTCGCCGCCATGGTAGTGGCGGTTCGCCAAGCGCTCGACTATCAGAGCACCGGGCGCGCCGTCGCGGTGTGTTTGATCGGCTTCGTCGTACAAATGCTGGTCCTGGCTCCACTGCTTTGAGCCGGAGGTTGCCACTGCGCCGCTAGTGCACGACTTTCGGGAGGTCGGTGGCCTCTTCGATGGGGCCGAACTTGGCCTCGTATTTGCGCACGTTTTCCTGCAAGGCGCGGACGATCCGCTTGACGTGTTCGGGAGAGGTGATGACCCGCGCGCGCAGGCTCGCCACCGCCTCGCCTCCCGCCGCCTGCTGGGGCTGGACGAAAAGAAAGTCTAGAACGAACTCCTCCTTGCGGTGCGTCACCATCATCAGGTTGGCGTAGACCCCGGCAGCGCTCTGCGGATCGGACTGGATGGCGATCTGCTGGGCCTGGGGGCGGACGCCTTCAGGTTTGTCGCTCATGGGCGGTTCTCCTCTTCGTGTCCGGACGCTGGGGATTCCATAGCGGGGGCGCGCGGGCTGCCCAAGTGCTCCGCTCAGCTCGGAGGCGGCGGCTCGACCGGATCGAGGGCTGCGCGGGCCGCCGCTATTTGGCTGTGGTTTCCGAGCAGCACGAGGATATCTCCACGCTCGATGACTGTCGATAGCGGCGGGTTCGTGATCGCCTGGCCGCCGCGCACCAGCGCGATCACGTTCGCGCCGGTGGCCCGCCGCAGTCCGATCTCGTCGAGGGTCCGGCCGATTGCCGGACTGCCTTCGCGCACCAGGTAGGTTACCGTGGTAGCAGCCATGAAGATGTCGTAGATCGACTCCGCATACCGCCTAGTTCGCGCCGCTCCGCGCAGCAAAGCGTAATGCTCGGCCCGCAGCACGTCGATCTGCGCGGCGATCACGTTGGGCGGAATGTCCAGCCGCTGCAAGACCCGCGAAAAGATCTCGACCGAAGTTTCGAACTCCTCGGGAATTACGTCGTCGGCGCCGAGCGCGTAGAGGCTTTCTATTTCGGCAACGTAATGCGTTCGCACGACGATCGCCGCCGTTTTGTTCATTCGCCGGGCAGCGCGGACGATAGCTCGCGTCGCTGCTGCGTCGCGGATGGCCACGACCACCACGATGGCGTCGCCCACGTGGGCGCGCTCGAGGACGTGGGTGCGCGTGGCATCTCCGTACAGCACGGGATGTCCCTCGCGGCGCGCGTCGGCGGCTGCAACCCCGTCGAACTCGATCACACAATACGGGATGCTCGTCTCGGCTAGGACCCGCGCCAAGTTGCGCCCGTTCAGGCCGTAACCGACGATCACGACGTGGCCGGCGCGCGGCAGCTCGCCGCGGGACTGGCTGTCCTCGATGAGCGAGACCTCCGCATGGGGAGCCCACCGCGCGGCCAGAGCACCGACCAGCGGGGTCAGCGCGATCGTCGCGGCCGCCGTGGTGAGAACAAACTGGAAAGTTTGGGCATCGAACAGTCCCAGATGACGGGCTTGCTCCGCAACCACGAAGGAAAACTCGCCGACTTGCGCCAAGATCGCACCCGTCAGCAGCGCTAGGCGCAGCGAGCGACGAGCGACGAGCACCGCTACCGAGCCGGCCGTCCATTTCACCACCAGCGCCGCCCCAACCACCGCCCCAACGGCAGGCAGGTGGCCTAGAACGTAGGGCACGTCTACGAGCATCCCTATCGAAACGAAGAATACGCTGGCGAACAGGTCTCGCAGCGGAATGACCTCGGCGACTACCTGGTGGCTGATTTCCGACTCGGAAACGATCAAGCCCGCTAGAAACGCCCCCAGTGGCAGCGACAGGCCGCTCAGACCCGCCAGGTAGGCGGTGCCGAAACACGTGAGCATGACCGTCCCAGTGAATAGCTCGCGGCTGTTCAGCCGCACGACCTGCGCAAACAACACCGGAACGAGCAGCCGGGCCGACACCACGATCGCGGCGATCCCAGCCAGCGCCCAGGCAAGCGTCTTCAGCAGCTCTCCCCCACCGACCCCGGCACCCCCCGCGAGCAGAGGCAGAGCCAAAAGCATTGGCAAAACGACAAGATCCTGGAGCATCAGGATCCCCAGCGCGAGCTGGCCATGGGGATTATCGGTTTCGCCTCGGTCGGCCAGCGTCTTGATCGCTACCGCAGTGCTCGACAAAGCCCCGACAAACCCGAGCGCAATGGCAACCCGCCACGAGCAGCCCAGAAAGTGAGCGCCAGCGCCCACTGCAGTCACTGTCAGCAGCATTTGGGAGATCCCGGCGGCCAGGACCACTTTCCTCAGGCTTGCCAAAGATCCGAGCGACGTCTCGAGGCCGACCGTGAACAGCAAAAGCACGACTCCAAGCTCGGCCAGAGTCTCGACTCGTTCCGGAGAAGCGATCAGGCCCGATGCGGAGGGCCCAATGGCGACCCCCGTCAGAACGAACCCTACCGCGGCCGGTAAGCCCAAGCGCTGGCATGCCAGGACGACCGGCAGAGAAGCTGCCAGCAGAAGGACGAAATCGCTTAGAACCGGAGGAACCTGCACCAGAGGGCCTTCAGCGCGTGGTTGTTCATCATCCGCTCGCACGACGCTGGCGCAACCCGCACGAGCAGGCGGGAAAGCTTGCCGGCGGCATCGAAGGATTCGATCTGCGCGACCCGGCATGCGATCGAACGTTCGGTATCGGCAAAGCGCTGAGCTGAGTGATGGCGGCATCGTTTACGATATCGATTCCGCCCCAGGCGGCCGCTCCTTCGGCCGCCACGCACCGCCGCAGTTCTCGAGCAGTCCGGGCGGAGCGCCAGCCGCGCGGACCTTAACCGACGTCGGCCGCCGCCGCGCGCCGACCTTCGCCGCGACGGTGGACTGCGGCGACGGCAGCACCGGTGCGCCGCAGTAGCGCCTTAATGCGGGCGATTAACTCCATCAT
>CAYZHO010000195.1:0-4994 GCA_964478045.1 uncultured Myxococcales bacterium | reverse complement strand
GCGCTTCGCTCGCCGGCCCCGCGGCCGGTAACGCTGGCTGGGCTTGCGCGCCTGCCGCTCAAGCTCACTCGTCCAGCCGGTCGGCTGAGCGCGCTTGTTCCCGAGCGGATCCCGCTGGTAAGCGAGCGCTGGCTGAAGGCGGTGATTCCGGTCACCATTGAGAACCGCAGCAAACGCGACTGGCCAGGTCTGGACACCGACCCGCTGGGCCTGGTCGCCGTGCGCTACCGGTTCTTTGCGGGCGAGCGCGGCGAGATCGCCGCCAGCGGGCTAGCTCCGATCAACGCGGACGTACCGGCCGGGGCGGTGCACAAAAGCTGGATCGTGGTCGAGGGCCACCTCGACCCCGGGCGCTACCGCCTGCGGCTCGATTTGGTCCAGCAGTTGGCCGGCGGGCCCACGCCGCTGCCGGTCGAAGCGGTCGAACAGGAAGTCGAGATCAGCGAGCCGATGGTATACTGACGGACGGGGAGACAAGCCGTTGAAGAGCGCTCTGATCACCGGAATCACCGGCCAGGACGGGTCCTACCTGGCCGATTTTCTCGTAGAAAAAGGTTATCGGGTCACCGGGATGATCCGCCGCACCAGCAGCGCAAACCTCTGGCGGGTGCATCACTTGCACGACAAGATCCAACTGGTCTTCGGGGACTTGCTCGACCAAAACTCGTTGATTGCCGCGATCGAAGCAGCCGAGCCGGACGAAGTCTACAACCTGGCCGCCCAGTCGTTCGTACCCACGTCGTGGAACCAGCCGGTCCTCACCGGCGAGTTCACGGCGCTCGGGGTGACGCGCATGCTCGAAGCGATCCGGGTCGTCAACCCGAAGATTCGCTTCTACCAGGCTTCAAGCAGCGAAATGTTTGGAAAAGTGCGCGAGAGTCCGCAGAACGAAAACACGCCGTTTCACCCGCGCAGCCCCTACGGCGTGGCCAAGGTCTACGGCCACTACCTAACCGTCAACTACCGCGAGAGCTACGGCCTGTTTGCCTGCTCCGGGATCCTGTTCAACCACGAGTCTCCGCGGCGCGGCCTTGAGTTCGTGACGCGCAAGATCACCTATGCCGTAGCGCGCATCAAACACGGCCTGCAGGACAAACTGCGCCTCGGTAACCTCGACGCCAGTCGCGACTGGGGCTACGCCGCCGACTACGTTAAGGCGATGTGGCTGATGCTCCAGCAAGACGAGCCGGACGACTACGTGGTGGCCACGGGCGAAACGCACACGGTGCGCGAGTTCGCAGAGCGTGCCTTCGCGCGCGTCGGGCTGGACTGGCGGGATTACGTCGAGGTGGACCCGGCCCTAATGCGGCCGGCCGAAGTCGATCTTCTTGTTGGCGACGCAACCAAGGCGCGCACCCGGCTCGGCTGGAAGCCGACCGTCACCTTCGAAGGCCTGGTCAACCTGATGGTCGACGCGGACATGGAAACGGTGGCTGCCGAAAAGGCCTCCGGCGGGGCGCCCGCCCCCAAGCTCGAACCGCCGGTCTAAGCTTTCTCGCCCGGTGCGCGCTCTGGTCGTCATTCCCGCCTACAACGAGGAGCGGGAACTCGGGGGTCTGCTCGAGCGGCTAGCCGCCGCGGCTCCCGATTTCGACGTGGCAGTAGTCGACGACGGCTCGACCGACCGGACGGCCGAAATCGCACGGGCAGCCGGAGCGGTCGTGCTCAGGCACCCGTTCAATCTCGGCTATGGCGCGGCCTTGCAAACCGGATACCGATGGGCGCTCGCCCGCGGCTATGACGTCGTCGTCCAAATGGACGGTGACGGCCAGCACGAACCGGCCGACGTGCCGGCGCTTGCCGAACCAGTGCTGGCCGGGCGCGCGGACGCTGCCTACGGTTCGCGCTTTCACTCTAGGTCGAACTACCGCATGAGCGTGCCGCGGCGCCTTGGAAGTCGCTGGTGCAGCTGGCTGGTCAAACGGCTGACCGGCGTTACAACGACCGATCCGACGACCGGCTTCCAAGCTCTTTCCGAACCGGTGCTGCGGCTGTACGCCACCGAGGCGTTTCCGGTCGACTACCCGGACGCCGACATGATCGTCCTGCTGGCTCGCAGTGGCTTTCGAATCGTCGAGGTGCCAGTGCGGATGTACGAGCGGCGCGAGTCGCCCTCGATGCACTCGGGGCTTAGCGTCTTCTACTACCCGTACAAGATGACGCTGGCGATCGTGATGAACGCACTGCGCCCGATCGACGCTTGCCCGCCGCAGTGCGCCCTGCGGTCGTGCCGCGGCCTTGCCCGCCGCCTCTATCGGTTGCCAGCCTTCGACGTGGTGGCATGCCGCTCGTGCGGCATCGTTTTTCGCCACCCGCTGGCCAGCCGAGAAGAAATGCACGCAATGTACGAAGACGAGGCTTATCACGCCTCGGCATACTTCACTGCCGCCGGCGGACCCGAACGCGCTATTCACCGCCGCGCGCTCGACCTCGTGCGCCGCCATCGGCCGAGCGCGCGGACTTTGCTCGACGTCGGCTGCGGCTCTGGCGCCTTTCTCGCCGAGGCGCGCCGGGCGGGCTTTGAGGTACGCGGGGTGGAGTTTTCGCACGCGCTCGCCGAAAAGGTTCGCCAAGAACTAGCCGTAGAAGTCGATTGCGGCGAGTTCGAACAGGCTGCCATCGGCGGAGGGCCTTTCGACGTGGTGACGATGTGGGACGTGCTCGAGCACGTGCGCGACCCGATCGCCACGCTGCACCGCGCCCGGTCGTTGCTGGTGCCCAGCGGATTGCTCGCCGTCTTGACGATCGACCGCCGCAGCCTGCTGAACCGCCTGGCTCACTTTCTCTGGATCGCCACCGCCGGGCGGCTGCGCCGGCCACTCGAGCTGCTTTACGACCGGCGCCACAATTTCTACTTCGACGGCGACCGCCTAGGGCTCCTTTTGGCCGAGTGCGGCTTCGAGACGATCGAACGGGAAACGTACCCTGCTTACCTCGGGCGCTGGTTGAGCGAACCGGTCAGCCCTTTGCTACGGCTAGGAGGCGACGCAATCGACTTCTTGTCGCGATGGATCGGAGGGCGCTACCGCCAGCTCCTGATTTGCCGGCCGCGCAGGGCCGCTAAGAGCGCCTTCGAGCCACCGGCTGCCGCCGGCTAGAAGCGCCACTGCCAAGCCGCCGCAAAGCCGCGCATTCTGCTTCGCTTCGTGCCGCAAGGACTCGGCCGTGACACAATGGGCAAGCGGCCGGTGCGCCAAGGGCGCGATCAAGGGCCTCGCCAAGAACGTGGTGCGCCGCGCCGGCGATCGGATTCTCGACCCGGGAGGAGGCAGTCGATGACTTCGGTAGCGATCGATCCCCTTGCTCTGAAGGCGCTGCTTCAAGAGCAGTCCGCGAGTATGCCAACGCGCGTTGTCGCCCTGGTGGTCGCGGTGGTTCTGTTTGCCGCCGTGCTCGAAGCCGTGCGCCGGCGCAAGCTACGCGAGGAGTACACGCCGATCTGGCTGGCCGCGGCAAGCATCATCCTGTTGCTTTCGCTGTCTTTCGACACCTTGATCTTCCTCACCAACCTGATCGGCGCCTGGGCGCCGAGTTCGACCGTATTCTTCTTCGGCTTGGTGTTCCTTACGGCCATTTCGCTAAGCTATGCGATCCGCTTGACGACCCTGGCCAATCAGGTCAAGGCGCTCGCCCAGGAAATCGCAATCTTGAAGGCGTCCCTCCCTGAACAATGAGGGGAAACGCGCTGCGAAGAAGCCACCCGAGCTCGGGCACCTCGACCTCGACCGTATAGCGGCCCGGAGGCGGAAGCGGCACGAGCGGAACCGGAATCTCGTCGCGGCCGCCTGGCGCCAGGGCAAGCGGCAACATGAGAGCGCGCTCGCTGGAGCGTGCCTGGCCCCGGCCGGCAGGTAGGAACCGCACGTAGGCCCCAAGCGGGCGCGGCGGCCGCGGCGCCACCCACGGCAACTCCGACCGGCTGGCAACCCGAATCCGCCCGAACCAAGCCGAAACGCGCGGGCGAACGAGCGGCGGAACCTCGAAACTCTCCGCTGCCAGCAAGCTAGGATCGCTCGCGGTATCGGCCGGCGGCTGCTCGAGGCGGCGGGCGGCAAGTGCCTTGCCTTCGAACAAGTGCGCGTAGCGCTCTGCCCCTGGCATATCCCGGTGCAGAACCAAAGTAGTGTAGCCGGCCGCCGCCGCTTCGAGCAGCCCTCGCTCGGGCTCGCGGGCAAGCCGGCGGGCGATGCGTGCCGCGTTCTGCGCGGTCGCAGGCTTGTAGGAGTTGTAACAAGCAGCGGCCGGTCTTCCGTGGTAAGCAGCGAGCAAAACGTAGTGCGGCATCTCGCGCAGCATCCCGCGGCGGGCGTCGTCGTCGAACGGTAGGTCGAGCACTGGGCCGCGCGAGCCGGCATAGGCCGAGAGCTCGCGCGCTGGCGGCGCCAGCCGTTTGACAACGGGGCGTAGGGCGCGCCCGTATCCCAAGGTCGCAAGCGGGGGCCAGAAGATTTCGAGCGCTGCAGCCCCGAGCAGCACGGCCGCCGCCGCCCGGGCAGCCTTGGAGCCGCCGCGCCGGCCTGCCGCTTCGATCACCCAGTTCGCCCCGGCGGCGGCAAGAAGGCTCAGTCCGAGCACAACCCCGGCCGACAGAGCAGCCGGAGCGCGCACGTAGCTCAAAAACTCCAAGCGAGCAGCCAGCAGCGAGTAGATGGCCGGCAGCTTCGGTCCACCCGGCCAGGGCCGCCCGCCAGCGCACACCAGCAGGCATGCCAGTGTACCCGCCAGCAGCGGTGCCCGCAGGGGCACTCTCGGTGCCAGTGCGCCGGCCAAAGCCAGGCAAAGGGGAACAATGCCCACGCCCGCGCTCCCGCCCGGCCAAAGGTCCGCAAAGCGAAGCAGCGATGCGGGCCGCCTCCAGAACAAGCGCCACTCGGATTGCCCCTCGGCATAGGTAAGGGCCACCGGAGCCAGGGCCGACGAGGCAACGACGAGCGCCACCAGCAGCAGCCCGAGCCGGCGCCCGTCCAGCGGCGCGCGGCCCGAAAGGATGCAAG
>CAYZHO010000194.1:0-4998 GCA_964478045.1 uncultured Myxococcales bacterium | reverse complement strand
GCCCGGCGCGGCGCCCGCGGGGCGCCCCGCGGGGCTCTGGCCCGAGAGCGCCGGCGCGCCAGCAGGCATCATGGCCACAGGCCGCGCACTGCCGCAAGCAGCCTTGAACCTCGGCTAATGGGACTTAGACATGGTAAGATCCCAGTCAGTTGGAACGAGGCTCACCGACGGAGGAGGCCGATGGCGGCGAAGAAGAGCATTTACCGAGTACGCTTCGTGAGTCACGGGAAGATCTACGAGATCTACGCTCGCGAAGTAGCCCAGGGCGGGCTGTTCGGCTTCATCGAGGTGGGCAAGCTCGTTTGGGGGGCCAAGTCCGACGTCATCATCGACCCGATCGAGCAAGAGCTCAAGAACGAGTTCCAAGGCGTTGAGCGCACCTACATCCCACTGCACGCAGTCGTTCGTATCGACGAAGTAGAAAAGACTGGAACCGCCAAAGTGATCGCCTTGCCTTCGGGCGAGAGCGGAGCCGGCCATCCGGTTCCGATCTACGCTCCGCCCGGCCAGTCGGGGAACAAGCCGAGCTGATGGTCCTGCGAGCGGCGGACGGTTCTGTTGGCTTTCCCCTTCCTGCAAAATGAACGGGCCGGCTCGCCAGGGGCGGGCCGGTCTAGGCTAAGCTGATCGAGTGCGGCGAAGGGACCGGGCTTCGCCGGACCCGCCGGGCGGCGGGCCCACGGCGCGGGGGTGTGCGCGCCGCCCCGAAAGGATGCGCTCTGATGGCGATACTCGAAGAGCAAGGTACCAGTCCCAGCGGCCGGCGCCGGATCGGGCTGCGTTCGCCCGCTACGCTCGAGCCGGTCGGCGAGTTCGAAGTGGCAACTCCCGAGGACGTGCGCGCCGCAGTCGCACGGGCACGGGCCGCTCAGCCCGAGTGGGCTCGGCTCTCGGTGCGCGAGCGGGCGCGCTACCTCGAGCGCGCGCTCGACGTCTTGATCGCCAGGCAAGACGACGTCGTGGCGACAGTGTGTCGCGAAACCGGCAAGTCGCCCGTCGAGGCGATGATGATCGAAGTGATCTCTTCGTGCGACGCGCTGGCGTTCTGGTCGCGGCGCGCGCCGAAGATCCTCGCCGACCGCCGCAAGCGGCTGCACTTGCTCGGGCCGATGAAGCAGCTTCGGATCGTCTACCGTCCGCTCGGCGTGGTGGGAATCATCACGCCCTGGAACGGCCCGTTCGTTCTCAGCCTCAACCCTACGGCGCAGGCTTTGGTCGCCGGCAACACGGTCGTGCTCAAGCCGTCCGAGGTCACCCCGTACTCGGGCAAGCTCGTTGGGGACCTGTTCGCCGAGGCCGGGCTTCCGCCCGGCGTCCTTGAGGTCGTGCTCGGCGATGGCAGCACGGGCGCAGCGCTAGTGGAGAGCGACGTGAACAAGATTTCGTTCACCGGGTCGGTGGCAACGGGCCGCCGCATCGGCGAGGTGTGCGGGAGGCGGCTTATTCCGTGCACCCTCGAGCTCGGCGGCAAGGACCCGGCGATCGTCTGCGCGGACGCCGATCTGGATCGCGCGGCGGCCGGAATCGTCTTTGGGTCGTGTATGAACTCCGGCCAGGTGTGCATGTCCGTCGAGCGGGTCTACGTGGTTGAAGCGGTCGCCGATGCGTTTACGGAGAAAGTCGTCGAGCTCGTGCGCAGCCTCCGCCAGACCGACACGGGGATCAGCGACGTCGGGCCGATCTTTTGGCCGCCGCAGCTCGAAGTGATCGAACGCCACATCGAGGACGCCCGGGCCAAGGGAGCGCGCATCCTGTGCGGGGGCAAGCGCAACGAGCGGCTGCGGGGGCTGTACTTCGAGCCCACGGTGATCACCGACGTCACCCATGACATGGCGATCATGCGCGAGGAGACCTTCGGTCCGATCGTCGCGATCATGCGCGTGCGCGACGAAGAAGAAGCGCTGCGGCTGGCCAACGACAGCGACTACGGCTTGACGGCGAGTGTGTGGACGCGCGACCGCGACAAGGCGGTTTCCTACGCGCGGCGCATCGACGCCGGTTCGGTCTGCATCAACGATGCTGGTATCAGCTACGGCGCGCTCGAGGCGCCGTTCGGGGGCGTCAAGAACAGCGGCGTCGGCCGCGTAAACGGCGAGGAAGGCTTGCGCAGCTTCTGCTACGCGCAGCCGATCATCGTCCAGCGCTTCGGCGGGAAGAAGGAGCAGGGCTGGTACCCGCACGACGCCGAGCAGCTTGAGAAACTGCGCAAAGCCGTGCGGTTCTTATGGGGCGGGCCCCTGCGGCGGATCTTCTCGTGAGCGGCGCAGCGATTGGCGGGAGGCAACAGAC
This sequence comes from uncultured Myxococcales bacterium, assembly GCA_964478045.1. GTDB lineage: Bacteria > Desulfobacterota > Binatia > UBA1149 > SPBQ01 > CAZQYE01. Next base: position 2,709 of record CAYZHO010000194.1, on the reverse strand, counting down.
GTGCGCCTGGGATTGATGATCGGCTACTGGATGTTCGGGCCGGAGGATCCGATCGAGCTGGTGCGGCTGGCCGAGGATCTCGGCTACGACTCGGTCTGGACGGCAGAGGGGTACGGCTCGGATTGCGTCTCGACGCTGTGTTGGATCGGAGCGCGAACCTCGCGGATCAAGCTCGGCACCGGCATCATGCAGATCGCGGCGCGCACGCCGGCCTGCGTGGCGATGACCGCGATGACGATTGATCACCTTTCGGGTGGCCGCTTGATCTTGGGACTCGGCGTCTCGGGTCCTCAGGTGGTCGAAGGCTGGTACGGGCAGCCGTTTACGAAGCCGCTGACGCGCATGCGCGAGTACGTCGAGCTCGTGCGCAAGATTCTGCGGCGCGAAGGACCCGTCACGTTCGACGGCGAGCACTACAAGCTGCCGTACCCGGGCGGAACGGGGCTGGGAAAGCCGCTCAAGCTCATCACCGAGCCCCTGCGCAAGGAGATTCCGATCTACATCGGGGCCGAGGGTCCTAAGAGCGTGCGCATGGCAACGGAAATTGCCGACGGTTGGTTGCCGCTGTTCATCTCGCCGTATCGCACCGAGCTTTATGCGGACGTTGTCGAGCGGCTGCGCCCGGGATTCGAGGTGGCCTGCCCGGTTACCGCCGTGATCGACCGAGACGTCGAGCAAGCAATGATCCCGGTCAAGTACATGCTCGCTTTCTACCTCGGCGGGATGGGGGCGCGCACCAAGAACTTCCATGCCGACCTGGTACGGCGGATGGGTTTCGGCGAAGCGGTCGACCGCATTCAAGAGCTGTTCTTTGCGGGCAAGCGCGACGAGGCGGCCGCCGCGGTGCCCGATCAACTGGCCGACGAGGTAGCGCTGGTGGGACCGCCAGAGCGGATCAAGGAACGGCTGGCCGCATGGAAGGACAGCTTCGTGACGACGCTGCTGGTCGGCACGCGCGATCCCCAGGTGTTGCGCACGCTGGCCGAGGCGATCTAATGGGGCGCCGGAGCCGCTCCTAGATCGCGCGCTCGCGGCCTTGCCAGTAGGGGTCGCGCAGCTTGCGCTTGTAGAGTTTGCCGTTCGGATCGCGCGGCATCTCGGCGACGAAGTCGATCGACTTCGGGCGCTTGTACTTGGCCAGCTTGTCCTCGCAGTAGGCGAGAATCTCTTGGGCGAGCTCTTCGCTCGGCTCGACGCCGGGAGCAGGCTCGATTACGGCCTTGACCTCCTCGCCCCAGTCTTCGTGCGGAATGCCGAAAACGGCTGCGTCGGCCACCTTCGGGTGCGTGAGCAGGACTGCTTCGATCTCAGACGGGTAGATGTTCACGCCGCCGGAGATGATCATGTCGATCTTGCGGTCGCACAGGAACAGGTAGCCGTCTTCGTTGAGGTAGCCGACGTCGCCCACGGTGAAGTAGTTCCCGCGCCGGCTCGACTCGGTTTTCTTCTTGTCCTTGTGGTACTCGAAGTCGGCCTGCCCGAGCAGCATGTAAACGGTGCCCGGCTTGCCCGGCGGGCATTCGTTGCCTTCGTCGTCGTAAATCTTGATGTCGGCGCCAGGCCAAGGCCGGCCGACCGTGCCGGGGTACTTGAGCCACTCTTCGGGCGAGACGATCGTGCCGCCGCCTTCGCTGGCCGCGTAGTACTCGTAGATGACCGGGCCCCACCACTCGAGCATCCGCTTCTTGATGTCCACCGGACACGGTGCGGCCGCGTGGATCATGCACCGCAAGGACGACAGGTCGTACTTCTTGCGAACTTCCTCGGGCAGCGCGAGCAGGCGGTGGAACTGGGTCGGAACCATGTGGCTCGTCGTCACCCGGTACTTTTCGATCAGCTGAAGGCACCGTTCGGGCGTCCACTTGTCCATTAGGACCACCGTGTGCCCGTAGTGCAGCGAGTTCGAGGCGAACAGGAGCACGGCCGTGTGGTACAGGGGCGATCCGCACAGATGGACGTTGTCGTTGTTCGGCTCGATTCCGAACATCGACAGGAACATCGCGTACATCGTGCCGACCGTATCCGGGTCCGCATCGAGCAGGCGGCGGCGCACGCCCTTGGGGCGGCCGGTAGTCCCGGAGGTGTAGTTCATCACTTGGCCGGCACTGCGGTCCTCCGGCGGATCGGCCGACTGGCCTTCCTTGAGCGACTCGTACGGCTTAAAGCCCTCGATTCGGCCTACCGCAAAGCAGCGATCTTCGGGCAGGCCGACTTCGCTGGCCGCCTCGCGGCAAGCTTTGGCGAAGCGCTCATGCCCCACGAAAACGCGCGCGCCCGAGTCCGAGACGATGTAGGCGACCTCGGGACCGACGAGGTGGTGGTTGATCGGGACCAGGTAGAGGCCGGATTGGAAGCAGGCCAGATAGAGCTCGATCATTTCGGCTCCGTTTGGGAGCACGGTTGCTACGACGTCTCCCCTCCCGAGCCCGAGCGCGCGCAGGCCGCGAGCCAAGCGGTTGGATTCGGCCGCTAGCTCAGCGGCCTTGATCTTGCGTTCCTCGGGCGTAACCAGCGCCACGTGCTCGGGATTGGCCTTTGCGACGTTCCAGAAACCGTACTCCGACATCTAAAACCTCCGGGTGCGTGTAGTCACTGGCCGAGCCCCGGTTCCGGCCAGCAAGCCGAACCTAGAACATGTTTCACCCTCATGCCACTAGACAGGGATAAGTACAATTTCTAAGCCCCTGAAATCATTGGGGTTGCCTTTCT
>CAYZHO010000193.1:0-5089 GCA_964478045.1 uncultured Myxococcales bacterium | reverse complement strand
CGCGCAGTTCCTCGATGTAGCGCCGGACGAGCCCGGCATAGCGCTCGGCAGCATCTGCATCGGCAAACGGCGGCATGCGCTTGACGGCCCGGGCACCCACGCTCGTCTCCATCGCCAGCACGGTGGTTACCTCCCCGTAGCCAATGACGACCAGGCCGGCTTCGTCCCCACGTTCGAGCGCCTCCTGTACCCGGCGCTCGAACGCGACCAACTCCTGGCGGGGAACCGGTTTCACTCGAATACCCTGCGGATGCGCCCGATGAGCTCGCTAGCCTCGGCGTCCGTCAGCACGAGCGGCGGCAACAGTTGCAAAACCGAGCGGTCGTTGCCGGCTGGAAACACGAAGACGCCCGCTTCGACCAGCCGCACGAAGGCGCCGATGGCGTCGGCGTCGCTTGCAAACTTCATCCCCATGAACAACCCCCGCCGGCGCAGCGTGAACGCAAGCCCGTCGAGCTCCCGCGCGAACCGTTCGGACAGGTCTACCACCCGCTCGAGAAAACCGGGCTCCTCGATGATGTCGAGCACTTCGAGCGCCGCAACGCACCCGAGCTCGGCCCCTCCAAAAGTGGAGAAGTGCACGAAGGGGTGATCGGCCAACACCCGATGCATGTCGTCGGTCATGAGGGCCGCCGTGATCGGATAGACGCCACCGCTCAACCCCTTTCCCGTCAGTACCGCGTCCGGCACGATGCCCTCGTGCTGGTAACTCCAAATCTTCCCGGTGCGACCGAGCCCTGTTTGGATCTCGTCGACGATCAACATGGCCCCTCGCTCCGAACACAGCCGCCGCAGTCCGGCAAAGTAGCCCGGCTCGGGAATCGGCATGCCAAGGGTCGCCGGAATCGCTTCAACGATGACTGCCGCAGTGTCGCCGTCGACGGCTTCCTCCATTGCCTCGAGATCGTTGAACGGAACCTGAACGAAGCCCGGCAGGTTCGGGCCGAACGGCTCGCGGTACGTAGCGTCGCCGGTAGCCAGGGCCAAGCCCGTGTGCCCGTGGTAGCCTCCGAGAATCGATACGATCTTGCGGCGCCCGGTTCGCCCGCGCGCCACCTTGATGGCGAGGTCGGCCACTTCTCCCCCGCTCACGCCAAATACGACGCGAGGCAGAGCCCCGCCGGTGGTGGCGGCCAGGCGTTCGGCCAAGCGCGCGCGCCACTCGGACGCGAGGTGGTGATTGCCCACGTCGAGCTGGCCAAGGCGGCGCCGGAGGGCCTCGACCACCCGCGGGTGGTTGTGGCCGAGGTTGAACACGCCCCCGTTGCAATGGCAGTTGATCAGTCGCTTGCCCGTGTAGGCGTCCTCAAAGTAGATCCCGCTTCGCCGCCCGAGGACGAAGCTCATTCCTAGTCCTTCGTAGAAGCGAAGCTTGGCGGGGATCATGTGGCGCTCGACCGCAGCGCTCAGATCGTCGTAGCTCGGGTAAACTCGCTCGGGTTCGGGCATTCGGTCGATCGTCTCGGTCATTACCGTCTCCTCGCGTCGGTTGATTGGCGACCATAGCTCGAAACCCGAGGTCTCGCACGCCGCCGGCTGGAACCGGCCGCGCCCGGGTTGTATCGATAGCAGCGCGGGCCCCGCCCCGTGCAGCGGCCGCAGGAGTTCGCCATGAGCTGGAACATCGCCGACATCTGGGAACGCATCGCCGCGACGATTCCCTCCGAACCCGCGCTGCTGCACCGCGATCGAACGATTTCCTGGTCCGAGTTCGACCGCCAAGCGACGGCTATGGCCCGGCGGCTGCTAGCCGGCGGCGCGCGGCCTGGCGACAAGATCGCCATCTACTCGCACAACCGGCCGGAGTATCTCATTGCAGTCTTCGCAGCGATCAAGGCGCGCCTGATTCCCGTCAACGTCAACTATCGCTATCGACTAGCCGAGCTCGAGTACTTGTTCGACAACTCGGATGCGGTGGCCGTCGTCTTCGAGGGATCGTTCGCTGAACGGCTGGCCGAGGTCCGCCCCCGCCTGCCAAAGCTTCGCGACTTCATCCACATCGAAGACGGCACGCCGCGCCCGCCGTGGGCGAGCTCCTTCGAAGACGCCGTCTCCGGCGAATCCGAGCCGCTTGGAATCGAGCGCAGCCCGGACGATCTCATCTTCATTTACACCGGCGGCACCACGGGCATGCCCAAAGGAGTAATGTGGCGGCAGGAGGACATCTGGCGCACCCTCGGGGCCGGCGGCGACTTCCTGACCGGACGCGGCAAGCCCGCTACCCTGGACGAGCACGCCGATGCGATCGCGGCCGCGAGCAAGCGCATGCGGCTACTGCCCGCCTGCCCGCTCATGCACGGAACCGGCTTGCTGACAGCGATCAGCACGCTCGTGCGCGGTGGCAGTATCGTTACGCTCGCCGGCCGCCGCTTCGATCCCCACGAACTGTGGAGCGAAGTTGAAGCCAAGCAGGTCGACACGATCGCCATTGTCGGCGACGTCTTTGCCCGGCCTATGCTCGATGCGCTCGCCGAGCGCCATTACGACATTTCGAGCGTGCGCGTGATCATCTCCTCGGGTGTCTTGTGGTCCCCCGAGGTAAAGAAAGGGCTACTGGCCTACAACCGCCATATGGTCTTGCTCGACACGCTCGGGGCTTCCGAAGGGACTGGTTTCGGCACGTCGATCACGACGGCCGAGGGCACGAGCGAGCCCGCTCGTTTCAAGGTTGGATCGCGAGTCAAGGTGTTCACCGACGACGGCCGCGAAGTCCGGCCGGGTAGCGGAGAGCGCGGCCGTGTTGCCCGTTCGGGTGCGATCCCGATCGGGTATTACAAAGACCCCGAGAAGACCGCCGAGACGTTTCCCGTAATCGGCGGAGTTCGCTACGCAATGCCCGGCGACTACGCGACCGTAGCGGCCGACGGTACACTGGTGCTGCTCGGGCGCGGATCGGTGTGTATCAACACCGGGGGCGAGAAAGTCTTTCCCGAGGAAGTCGAAAGCGTCTTAAGGCGCCATCCCGCTGTGGCCGATGCGGCCGTGGTTGGGCTGCCGGACCCGCGCTGGGGAGAAGCGGTAACGGCGCTCGTGACCGCACGCCAGGGCGGGCCGGTCCCTGGCGAATCGGACCTGCGCGAGCACGTGCGCCGGCACCTGGCCGGCTACAAAGTTCCGAAGCGCATCTTCACCGTCGAGTCGCTGCCGCGATCGCCGGCGGGAAAACTCGATTACAAGGCAGCCCGCGAGCTCGCCGCGCAACTGGCAGGCACCAAAACGAACTCAGAACCGACGACGCGGTAACACCGGCTTCGGCGGCCGCATGCACGAGCGCAAAGCGGCTGCCCGGCTCGGCGGACCGACAACGGCGCCAAGCGCCACGATCCCAGGCCCCGCCATGGACCTGCCGAAGCCAGAGCGGCGGCACGTATCTTGCTGGACGTGTGGTTTCGGGATGGTGCCCGCGCAGCCAGAGCGAGCCGCCCGCGGCTCGGTTCTCGTCGAAGCAGCGATCGCTTCGGTGCTCCTAGTGGTCTTGATCGCCGCCTTGGTTGACTTTGGGCGGATCGGGTACTCGCGCTCGCGCCTCAAGTATGCGGTCAGCCAAGCAGCCCGCTTCGCCACCACAGGAGCGAGACTCGAAGATCCGGCACACCCCGGCCAAGCGCTTTCGCGCGGCGACTCAATCGTGGCGCTCATTCACTCGCTGAGCGGGCTTTCGGATCCTAACCGCCTTTCGGTAACCATCACGGCAACCACGCCCGACGGGCGAACTGTTGCGGGAGCTGGTGGCCCCGGGGATGTGGTCACCGTGCGAGCCCGGTATCGGGTGCCGCTCGTTGCTCCCTTCCTCGCCGCTCTGTTTCCCGACGGCGAGCTCGAAATCACGGCGGCTACGACCTTCCGCAACGAAGAGTTCCAGACCAGCGCTGCAACCGTCGGCCGTGCCCCGGCCGGCGCCACCGTCGAGAGCGGGAGGCTCGGCTGACGTGGCGACCCCGGGCAAAAGGACCTCGGAAGCTGGATCCAGCCTTGCCGAGCTCGTTCTGGTCGTCCCGATTCTGTTGCTCGCGATCATGGCATCGGTCGACCTCGGCCGCCTCGTTTACCTCTACCAAGGCGTCAACGATCTCGTGCGCGAAGCAGGCAATCTCGTGTCACGCGGAACGGATCCCGACGCGGCCTATGCGGCGCTGCTCGCTGCCGAGGATGCCCTGGACCTGGCCAATCAGGGTGGGGTGATCATCAGCCGCGTGCGGCGGCGCAGCACCACGAGTGCGACGCCATGGGTGGTCGAACAGTATCGCTACGGCGCACTTGCCGACGCCCCGAGCCGCGTGGGAAGCCCGGGTGGTCCCGCCGCGCTGCCGCAGATCAGCTCGCTCGAGCCAGGCGAGACGATCACCGCAGTCGAGGTCGTTCACACGTTCGCGCCCCTGTTCGACCTCACCGGGTTGGGTTCTCTCGTTTTTCCCGACCTCGTCTACGAATCGTCGTTCTTCTAGGAGGTCGCCTATGGCGCATGCGAACCGAACCGCCCGCCGCAGCTGCTCCAGCTCCAGCCGGGTCCGGCCGCCGCGCAGGACGCTGCGGTCAAAGTCTCAGCAGGTCCCGCGCGCGCAGGCGCTGGGCGGAGCCCGGCGTCTTAGAGACCAAAGGGGCGTCGTTCTCGTCTTGTTCGTCGTGGCAATCGTGGCCGTCTTCCTGCTCAGCGGTCTCGTCGTGGATCTCGGCGTGGCGTTCGTCACCGCCTCGAAGCTGTCGCGCGCAACGGACGCCGGGGCCCTGGCCGGCGCGCGCCACACGAGCGCAGGCACACTCGGTATCGAGCGGATGGCCCGCAAGGTCGCCGAGGCGAACTTCGCTTCGGCTGCGGCCGCCACGAACGGTCCGGTCAGTTACGAGGTCGCCGTTGACTCGCCAGCCACGGACACGATTCGAGTGACCGTGACCGGGGCAACGCGAGCAAACACATACTTCGCCAAGATCATCGGCAAGAACTACGTCGACGTTTCCACGGTAGCCGAGGCCACCCGCTTTCCGCTCGACATGAGCCTGGTGCTCGATCTTTCCTATTCGCTTCAGCGAAACGGTGCCTTCGACGACATGCAGGCGGCCGCCATCCACTTCCTCGACTACTTCGACGACA